>PWWI01000095.1 GCA_003561535.1 Nitriliruptoraceae bacterium
CGGGCAGGCCCATCACGGCGTTCGGCATGTGGGTCGCGGGGTTGCCCATGGCGACGAACTTGAGGTCACCCATGGTCTTCTTGTTGATGATCTCGAAGCCCCAGAAGGTGAAGAAGATGTGCACCTCGATGCCCTCACCCAACGCGGCGTTCGCCAGCACCAGGCCGGGGTAGGCCATGTCCAGCGAGCCCTTGGAGCAGATCAGCACGAGCTTGCGGCCGCCCTCCTCCTCGTCGTCGTCGAAGGAGGGAACGGGGCCGGTACTCAGGTCGGTTGCAGTCATGATCGTGTCCTCCGGCTCAGACGCAGCCGACGGGCTTCTGCAGCCCGGCGACGTACGACAGCTTCTTGGCGGGCTTCTTCGGGAAGAGCTGGAACAGCTCCTTGGTGGGGAACCCGCCGACCGCGGTCATGCGGCGCAGGGTCGGGGTCTCGCCCTGCTCGGCCTGGTCGGCACGGGCGAAGGCGATGACCTCGAGGTGGCGGGGGGTCAGCTCGAGGCCGATGTTGGCCGCGAGTTCGTGGCCAAGTGCCTCGTCCCACTCGCTGGGCTCGGTGAGGAACCCCTCGTCGTCGAGGTGGATCTGGCGTTCGAGGACGGTGACGACCGGCATGGTCGGTGCTCCTTGGTGATGAGTGATGAGTGCTGAGTGATGAGTGGTGAGTGACGCGTGACGCGTGATGCGTGATGGCTGGGGAGGTCCGAGGCCGGTCCGGCTCGGCCGGTCCGGCTCGGTCGGGTCGGGCCGGGTCAGGTCAGGTCGGGTCGGTGCCGACGCTGCGCAGTAGCTCGAGCATGCGGGCCAGGCCGCGCCGAACTTCCGGGTCACGCAGCTCCTTCAGCAGCGCGAAGGTGGAGGGCGGCGGGCCGCCAGCAGGGGCGTCGAGGTGGCTGACGGACCCGGCGGTCTGGCGCAGCAGCTGGAGGATCTCCGGCTGGGTCAGGTCGCGCAGCGTCTCGAGCATCAGCACGACGTTGTCGCCGAGCGCTTCGACATCCTCCTCGTCGAAGGAGGCGACGATGCGCTCCACGACCCGGCCGCCGCTGCGGGCGAAGCCGAGGTAGCCGCGCTGGTCGAGCTCGTGGATCCGACCGGTGACCGCGTCCATCGCAGGCCCGGACAGGACGCCGATCTCCGCGGCGAGGTCGCGTAGGGGCTCGAGCTCGGCGTCGCGGCGCTCCGCGTGGTCGAGCAGCAGGTCGAGACGGGCCTCGATGCGATCGAGGCGGTCGGCGGCAGCGCCGTCGGCGCCGCCCACGGCATCGGTGACGGCAGCCGGACCGGGGCCGGGCGTCGCGTGCGTGTCGAGGGCGGTCACATCGACACCTCCATCAGGGCGCTGGTGCGACGCGGGGCCTGCTCGGCCTCCGGGTCGGGGTCGGGCATGGCGGGCCGGTCCTTGCCGATCATCGACATGTCGGCGTGTAGGGGTAGCGGCCGGCCGGGCAGCAGCAGGTGCCAGTAGATCCAGCGGAACGCGAGCTTGCCCCAGTGGTTGGCATCGTTCTCGGCGAGCAGCTTCAGCGGGCCCACCTCGGGGAACGGGAAGGTGCCGGTGAGCGGCTCGGTGTCGTAGTTGAAGTCGAGCAGCATGGCCTTGCCGTAGCCGGACTCGATGAAGCAGTTGGCGTGGCCGTCGAAGCGCTCGTGCATCTCCAAGCCGTCGATGTGCCTGAGGAAGTTCTCCACGAACACGTCCAGGGAGAAGTGCGCGACCGAGCCCGCCTTCGAGGTCGGCAGGTTGGCGGCGTCGCCGAGCGCGAACACGTCGTCGAGGCCGTCGGCGAGGAAGGTGTGCTTGTCGACGCGGCCGTGGTCGAGCTCATCCCCCAACCCGGAGCGAGCGACGAAGGCCGCTCCCCGGTTGATCGGGATGGTGACCAGCAGGTCGAAGGGCACCACGCGCTCGTCGTAGCTGACCAGGCACTGCTCTTCGAGGTCGACCTGCTCGAGCATGAAGTCGGGCTCGAGGTCGATGCCGCGCTCGGTGAACATCCCACCGAGTTCCTTGGCCGCCAACGGCTTGGTGAACGCCCCGTCGAGGGGGGTCACGTAGATCACCTCGGTCGACTCGCGCAGGCCACGCTCGTGCAGCCAGGCCTCGACCAGGAAGGCGAACTCCAGCGGCGCCACGGGGCACTTGATCGGCAGGTCGATCAGGTTGACGACCAGCCGGCCGCCGTCGAAGCGCTGCATCGCGTCGCGCAGGGCGACGGCGTCGTCGAGGGTGTAGAAGCTGTGGACCCCGCGCTCCCGCGCGTTCGGCTCGGCCAGCCCGGGGGTCTCCGACGGCGTCGGGTGGGTACCCGTGGCGATGATGAGCTGGTCGTAGGGCAGCTCGGTACCGTCGGCGAGGGGGACGAGGTTGGCGTCGGTGTCGACCCAGTCGACCTCACCGGTGAGCTGGGTGACGCCGCGCGTGATCAGCCGCTTGCGGGGCTTGACGATCTGCTCGGGGCGGTACCAGCCGAAGGGGATGAACAGGTACCCGGGCTGGTAGTGGTGCTCCTCGCTCTGGTCGACGATGGTGATGTCCCACTCGTCCTCGGCCAGCAGCGGGCGGAGCTTGTTGACGGCCATCGTGCCGGCGGTACCGGCACCGAGGACCAACAGGCGTCGCATGCGGGTGCTCCTTGGGGGGTCGGTGACCAGCGTGGTCACGCGGTCATCGGGGGTCGGTGACTCACGAGTCGTCTGTGGGGGCCACCAGGCGGGACAGCAGCGCCGCGGTGCGGGGAAGGGTCTCGAGCACCACGGCGTGGCGATCGGCGTCGAGGTGGAACAGTTCCGGGTCGTCGCTGCCCACAGGCGCGATCCCACCGGCCAGCACCATGGCCACCAGCGAGGTGCCCTGACGCACGAAGCTGTGGGCGCACAGGAACCCGAACCTGCCCGGCTGGAAGCGCGGCGCGAGGTGCGGTTCGTGGGCGAAGCCGCGCCACTCGGTGGCACAGGCGGTACCGAAGTCGGGGTCCTGGCTCCGCGCCACGATGGCCGGCGCCGGGTTGACGATCGGCGTCAGTGGCTGCCCGGCGAGGTCGGTCACGACCATCGACACCCCGAGCGCGGGCGCGACCGCCTCGAGGGTGGCGGTGGCCAGCTCCGGGGGCAGCGGTATCGCGTCGTGGGGTGCGGAGGTGGCAAGTGACCCGCCGGCGGTGCGCGCCGGAAGCTGCGTCCCAGCGAGGGCCGAGACAGCGCCGGTCGGCGCGGCGCCGGACGCGGGGTCCCCGACCGGTGCGGACGCGTGCGGTGCGGGCGCGTGCGGTGCCGTGCCTCCGGGGCGGAGCATCGCCTCGATGTCGGCCGCAGGGAAGCGCCACTGCCGTCCGATCCGCACCGCCGGCAGTCGCCCGTCACCGGCCATCCGGTAGATCGTGGAGGCGTCCACGTCCAGCAGGTCCTGGACCTGTTGGGTGGTGAGGAACCCGGACGTCATCGGTGGCGCTCCTGCCGCTGATGCGGCTCATGCAGTTTCTGCAGGATGCATCACCTGCAGGAGTTGGCAATAGGGCCGTTCGGCAGCATGCGCCGGGTCCGATGGCCCCTCCATCGAGGTGCGACGCGGCCGGACCGGGCGGCCGGACCACGCGCCCGGACCACGCGCCCGGACCACGCGGCCGGACCGGGCGGCCCGACCTACCGGCGCCCGAACCACGCGCCCGTGCGAGAACCAGCAAATAGCCGCTGTTTCTCGCGCCTCAGCCCGGTCGACCGGCGCCCGAACCACGCGGCTGGACCAGGCGGCCGGACCACGCGCCCGTGCGAGAACCAGCAAATAGCCGCTGTTTCTCGCGCCTCGGCCCGGTCGACCGGCGCCCGGACCCCCAGGCGGCCCGAGAAGCAGCACATAGTCGCTGGTTCTCGCGGCGACGGTCAGACCGCCCAGCGACGCCGGCCGACCGAAGCCGCGCCGAGGCCGCACCGAGGCCGCACCGCCACCGCACCGCCACCGCACCGCCACCGCGGCTGCGGTGCCAGCCCCCGCGTCAGCTCCGGTCGGTCTGGGTGACCTTGGACAGCCCCCGGGGGGCATCCGGGTCCAGCCCCCGAGCCCGGGCGAGGCCCTCCACGAGCAGCTGCCCCGGGACGATCAGCCCCAGCGGCGCCAGGGCCTCCGACGACTCCGGACCCGCGAGGTGCTCGGTCGCGGCTACGGCCAGCCGCTGATCACCGCCGATCGCGACCACGCTGGCGCCACGCTCGGTGAGGTCCCGGGCGAGCTCGATCATGGGGTCGAGCATCGGGCCGTGGCTGGCGGCGACCAGCAGCACGGTGGTCCCCGCATCCACCACGGCGATCGGTCCATGCCGCAGATCCGCGTAGGACAGCCCCCGGACGGGCTCGAGGCAGGTCTCCTCCAGCTTCAGCGCGAGCTCCAGGGCGGTGCCGTACACGACCCCGCGGCCGCTCACGAGCAGGTGGGGGGACCGGGCGAGCAGGGCGATCGCGTCGTCGACGCCGTGGCGAGCGGCCACGAGCCCGGCGACCTCCGACGGCACGCGTGCGAGCTCCTCGCCGAGCGATGGCCCCGCCGGCCCGAGAGCGTCCACGAGGACCGCGACCGCCAGCAGCTGCGCGGTGTAGGTCTTGGTGGCCGGGACGGCGAGCTCCGGGCCCGCCTCGGTCACCAGCGCGATGTGAGCACCCTGCGCCAGCGGGCTGGCGGGGTCGTTGGTGATCGCGACCGTCACCGCACCGGCTTCGCGGGCCCAGGTCTGGACCGCCACGATCTCCTCGGTGGCGCCGGACTGGGACAGGCTGATGACCGCGGTGTCCGACAGGTCACGCTGCACGGCGTAGTGCGTGGCGAGGCTGGGGGCCGCGAGCGCAGCCCCGCGGCCGGCGTGGACCTCGACGAGGTAGCGGCCGTAGACCGCGGCGTTGTCGGAGGTACCGCGGGCCGCGAACAGCACGTGGCGCCGGTCGCGGAGCAGGCGGGCGAGCTCCGGCTGGAGCGGCAGCAGCCGGCCAAGCGTCCGTGCCAGTGCCTCGGGCTGCTCGCCGATCTCGCGCAGCATGTCGGTCGCCATATCGAGGTCCAGACGTCGAAGAGGAGGGGGAGGGTCACGCGGTCACGAGGTCACAGGGCCACAGGGTCACAGGGTCACGCGGTCACGAGGTCACGGGGTCACGGGTGGCAGATGCTCGGCGCCGGCCACGACGTCCCCGGCAACCCAGGTGGCGCGCGTCGACCACTGCTCGTCCAGCCAGACGAGGTCCGCGGCCGCGCCCGCAGCGAGCCGGCCGAGGTCCGGCGCGCCGAGAGCGTCGGCGGGCACCCGGGTGGCCGCCGTCAGCGCCACGGCGGGGTCGATCCCGCAGGCGATGGTGTTGGCGACCGCCTCATCGAGTCGCAGGGCGGAGCCCGCCAGGGTCCCGTCGGCACGCACCGGCGCCGCTCCGATCCGGACCTCGGTCGGCTGTCCGCCGAGGGCGTAGGTGCCGGGGGGCATGCCGAGCGCGGCGATGGCGTCGCTGACCAGCATGATCCGGCCGGCCGCCGCGGCGAAGGCGAGCCGGACCGCGGTCGGCGCCACGTGTTCGAGGTCGACGATCAGCCCGCACGTCAGCCGCGGGTCGGACAGTGCCACCCCGACCACGCCGGGATCGCGGTGCCCGAAGGGGCGCTGGGCGTTGTAGAGGTGGGTGACCAGGCTGGCACCCGCGTCGACCGCCGCGATGGCCTGGGCATCGTCGGCGTCGCTGTGCCCGATGGCGACGCGCACCCCGGCGGCGGTCAGCTGGCGGATGGCATCCAACGCCCCGTCACGCTCGGGGGCGAGGGTGACGTAGAGCAGGCCGTCCCCGCCGGCGTCCAGGAGCGCCGTGACCGCCTCACGTGATGGATCGGTCAGGTGGACGGGGTTGTGGGCACCGCGCCGTGACGCGGCGAGGAAGGGCCCCTCGACGTGGAGCCCGAGGACCCGGGCACCTGGCGCCGGCGCCTGCGGCCGCGCCCCGGCTCGCGAGCCCGAGGCCGCCTGACCCGCCACCCCGCCGGCCCGTGCCACCCCGCCGGCCCCTGACACCTCGCCGGCCCGTGCCACCCCGCCGGCCCCTGCCACCCCACCGGCCCCTGCCACCCCGCCCACCGCCGCGCCGCGGTCGGGCACGCCCGCCCGGGCCTGCGCCCGTTGCAGCGCCGCGGTCAGCACCGGGACGGGTGCGGTGATGAAGGTCGGGACGAAGGCGGTGACCCCGGTGCGTGGCAGCTCGGCCCGGATCCGGCTCCATGCGGCGTCGTCGGCGTTGACCAGGTCGAACCCGAAGGCGCCGTTGATCTGGGCGTCGACCAGTCCCGGCGCCAGCACCCCTTCGTCGAGGTGGCGGGTCGGCAAGGCCGGTGGGCTACCGACGCCGACCTCGGCGATCCGACCGCCGGCCAGCAGCACCCACCCATCCGGCACCAGTCGGCCCTCCAGCAGCACATGCGGCGCCACGAGGACCTCGACCGCGTGGAGACTGCGCAGTCGGCGCGCTCGGCGCGGCCCGTTCGACGTCGTCATCGTGGCTCCCTGACCGGGAGCCGACCCGGGGCCGCCGCCGCGCCGGTGAGCACGGCCGCCGTGGCCTCGCTGGATGGGCGGTGGAGCCCGTAGCTCACCAGGACCGTCCCGACGTCCTGCACCACGGCGAGGTCGGCCGGCGAGCGCTGCACGACCACGATGGTCGGCAGACCCCGCTCGAGCACGGCACGGACCAGGGCCCGCTGCGCGGGGTCGATCGCCGCGGCGGTGACGCCCAGCACGATGCGGTCGGCCGTCTCCGCCCGCGCCAGGACCTCCGCCACGTCCGCCGCTGACGGCGGGTCGGGGTGCACCACGACCTCGACGCCGCCTGTGGCCTCGTGCGGCGCGACCGATCCGGCTCGCTCCGCCGCAGCCGGGTCCGGCGGCGGGGAGGGCTCCTCCCACCGCTCCCGCAGGGCCTGCCCGAGGGTGGGTGCCACCTCGGCGCTCGTGTCGGCGGGGGTGAGGTCGCGGGGCTGGGGCTCGATGACCAGCACGCGGTCCCGGCGCGACAGCGGCAGGAGGCCGTCCGCGTCCCGAACCAGGGTGACCGCGCGGCGGGCGAGCGTGTCGGCGAGCGCATGGTGAGCGGCCTCGTCGACCGGTGGGCGCATCGTGCCAGGCCCGGAGAACGAGCGCCGCAGCGCCTCGACGCGAGCGGTCGAGACGGCCAGGGCAGCCGGGTCGAGCAGCCCCCGGCGCAGCGCGGACCGGAGGCCGTCGCGCACCCGGACCATGGCGTCCGGGTCCGGTGCCGCGAGCAGCAGGTCGACCCCCGCCCGCAGGGCCGCGATCGCATCGATCACCTGACCGGCGAGGTCCTGTTGCAGCGCGTGCATGTCGAGCGCGTCGGTGATCGCGACCCCGGTGAAGGCGAGCTCGTCACGGAGCAGGTCGGTCATCACCTCGCGCGCGAGCGAGGCCGGCAGGTCGACGC
>PWWI01000101.1 GCA_003561535.1 Nitriliruptoraceae bacterium
ACGTCGAGGTGGCGGCCGAGGTGTTCGCCCTCGGGCGGGAGACGGTGCGGATCCTCAAGGAGCGCATCGGGGCCCAGGGCATCAACCTCGGGATGAACCTGGGTGCGGTCGCCGGCGCCGGGATCACCGACCATCTCCACCTGCATGCGGTCCCGCGCTGGGGCGGTGACACCAACTTCATGTCGGTGGTCGGCGCCGCCCGCGTGCTGCCCAAGGCGCTGGAGGAGATGTACGACGAGCTCCTACCGGGCTTCGCCGACCTCGGCTGAACTCCGGGAGGCCCGGACCGCTGGCCGCTCGGCCACCCTGGAAGGCGGTCGCCGGCTCGGTAGCCTCGCTCCAAACCTCCCGATCGCAGGTCGCCGTGGCGCTCCGTTCCCGCTTCCCCGCTGCCGTCGATGCCGTGACCGCTCCACTGGGTCGCGGGCTCGGCCGCACCGGGGTGAGCCCCAACACCCTCACCACTCTCGGGCTGCTGCTCACCGCGGCGGCTGCGGTCCTCGTCGCGGTGCAGCGCTTCCACCTCGCTGTCGCGTTGTTGGTCGTCGGCGGCATGATGGACGTGCTGGACGGCTCGGTCGCCAGGGCCACCGAGCGTTCCACCCCCTTCGGCGGCTTCTACGACTCGGTCAGCGACCGCATCTCCGATGGTCTGATCCTGGGCGGGATCGCCTGGGCCGTGCGGGACCAGCCCCGGCTGCTGGCCCTGGCGCTGGCGGCGCTGGTCGCCGCCTTCCTCACCAGCTACGTGCGTGCCAAGGCGGAGTCGATCGACCTCGACTGCTCGGTCGGGGTGCTCGAGCGGGCGGAGCGCGCGATGCTCATCATCGTCGGGCTGCTGTTGCACCCGTGGCTGTTCGAGCCGGTCCTGTGGCTGCTGGCCGTCGGGGGCACCGTCACCGTGGTCCAGCGCATCCACCACGTGTGGTGCCAGATCGACCGTGACGTGTCCGAGGAACTGCTGGCGCTCGCCCTGCACGACCGGGCCTGGAGCCGGGCGTTCAAGAAGGCGGCCCGCCGTTTCTACGGGGAGCGGAACTTCGACGGCGCCGTCGACGGACTCTCGGAGCAGACCGAGACGGCGGAGCCGGCCGAGCAGACCGGCGGACGTGCGGAGCGACACCCCTCGCCGATCGACGTCGCTCGGGGTGACGAGGATCCGGGGTACGCCCGGTGAGCGGTGGCGACCTGTTCGATGCGCTGCCCCCCGCCGCACCCGCGACGTTGCGCGAGCGCTTGTCCTACGCCCGCACGCTCGCGGTGTGGGAAGCCGCGGCCCAGGCCCCGGAGGCGGTGGCGCGCCGGCTCCCGTCCCGTCTCGGACGTGCCTGGTACCTGGCCGCGCCCCCCCGGCAGCGGGCCCAGGTGCGCCGCAACCTCGCCCGGGTGGTGCCGGAGGCGGGTGAGCGGGAGCTGACCGACCTGGTGCGTGAGGCCTACGTCGGCTACGCCCGGTACTGGGTCGACGCCTTCCGGCTGCACCGCATGGACGGTGCGGCGGTGGTGGAGGCCGCGACCGCCGAAGGACTGGAGTACGTGGACGCGGTCCGCGATGCTGGGCAGGGAGGCATCTTCGCCACGGGTCACCTCGGCTCCTGGGACGTCGGTGCGTTCTTCACCACCCAGCGCCGCTGGGGCATGGTCGTGGTCGCCGAGGTGGTGGAGCCGAGGGCGCTGTACGAGCGTTTCGTGCGGCTCCGCGAGGAGGCCGGCATCGCCGTGATCCCCCTGGTGCGCGGCGGCGACATGCTCGGTGAGCTCGAGCACCGGGTGCGGGAGTCGGGTGCGCTGGCGACCCTGCTCGCCGACCGGGATCTGACCAGGCACGGTCCCATCGTCGAGTTCTTCGGCGAGCCCTGCCGTCTCCCGCCGGGCCCGGCCGCGCTGGCCCGGCGCACCGGTCTGCCCGTGCACGTGGGGGCGTTCCTCGCCGCCGGCGACGGCTATCACGGGGTGGTGCACGCGCCGATCGAGGTGGCCGACCTCGACGTCGTCGACGGCACCCAGGCCGTGGCGAGGGAGCTGGAAGCCCTGATCGGACGGTTCCCGACCCAGTGGCACGTCTTCGTCCCCAACTGGCTGGCCGACCGAGAGCCCGACCACCCGGTCGTGGGCGCCTGGCGGGCGGGGGAGGACTGGCGTCCGCTGGCGCGTGCTGACCGGCGGGGTCGGACGGGGGAGGTGTCGACGTGAGGATCGCGATCGTCAGCCCCTATGACCTCGGGGTGCCGGGAGGGGTCCAGTCCCACGTCCGGCAGCTGGCGGCACGGCTCCGTGCGGACGGTGACCAGGTGGTGCTCCTCGGCGCGGGGCCAGTGGGGGTGGCGACTCCGCCGGGTGCACCGGCCGAGGTCCGGCTCGGGCCGTCGCGCGGGGTGGCGTTCAACGGTGCGGTGGCCCCGATCGCACTGCGACCCTCAGCCGCCTGGCGGACCCTGCGCGCCCTCGCCCGGCTCGCCCCGGAGGTGGTCCACGTCCACGAACCCCTGGTGCCCATGGTGGGTCTCGCCGCCGCTCTCGGGACCGTGGCACCGCTGGTGGTCACCTTCCACGCCTGGTCGGACAGCGACCGCGCCTACCGTCTGGTCCGGCCGCTGGGGCGTGGGGTCCTGTCGCGGGCGGCGGTGGCCGTCGCGGTCAGCGAGGCGGCCGCCGACTACCACGCGGGGGCGCTCGGCATCGAACCCTGGTCGTTCAGGGTCGTGCCCAACGGTGTGGACGTGGCGCCCTTCCGCGCAGCGGCCCGGGCGCTGGGCGACGATCGCCCGGATGGCCCGCCGCGGGGGGTGTTCGTCGGCCGGCTCGAGCCCCGAAAAGGGGTCCTGGTGCTCGCCCGCGCCTACCTGGAGCTGCTCCGCACCCACCCGTCGGCGGAGCTGATGGTGATCGGTGACGGACCCCAGGGCGAGGAACTCCGGCACCTGCTCTCCGGTGTCCCCGCCGGCCAGGTCCGGCTCGCGGGGCGCGTGGAGGGGGCCGGGCTGGCCGATGCGCTGGCGCGTGCCGACATCGCGGTCGCCCCGGCGCTCGGCGGCGAGTCCTTCGGCATCGTGCTGCTGGAGGCGATGGCGGCCGGTACGGCGGTCATCGCCTCCGACATCCCCGGTTACCGCAGCGTGATCGAGGACGGGCGGGACGGGGTCCTGGTGCCGGTCGGCGACCACGGTCGGCTGGCCGACGCCGTCGCCGCGCTCCTGGACGATCCCGGGCGTCGGTCGGAGCTCGTCGCTGCGGGCCTGCGTACCGCCGAGGCCCACGACTGGTCGACCGTGGCCGCGCGGCTGCGGGAGGTCTACGCCGATGCGCTGCGGTGGCAGGCGCGTCTCTGAGGGGTGCCGAGCCCCGCGTCAGCGCGGCGGGGGAGTGCGGCCCTTGCGAGGTGGCGGCGGACGGGCGCCGTAGGATCGCCGGTGGTCCCACCACCCGACGTCTCCCAGCCGGATCGACCCGCGGAGATCCTCTCGTGCCGTCTGCCTCCACCGTGGTCCGTGCCGCCGTCGCGACCGCGTTGCTGCTGGTCGTCGCCGCCTGCGGCAGCGGCGGCAAGGACCTCATCCTGGCCGCGCCGCTCGAGCCCGAGCTCGTCGAGGAACCCGAGCCGGAGCCCGAACCCGAGCCGGAGCCGGAACCAGAGCCGGAACCGGAACCGGAGCCAGGCCCGCCGTCGCCGTTCACCGGGCTGGAGGTCGACGAGGAGGTCCTGGCCCTGCCGGCGCTGCTGATCAAGGTCGACAACGCCCCCCAGGCGCGACCGCAGTCCGGCTTCGAGGCCGCCGACATCGTCTACGAGGAGGTCGTCGAGGCCGGGGTGACCCGCTTCCTGGCCCTGTTCCACAGCGACCTGCCGCCGGTCGCCGGTCCGGTCCGCTCCGCCCGTCCGGTCGACGTCCAGCTCATGTCCGGTTACGGCCGGTCGGCGTTCTTCTACTCGGGGGCCCGCGACGAGGTGCACCCGATGTTGCGCTCTGCGCCGTCGATCGTGATCACCGAGGGAGGCCCGGGCTTCTTCCGCGAGCGATCCCGGCGCGCGCCCCACAACCTCTACGTCGATGCGGCGGCAGCCCGTGAGGGAGCCCGGCAGCGCGGCGCGGAGCCGATCGAGGACGTCGGGTGGGTGTTCGACGAGGAGGTCCCCGAAGGGGCCCTGGCCTGCCCCGAGGACGCGACCGGTTGCGAGGACCCGGGGTCCGCGATCCAGATCCGGATGTCGTCGGGGTACCGCACCTCCTGGGCGTACGACGCCGACGAGGGCGTCTACCGCCGCTCCCAGAACGGCTCCCCGTCCCTGGTCACCGGGGAGGGCCGGATCGGGGCGGCCAACGTGGTCGTGCTGGCCACCCGCCACTACCTCGGCACGCCGAGCTGCTACGGCAGCCGCTGCCCGGAGACCGACGTCGTGACCGCCGAGGCCCCCGCCCTGGTGCTCCGGGACGGGCAGCGGTACGAGGCCCGCTACCGCAAGCCGTCCTCCGATGCCCCGCTCGAGATCCTCGATCTCGACGGTGGACCCTTCCCCCTCAAGCCCGGCAGCACCTGGCTGCACCTGCCCGACAACCTGCCGGGCATCAGCGACTGAGCGTGACGAACCCGTGGCTCGGACCGGGTGTGCGCGGTCGTCGGCTGGGGAGGACCGCAGTACTCTGGCGTCACCTCCCCGCCGCACGTCCGGAGTCACCCATGAGCGCCTCAGAACAGCCGCCGTCCGCGTCCTCGACCTCGCAGACCGGCAGCACCCGCGTCAAGCGTGGTCTGGCGGACATGCTCAAAGGTGGCGTCATCATGGACGTCATCGACGCCGAACAGGCGCGTATCGCCGAGGAGGCCGGAGCGGTCGCGGTGATGGCGCTCGGGCGTGTCCCGGCCGACATCCGCAAGGACGGCGGGGTCGCCCGCATGTCGGACCCGGACATGATCGACTCGATCATGGCGACGGTCTCGATCCCGGTCATGGCCAAGGCTCGGATCGGTCACTTCGTCGAGGCCCAGGTCCTGCAGTCGCTCGGGGTCGACTACATCGACGAGTCCGAGGTGCTCCCCCCCGCCGACGAGGCCCACCACATCGACAAGTGGCGGTTCGACATCCCCTTCGTGTGCGGCGCCACCAACCTCGGCGAGGCCCTCCGGCGCCTGTCCGAGGGGGCGGCCATGATCCGCTCCAAGGGCGAGGCCGGGACGGGCAACGTCATCGAGGCCACCAGGCACATGCGCTCGATCGCCGGAGAGATCCGCCGGTTGGCCACGATGGACGAGACCGAGCTCTACGCCGCCGCCAAGGAGCACCGCGCGCCCGTCGAGCTGGTCCGTGAGTGCGCGGAGACCGGCCGGCTGCCCGTGGTGCTGTTCACCGCGGGCGGCATCGCGACCCCGGCCGATGCCGCGATGATGATGCAGCTCGGGGCGGACGGGGTGTTCGTCGGCTCCGGCATCTTCAAGTCCGGCAACCCGGAGCAGCGCGCTCGGGCGATCGTGGAGGCCACGACCCACTTCGAGGACCCGGGTGTGATCGCCAAGGTGTCCCGGGGGCTGGGCGAGGCCATGGTGGGGATCAACATCGACACCCTGCCCGAGGACCAGAAGTACGCCGCGCGCGGCTGGTGAGCAGCAGCTTCGTCCCCGACCGCTGGATCCCGGGGGAACGGCTGACCGGTCGGCTGCCCGCGACCCTGGACGGCCCTGCCGACGGCGAGGTGGCCGCGCCCCTGATCGGTGTGCTGGGTCTGCAGAGCGATGTGCTCGAGCACCTACGGGCGCTGCGTCGCGTGGGTGCCCGGGCCGTGCAGGTCAAGACGGCCGCCCAGCTCGCCGAGGTGGATGGGCTGATCCTGCCTGGCGGTGAGTCGACCACGATCGGCAAGCTGCTGGTGCGCTTCGGCCTGCTGGAGCCGCTGCAGGCCCGCATCGCCGATGCTCTGCCCGTGTTCGGCACCTGCGCCGGCCTGATCCTGCTCTCCGACGAGCTCGAGCAGGACGAGCCGCAACCGTTGGTCGGTGGCCTGCACGTGCGCACCCGCCGCAACGCCTTCGGTCGGCAGCTCGACTCCTTCGACGCAGCCATCGAGGTGGCCGGGATCGACGGCGGCCCCATGGACGTCGCCTTCATCCGGGCGCCCCGGATCGAGCGGGTGCTCAGCGACGAGGTCGAGGTGCTCGCGTCGGTGGACGGTCACCCGGTGGTCGTGCGGCAGGGCCCGATCTGGGCGGCGGCGTTCCACCCCGAGGTGACCGGCGACGACCGACTGCACGCCGCCTTCGTCGCCGCGGTGCTCCGTCGGGCATGAGTTCCTCGGACCCGCCGCGCAGCCCGCGCTCGAGCCTGACGTGGGGCCCACGGCCTCAGACGAGATGCCAGTCGATCTCGGTCTCGAGGCCGGTGAGGTCGTCAGCGTTGCGCGTGTAGAGGGCGACGCCCTGGGCGTGGGCGGTGGCGGCGATCAGCAGGTCCATGGCACGACGGCGAGGTTGCCGCCCGGTCGTCACCACCAGGTGGGCGAGCATCCCGTAGGACCGTGCAACGGGAGTGTCGATGGGCAGTGGATCGAACCGTGACTCGATCTCCGTGAGCCGCCGGACGCGCGCGCCGCTGCCCGTCGGTGCGGGCGAGGTGGACGCCGAAGTGCAGCGCCGCGATCGTGGCAGCCGAGATGGCGGCCTCGTCGGGTAGGTGCAGGGCCTCGGTGGCGATGACGACGGAGGTGTCGAGCACCCCCCTCACCGCGGCGCCCGCGGATCCCGGTCAAGACCGGCATCGAGATCCCGCGCGATGACGTCGTCCAGCAGTGCGGGGTCGGTCGGGGTCGCGAGCAGTGCCACGACGTCATCGGACCGGATCCACTGCCGTGGCCGGTGCGGCCCGAGTTCCGCGACGGGGCGGCCGTCGACGGTGACGGTGTAGACGGCACCCGCCTCGGCCGCGCGGAGCACGCGGCTGATGTCGTTGCGCAGTTCGCGCTGCGGGAGGTCGGGTACGCCGGGACTGAAGCAGTTCTTCTACGCACCGGGTCTCGGGCGACGTCGCAGGGCGTCGTTAGGCTCGCTTCGCGAGGGTGAGCCACGGGTGAACGCGACGGGAGGGGGCGAGGTGGCCGACGACGATCACCGACTCCACGTGGTGCGCTCACCCTCGATCGCGGTGCTCGCTGACCACCTCGCCGAACGACTGGACACCGACCCGCCGGCTGACGCCTTCGCACGCATCGAGGTGGCGGTCCCCAGTCGCGGCGTGGAGCGCTGGCTCACGCAGCGGTTGAGCACCTCCCTCGGTGCCACGTCCGACCAGGCCGGGGTGTGCGCCGGCGTCGCGTTCCCGTTCCTCGGGGGTGTGGTCCAACGGACGCTGGCAGCGACCTTGGGCGAGGACCGCGAAGCCGTGGACCCCTGGTCGCCGAGGCGGCTGGCCTGGCCGCTGGTGGAACTGCTCGACGATCTCCCCGGGACGTCAGCGTTCGATCCGCTGCGCTCCCACCTCACCGATGCCGGGGTCCGCACGGCCCGGCGGCGGTTCCCCCTGGCCCGCCGGATCGCCGACCTGTTCGACCGGTACGCGCTGTACCGGCCGGACATGACCGCAGCGTGGCTCGACGGGCACGACGTCGACGGCGACGGCGACCCGCTCCCAGCCAACCTCGGCTGGCAGCCACCGCTCTGGCGGCTCCTGACCGGGATGCTCGCGACCGACAGCCCGGACCGCAGGACCACGGAGGCCATCGCTCGGCTCCAGCGCGGCGAGGTGGCGCGAGGCGAGGACCTGCCCGAGGCGGTCACGGTGTTCGGCGTGCTCGCGATGCCGCCACGCCACCTGGAACTGCTCAGCGCACTCGCCAGGGTCGCGCCGGTGACGCTGTACGCGATCGCGCCCTGCCCGGCCTGGTCGGCCGAGGTCGCTGTGCCGCTCCCGCACCACCCGTTGCTGCTCGCCAGCGGGGTGGTGGCGAGAGAGGCCCACACCGTGCTCACGCCCCACCTCGCGCGCGCGGTCCACCTCGGCGTCGCCGCTCACGCCGACGACGCCAGCGGGGACGCTGCCCCCGGACAGGCGGGCAACTCCGCCCTCTCGGTGCTGCAGGCCGACGTGCGTGGCGACCGCCGGCGGGGCCCGGGCGGCCAGCTGCCAGCGTTGCCATGGTCCGCAGGGGACGACTCGGTGCAGGTGCACGCCTGTCACGGTCCCGTGCGGCAGCTGGAGGTCCTCAGGGAGGTCCTCCTCGGCCTCCTGGAGGACGATCCGAGCCTGGAGCCCCGCGACATCGTGGTGCTCACCCCGGACATCGAGGTCTACGCGCCGATCGTGCCTGCAGCCTTCCCGCAGCGGCAGGCCAGGGGCGGGAGCCAGGATCCGGGCGCGCCGCCGGATCTGCCGGTGCGCGTCGCCGATCGGGCGCTCGCGGCGGAGAACGCGGTGGCGCAGGCGCTGCTCACGGTCCTGGAGCTCACGACGGCACGGGTGACGGCCTCGCAGGTGCTCGATCTGTTGGCGACCGCACCCGTGCGGGCACGGTTCGGCCTCGGCGACAGCGACCTGGAGGAGCTGCCGAGGTGGGTGCTCGGCACGGGGGTGAGCTGGGGCATCGACGCCGACCACCGCCGTCAACTGATCGACCTGGAGGACGGCGCCCACACCTGGTCGGCGGCCCTGGACCGCTGGACCTTGGGCGCCGCCATGGCCGACGACGGGACGCGGATGGTCGGTGACGTCCTGCCCTACGACGACGTCGAGGGGGCTGGTGTCGAGCTCCTGGGGCGGGTCACCTCCGCGACCGACGCGCTGTTCGCCACCCTCCGGCGCCTGGCCGAGCCCCGATCCGTGGGCGCGTGGCGGGCGTCGCTGGCTGCGGCCGTCACGCTGCTGTTCGACCCCGGGCCCGGTCCGCACCGCGATGCGGAGCTGACGGCGCAACTCGGCCAGGTCCGCGCTGCGCTCGATGACCTGGTGGCTGACGCCGTGACCGGCGACGGGAGTTCGACCCAGGTCGAGCTGACGCTGGAGGAGTTGCGCGGCATCCTCGGTGACCTCCTCGCCGCGGGCGGCGGGGCCGGAGCGACCGCGACCGGCGCGGTCACGGTCACCGGGTTCGAGGCGCTGCGCAACGTGCCCCACCGCGTCGTCTGCCTGGTCGGTATGGACGACGGTGCCCTCCCGCGCGCCGGGGTCGAGCACGGCTTCGACCTCCTGGAGGCACCCAGCCGTCCCGGTGATCCGGACCGCCGACTCGAGGATCGGCAGCTGCTGCTGGACGCCGTCCTGTCGGCGGTCGACCACCTCGTCGTCACCTACTCCGGTCACGATCCCCGGACCAACGAGCACCTCCAGCCGGCGGTCGCGATCAGCGAACTCCTGGACGTCCTGCAGGCCTCCTTCACGGGTCCGGTGCAGGTGGTGCACTCCCAGCCGCTGCAGCCTCACAGCCCCCGCTACTTCCGCGCGGCCGTCGACGGTGAGGAGCCGGTGCTCGGGGCCTTCGACCCCCACCACCTGGCAGCCGCCCGCGCGGCCAGCCAGGCCTCGGGACCGGTCCCGGCCTTCCTGGACGCCCCGCTGCCACCGCCACCCGACGACCTGGTGGATCCGACCGGGATCGACCTGGATGACCTGATCCGGTTCCTGGAGCACCCCGTCCGGTTCCTCCTGCAGCGGCGGCTCGGGTTGACGTTAGGGGAGGACGATCGGCGACCGCCCGACCGCGATCCCACGGAGCTGGACGGTCTGCAACGCTGGCAGCTGGGACAGGACCTCCTCGAGCGGGGACTGACGGCCACCCTGCCCGAGGACTGGCGGACGGTGACCATGGCGACCGGCACGGCGCCGGTCGGGGGCCTCGGACAGGTCGCGCTGGAGGGGGTCGAGGACCTCGTCCAGCTGCTGCTGCGGGAGGTCGGGGAGCTCGGAGGGCATCGTTGCCTGCGCCAGCTCGAACTGGAGGTGCCGATCCCCGGAGGTGCGCCACAGGTGGCCCGCCTCGTCGGTGCCGTCGAGGTCGTCGGCGACACGGTGCTGCACATCGGCGTGTCCAGCCCGAAGCCCAAGCACCTCGTCGCGGCGTGGGTGCGGACCGTCGCGGTGCTCGCCGGCGAGCCGGAGCTGACGCCGCAGGCCCTCCTGATCGGCGGTGACGCGGGGCTGAAGTCCGGGGTCCGGCGCATCACCCTCGACCCGCTCGCCGGACTGCTCCCGCTGGCGGTGGATGGCGAGGAGGACCTCGCCCCGGAGGCGGCTGGCATGGCCGCCGTGGCTGCCATGGCGCGCGAGCACCTGGGCGCCCTGGTGGCGCTCTACCTGCGCGGGCACCGGGAGGTCGTCGCGCTCGTCCCCGACACCGCGGCCGCCTACGCCGCCGCCCGGGCGGACGGGGCGGACCACGACGCGGCGGTCACCGCAGCCCACTTCAAGGCGTGGGCCAAGCCAGGGCCCTTCGGAGGGGACCGCGACGACGCCTACTGCGTGCAGGCCTTCGGGCCCGACGCCGACCTCGGCGAGATCGATGCGCGCCACCCGTTCGGGGCGGCCGCGGACCAGCTGTGGGGTGCGATCCTGGCCGCGAAGGGGAAGGGGTGAGCGTGCCGAGCGCTGACCTGCGCGCCTTCGCCGTCGACGGTGACCTCCCCGCGACCTCCCTGGCGCTGGAGGCCAGCGCCGGGACGGGCAAGACCTGGACCCTGACCTCGCTGACCGTGCGCTACGTCGCCGAGGGCGCGGTCGAGCTTCCCGACCTGTTGTTGGTCACCTTCACCCGGGCGGCCACGGCCGAGCTCAGGGACCGCGTGCGGCGCCGGCTGGCGGAGGTGCTGGCAGCGACCGAGGCAGCGCTCGCCGACCCCGACGGGTGGCAGCCCACCCGCGCGGACGCGGTGCTGGACCACATCGTCGGCGCCGCCGTGCAGGCACCTGATCCGGCGGCGGAACTCGTGCTGCGGGCTGGCCGGCTGCGGGCGGCCACGGCCCAGCTCGACGACGCCACGATCTCCACGATCCACGGGTTCTGCCAGGCGATGCTGCACCACGCCGCACTGGAAGCCGGGGTCGACTTCGATGCGGTCCTCCTCGAGGACGACGCCGATCTGCTCTCGGAGATCGTCGACGACCACCTCGCCCTCGAGCTCCGCTCGGCCGATCCGGCGTGGATCCGCTACCTGCAGGACACCGCCTCGGTGGGCCGTGACCGCCTGGCACGGTTGGCCCGTGAGGTCGCGGCGCTGCCGACCCTGCAACTGCGTCCCGAGCACCCGGACCCGGGCCAGGCGGACTGGCAGCCGTGGCGGGACGCGCTCGCGGCGTTCGCGGCTCGTTGGCACGCCGACGGGCCGACGCAGGCCCGTGAGCTCGTCGCTGCGCTCATCGACGGCGGCGCGTTCGAGAAGCCGCGACAGCGCACCTACACGGCGAAGGCGGTCGACGACAAGGTCCAGGCGATCGACGACTGGCTCGACGCGGAGCACCCCTACCCGCCGGGGCCCATCGACACGCGCAAGGGGCTCCACAACCAGCCGGACCACCCCTACGCCTACCTCACCGGCAGGGCGCTGCGACCGTTCCTCGGCGATCGCGTGCCGCTGCCCGACTCGCCCCTGGTCGCGGCGGCCGACCGACTGCTGGTCGCAGCCTTCAGCCCGGCCACTCGGTTCCTGCACCGCTCCGCCACCCGGTTCTGGCAGGAGCTGGACGCCCGCAAGCGCCAGCGCACCGTGCTCACCTTCGACGATCTCCTGCGCCGGCTGGCAGCCGCGCTGGAGGCTCCCGACACCCGGCAGGCGGTCCACGCCGCGATCCGGCAGCGCTTCCGGGTCGCGCTCATCGACGAGTTCCAGGACACCGATCCGGTGCAGTGGCGCATCTTCTCCTCGCTGTTCGCCGAGGAGGAGCCGTTCATCCTGATCGGTGACCCGAAGCAGGCGATCTACGGCTTCCGAGGCGCCGACATCCACACCTACGTCCACGCCCGGGACACCCGTCCGGAACAGGCCACGTTGGCCACCAACTACCGCAGCGACGAGCGCTTCGTCGCGGCCTGCAACCACCTGTTCGGGCGACCCGGCGCCTTCGCCACCGCCGACATCCCCTACCACACCATCGACCCACACCACGGGGCCCGCCTGCACGATCCGGCCGATGGTGCCGCCCTGCAGCTGCGGCTCATCGCCCGCTCGGCTGGGGAGGTGAGCGACGCCAAAGAGGGACCGGGCCTGCTCCAGAAGGGGTGGGCGGACCGGGCGCTGCCGCGCGACGTCGCGGCGGTGGCGGTCGAGCTGCTGACCAGCGGGCTGCGCGTCCCTACGGAGGCACCGGGCGAGGGGGATCGGCCCGTGGCGCCGAAGGATCTCGCCGTGCTGGTGCGCACCAACCGCCGGGCGTTGGCGTGCCAGCGCGCGCTGCAGGCCGCCGGGATCCCCGCCGTGATCCAGCGGGGCGGCAGCGTGTTCGAGACCTCCGAGGCCGAGGCGCTGTCCCGGCTGCTGACCGCGATGCTGCGGCCGAGCTGGCAGCGGGCCGCCGTGGCGGCCGCAGCCACGCCGCTGTTCGGTCGGCGCGCCGATGAACTGGCGCGCCAGCTTGCGGCGCTGGACACCCCCGCAGGGACCGCGACGGTCGCGCACGACGCCTCCCCGAGGCCGGGCGAGGGGGGATGGGAGGCGTGGGTCGACGCCCTGACCAGATGGGGGGAGCGCTGGCAGCGTCGGGGGGTGCTCGCCGCGGTGCAGACCGCCCTGCTCGAGGACGGCGTGCCGGAGCGGTTGCTCGCGCACGAGGACGGCGATCGACGCCT
Organism: Nitriliruptoraceae bacterium; assembly: GCA_003561535.1. Taxonomy (GTDB): domain Bacteria; phylum Actinomycetota; class Nitriliruptoria; order Nitriliruptorales; family Nitriliruptoraceae; genus T1Sed10-7. Next base: position 12,756 of record PWWI01000101.1, read on the forward strand.
CACCAACGTCCGCCACCTGCTGGAGCTGCTGCACGCCGAGGAGATGGCCTCACGCAGCTCCGGGCACCCCCTCCTCGAGTGGTTCCGGGCCCGGCGTGCGGAGGCGGCCGACGGCGAGCAGGCCACCGCGGACACCGAGCTCCGACTGGAGCAGGACGCCGAGGCGGTCCGCATCGTCACCATCCACGGCAGCAAGGGGCTGCAGTACCCCATCGTGCTGTGCCCGGACCTGTGGGATGGTCGCGACCGCACCGACGAGCGCCTGACCCGCTACCACGAGCCCGACGTCGACGACCCGGCCCGGGCGATCACCCTCGACGTCGACGTCGACCGTTCCTCGGCGGGCAAACAGCGCAGCCTCGCCCTGGCGCGCTGGGAGGCGCGGACCGAGCAGCTGCGTCTGGCCTACGTCGCCCTGACCCGCGCCCAGCACCGCAGCATCCTGTGGTGGGGCGGCTTCACCGACGCCCCCGGCTCGTCGCTGGCGAGCCTGCTCCACGGGGCCTGTGTCACGCACCCGACGCCCGGTCGGCCCGGGAACGACCGGGAGGCCACCGCGCTCTGGCTGGAGCGGATCGAGGACCCCCTCGCCAGCGCGGACGACGACGTCCTGCTGCGCGAGCTGGAGGACCTGGCCGAGGGCTCCGGGCGCAGCATCGCTGTCGAGCTGATCCCCGCGATCGCCTCGGAGGTCAGCTGGACCCACGACCCCGGCCATCTCCCGCCTCTGGCGGCCCGCCAGGCGACGCGGACGGTCGACCGGTCCTGGCGCCGGGCCAGCTTCTCCTCCCTGGTCCGCGACGCCACGAGCCACACGGCTGCCGCCAGCGGCCAGCTGGACCCGGTCGCCACGGCGCTCGCCGACGAGGCCCGGGACGTCGACGCCGAGGTGGAGCGCGTCGATGCCACCGTGGGCGGGCGGGGGCCGACCGAGGAGGGTGCGGTGTCCCCGGTCGGCCCCGGGGAGGCCACGCTGCGGGCCCAGGTCCCCCTGGCCGACTTCCCCCGCGGCGCCGGGCCGGGCACCTTCCTGCACGACGTGCTCGAGCACGTGGACTTCACGCGGCTTCAGGAGCCGGGCCACCTCGACCAGATGGTCGCGGACCAGGAACCGCGGCACGGCATCGACCCGGCGCTGCGAGGGAGCGTGCGCACGGGGCTGCTGGCGGCGCTGACCACCCCGCTCGGGCCGATCGCCGGCGGCCATCGGCTCGCGGACCTCGGCGCCCGGGACCGCCTGGACGAGCTCCGCTTCGAGCTCCCCGTGGCCGGTGGGCACCGGCCGAGGGGCATGGCCTTCACCCTGCCCGCCGTGGCCGACCGGTGCGCCGCGAGCCAGGACCCGCTGCTGGTCGCCTACGCCCCCCGGCTGCACGATCCGGAGCTGGCGTCCGCCCTCCGGGGCTACCTCACCGGCAGCATCGACCTGCTCGCCCGGCTGCCCGACGGCCGGTTCCTCGTGGCCGACTACAAGTCGAACTGGTTCGGCGACCGCGCCACCGGCCGCTCGGTGGCCGGCGACTACCAGCCGTCGCGGCTCGCCGAGGCGATGCTCAGCCACCACTACGTGCTCCAAGGGCTGCTCTACCTCGTCGCCGCCCACCGGTACCTGCGGTGGCGGGTCCCCGGCTACGACTACGGCACCCACGTGGCCGGGGCCGGCTACCTGTTCCTCCGGGGCATGGTGGGCCTGCCCGACGCCCGCACCGGTATCGCCGTGCTGCGGCCCGAGCCGTCACTGATCGAGGACGTGAGCGTCCTGCTGGACGGGGGACGACCATGACAGCCGGAGGGAGCGAGGCAGGAGCGGGCACCAGGTCGCTGACGGCAACCGACGTGCCGGTGCCGGAGGCCCCGCCGGTGCTGCCCGCCCTGGCACCCTTCGTCAGCGGCGGCGTGCTGACCGCGGCCGAGGCGAGGCTGGCCGAGCGGCTCGGCCGCATCGGTGGGGAGGACCACCCACAGGTCCTGCTGGCCGCCGCCCTCGCGCTCCGCGGTCCGCGGTACGGCCACGTCTGCGTCGAGCTGGACCGGGTCGCCGCTCACGTCGCGGTGGAGCCACAGCTGCGGGGCTGGCGGGGGCTGGACGCTGAGGGCCAGGAGGTCGCGTCGCTGCCCTGGCCGGCCACCGAGGCGTGGCGTGAGGTGCTGAGCGCCAGCCCGCTGGTGAGGCCCGGCTCCGAGGCCGCCACCCCGCTGGTGCTGGACGGCAGCCGGCTGTACCTGGACCGCTACTGGCAGTACGAGCAACGCCTGGCCGGCGCGCTCGAGGCGCGTGCCGCTGCCTGGGAGGATGGTCCCGCGGCCCCGGCGGCGTCGGTCGTGGCGTGGTTGGACGAGCTGTTCGGGCCGGCCCGTGGCCTCGACCGTCAGCGACTGGCCGCCGCGGTGGCGCTGACCCGGCGGCTCACGGTCATCGCCGGTGGGCCCGGCACGGGCAAGACCTACACCGTCGCCCGCGTGCTCGCCCTGCTGCACCGTGCGGCGCTGGCCACCGCCGCCGACCGGCCCCTGCGGGTCGTCCTGGTCGCCCCCACCGGGAAGGCGGCCGCCCGGCTGCAGGAGTCACTCAGGGAAGCCCTCGGCACCCTGACGCTGCCGGCGCCGGTCCGCGCGGCCATGGAACGCACGCCGGCCTCGACCATCCATCGCCTGCTCGGGGTGACCCGTGCGTCCTCAACGCGCTTCCGCCACGACGCCCGGCACCCGGTGCCCTACGACGTGGTGATCGTCGACGAGGCCTCGATGGTGTCGCTGCCGCTGATGGCCAAGCTCGTCGACGCCGTGGACGACCGCTCGCGGCTGATCCTGCTGGGGGACCGGGATCAGCTCGCCTCGGTCGAGGCGGGTGCGGTGTTCGGGGACATCTGCGGTCCCGCGGGGTCCCGCCCGACCCTGCGGTTCTCGCCCGGTGCCGCGAGCGCACTCGCTGCGGTGGTGGGCGGTCACCTCGCCGGCGAGCACGAGGTGGCTGACCGTCCGGGCATCTGGGATGCGATCGTGCGACTGGACCGGTTCCGACGGTTCTCCAGCGGCAGCGACCTCGGGGCCGTCGCCGCCGCCATCCAGGCGTCGGGGACCGAGGTGGACAAAGCGGTGGACCTGCTGCGCTCTCCGTCGCCAGTGGGTCCGGAGACGGTGCCCGCGGCGGCTGACGGCCCTGACGCGGCTGATGGTCCCGGCGCGGCGGCACGTCTGCTCGACCCCGACGAGGACCCGGCCGCCGCTGGCACCGTCACCGACTTCGTGGTCGATCGCTACGCGGAGGTGGCCCGCCTGGCGCTGGCCGGGGCGCCGGCGGGTGAGGTGCTGGCGCAGCTCGCGAGCCTGCGGGTGCTCTGCGCGCGTCGGCGCGGGCCCGACGGGGTGGAGGACTGGAACCGCAGGATCGAACGTCGGCTCACGGAGGGCGTGCCGGGCTTCGATCCCAGCCGTCGGTTCTACGTCGGGCGTCCGATCCTCATCACCCGCAACGACGACGCGGTCCGGCTGTACAACGGTGACGTCGGCGTCATCGTGGAAGACGCCGACCAGCCCGGGCAGCTGGTCGCGGCGTTCTGGACGCCCGAGACAGGGGTGCGCACGATCAGCCCGGCCCGGCTGCCCGCCTGCGAGACCACCTTCGCGATGACGATCCACAAGAGCCAGGGATCGCAGTTCGCCGAGGTCGTGATCGTGCTCACGCCGGAGCCCTCGCCGGTGCTGACCCGGGAGCTGGTCTACACCGCGATCACGAGGGCCTCGCAACGGGCCACGGTCCTCGGTCGGGCGGAGATCCTGCGCACCGCGCTCTCGCGGCCGGTGCAGCGGGCTTCGGGGCTGCAGCACCGGCTCTGGCGTGGCGCCGAGCCGGGCTCGCCGGGCGGGTAGCGCACCTCTTGGCACATCGGACAAGGGTCGTGGGTGGCCTTGCGGAGTACCCTCGGTCCGGCGATCAGTCGTGAAGGGGTCGACCATGTCCGCGACGCCGAACGGCCTCGAACAGCCGCTCGATCCCCTGGTTCTCGCGCCCGGCGAGTGGGGTTACGAGACCGAGCTGCGCGACGGACGTCCGGTCCTCCTCCGCCAGATCCGGCCCGAGGACCGCGACCGGTTGACCGAGGGCCTGCGCCGGCTGTCGCCCGGCTCGCGGTACCTGCGGTTCCACGCCGACATCGACGAGCTCTCCGAGCGGCAGCTCGACTACCTCACCCGCGTCGACCACGTCGAGCACGAGGCCATCGTCGCCCTGGACCTCCAGCGCCCTGAGGTGCCCGGCATCGGGGTCGCGCGCTACATCCGGGACGCCTACGAGCGGCACGTGGCCGAGGCTGCGGTCACGGTGGCGGACGAGTACCACGGCCTCGGGGCCGGGACCCTGCTGCTCGGTGTGCTGGCCGCCCGTGCCCGCGCGCAGGGCATCGAGGTGTTCCGCAACTACGTACTGGGCAGCAACGAGCAGATGCTGGAGGTCTTCGACGCGCTCGGTGCGATGCGTGAGCGCGAGAACGATCGGCTCTGGCGGGGGGATCTGCCGCTGCCGGAGCGTGCCAGCGATCTCCCCGACTCGCCGGCCGGTCGGGCGTTCATGGCCGCGGCCAAGGAGGGCTTCGCCCTGTCCAGCCTGGTCCCGCCCGTATGGTCGCGGCTGAGCTTCCGAGGGCTCGGTCGTGACACCGCCGGCAGCATCGCCGGTGAGCTGGAGGAGCTGCGGGGTGAGCTCGACCAGTGGCTCGCCGACCGCGAGCGCCGCCACCCGAGTTGGCCCGACGATGACGAGCCGGAGCCGCCGACGTAGCCTTGCGGCTGACGTCCCCATGGGAGCGGGTCCACCGGACCTGCTGGCGGGCGGCTCGGCACGGCGGGTAGGGAGCAGGGCGGCGTAGCGTCAGCGCGGTCGCGACGGGAGCGGCCGTGGCTGCCGGGTGCTCGGACGATATGAGAGGCTGAGGATGAGCAGGAGGATGTCGCCGGGCGACGCCGTGTGGTACCTCGGGGAGAACCGGGTCAACCCGATGACCATCTCGAGCATCATGTGGTTCGACCGGCCGATCGACGTCGAGCTGTTCCGCGAGCGGTTCGAGGAGCGGCTGCTCGACCGGCACCCGATCATGCGGCAGCGCATCGTCCCGTCCCGACTCCCCGGTCTCATGCCGCGCTGGGTCGATGACCGGGCCTTCGATCTGACCCGGCACATCTCCGAGGACGTGCTGCCCGATCCCGGCGACCAGGCCGTCCTCCAGAACTGGTGCAGCGAGGAGCGCACCATCCCGCTCGACCGGTCCCGGCCCATGTGGCATGTGAGCGTGCTGCAGGGCTACCGCGGCGAGGGGTCGGCGATCCACGTGCGGATCCACCACAGCATCGGTGACGGCCTGGCCATGATGGCGTTGCTGGTGACGATCATGGACGAGTACGACCCGACCACCATCACCCTCCATGACCGGTCGATCACCGACGTCGTCGGTGGCGCCATCGCGACGGGGACGCAGCTGCTGTCCAAGGGCGCCCACCTGGCGCTCCACCCCTCCGAGGCCGTCGAGCTCGCTCGCGACGGGGCGGAGATGGCCGAGTGGGCCGGGCGTCTCCTCGCCCCCCAGCTCGTCGAACGCACCGTCCTGCAGGGCCAGCCCGACGGCAGCAAGCGGATGGCATGGGATCCCGATGGCTTCCCATTGGCGGAGATCAAGCGCACGGCCCGGGCCAACGAAGCGACGATCAACGACGTACTGATGACCGTGATGAGCGGCGCCCTGCACCGCTACCTCGAGGAGCGTCAGGCGCTGGTCGACGACATCGCGATGATGATCCCGGTCAACCTGCGGCGTCCGGGCGCACCCCTGCCCCGCAACCTCGGCAACCGCATCGGGCTGCTGCCACTGCGCTTGCCCGTGCGGTCCGAGGACCCCCGGGAACGCCTCCACGTGCTGCAGCAGCGGATGAACGAGCTCAAGCAGTCCCCGGCCCCGCTGGTCTCGCGGATGCTGATCGTGACCACGACGATGTTCACCCCGGTCATCGAGCGGGGGATCCATCGACTCAACCAGCTGCGGTCCACCGGGGTGCTGACCAACGTGCCGGGCCCGCCGCTGCCCCTGCACATCGGCGGCGCGGAGCTGCTCGGCACGATCGGTTGGGGCGGTATGACCGCCCACCTCAACCTCAGTGCCGCGTTCGTCAGCGTCAACGGCAGCATCTTCTCGGGGCTGGTCACCGACGCTGCGATCACCCCGGACCCGGAGCTGATCCTCGATCACCTCCACGCGGAGTACGCGAGCGTCATCGAGCGGCTCGGCACCGGCTGACCGGTCCCAGCCACAGCGACACCCGCCGCCGGCGTGCCGTTCGTCAGGTGGGATCAGTCGGACGGGAACCCGATCGGGAGCAGGTACAGCGGCTGCTCGTCGGTGGGGAGTGCGAGGACCTGACGGACGTCCTCGTCGTCGAAGGCGCCGACGGGGACACCGACCAGGTCCAGGGCGGTGGCCTGCAGGAGCACGTTCTGGGCCGCGTGTCCCGCTTCGAGGAGCACGTACCGCTCGGCGCGGTCGTCGTAGCGGTCCGCGGTGCGTTCCACCACACCGGTGAGCACGACCACCGCACCGGCGTCCGCGATCCACTCCTGGCCGAGCGCGGCCGCCGCCAGGGCGGATCGCCGGTCGTCGTCGAGGTGGTCGGAGAGCGCGTGGTCGGCGATCTCGTACCTGGTCACCCCCGCGGCGGTGGCGACGTAGACCTCGAGGGGGTAGGTGGCGCCCGCCGAGGGGGCAGCGCGCCGTCCCCGGGAGCCGGTGATGCCCTGCGCGGACCACAGGAGCTGTCCGATCTGGGCGTCGCTGAGGGGTCGGTCGACCAGCTCACGGACGGAGCGGCGCTCGGCGATCGCCTCCTCGAGGGAGCCGGGCTCGGTCGGCATCGGATCGGGCAGCGGCCGAGGCGGCGCGGACGGGGTCGCGTCGGGACCCGGCGGTGCTCCGGGAGCGCAGGCCGTCACCGCGAGGAGGCCGACCAGCAGTACCCCGACGCGACCGGCTCCGCTGCGCATCCGACCCCTCCCGCGGGCTCACTCCCCAGGCTGGCACAGGCGCGCGAACCGGACACGGGCCGGGCAGCGGTAGCCGCAGGGGCCTTGGTCCCGGCCGCACCGCCGCTCACAGCTCACCGCGACCGAGCAGCGTGCGGACCTGCACCGCCCGCTCCCGGAGTTCGTCGAGGTCGGTCAGCCGGTCGAGGGTGTGGAACTGTCGCCCCATCCGGTGGTTGCCCGCGAGCACCTCCCGGTTGCGGTCGAGCACGTCCCAGTACAGGGTGCTGAAGGGGCAGGCATCCTCGCCGACCCGTTCCGACCGGTCGTACCGGCAGCCGCCGCAGTGGTCGCTCATCCGGTCGATGTAGGCGCCACCGGAGACGTAGGGCTTGGTCGACATCCTGCCCCCGTCGGCGAAGGTGCCCATGCCGATGACGTTGGGCACCATCACCCACTCGTAGGCGTCGATGAAGGCCCCCTGCATCCAGGCGGTGAGGGCTTTCGGGTCCACGCCGGCGCTGGTGGCCAGGTTGGCGAGCACCATCAGCCGCTGGATGTGATGGGCGTAGGCGTGGTCGTGGATCGAACGGACCGTGTCGGCCACGCAGGCCATGTCGGTGTCGGCTTCGCCGGTGAAGGCCGGTGGGACCTCCAGGTCGGCACCGAGGTGGTTGGCCTCCAGCCACCCCGGCATCCACCGGTGGTAGACGCCCCAGATGAACTCGCGCCAGCCGAGGATCTGCCGGATGAAGCCCTCGACCGCGTTGATCGGTGCCCGGCCGTCGTGGTAGGCCGACTCCGCGGCCTCGATCACCTCGCGCGGGTGCAGCAGGCCGAGGTTGAGGGCGTGGGAGAGCAGGGAGTGGTTGAGCGACCAGGCCCCGGTGACCATCGCATCCTGGTGGTCGCCGAAGCCGGGCAGCGCGTGGTCGACGAAGTGGCGGAGCCTGGCCAGCGCCCGCCGCCGGGTGGTCGCCCAGGTGCCGTCGGGTGGCGCACCGTAGAGCCCGTCGGGCAGCCAGTGCTCGAGCGTGTCCCGGTCGATCTCGTCGAGCTCGGAACGCACCGGTCGCGGTGCGCCTGCGGCCAGCTCGCCGGTGGGCGGCTCACGGTTGTCGTGGTCGTAGTTCCACCGCCCACCCACCGGCTCCTCACCGTCCATCAGCACGCCGGTCTCGCGACGCCGCCACCGGTAGAAGTCCTCCATCTTGACCCGCTCACGGTCCCCTGCCCAGTCCGCGAAGTCCCGCCAGTGGCACAGGAAGTGGTCGTTGTCCACCACCTCGATGTCGAGGTCGTCCAGCAGTCGCCGTCCGGGCAGGCTGGCGGGCTCCATGGCCCGGACCTCGCCCGGCGCGTGCTCGGCGAGGTGGGCCTCGAACCCGGCCCGCAGGCTGTCAGCCCGGCGCAGATCGACCTCGTAGCCACGGTGCTCGAGTTCGGCGGCGAAGTGGCGCATCGCCGAGACGACGAGGTGGGCCTTCTGGACGTGCCAGCGCCGCTCGGTGAGCTTGGCCGTGCTGACCACCAGCAGCACCCGGGTGTCGTCGGGAGAGGTCCCGCGCAGGTGGGCGAGGTCGACGTTCAACTGGTCGCCCCACACCCACACCGTGCGCATCGTCACTCCTTCACCGCCGTGAACGGCTTCGGAGCTCTCATCGCGGCCGGACGGTGGCCGCGAAGCGGGTCCGGCCCGGCGACCTGTGCCCCCTGCGAGCTCGATCTCTCCGTGCGGCCGTCCATATCACGTCTGCGCTCATACGAACGCGGTGCGCGGTGGGTACACGCATCCAGCGACGGGGGAGCTGCCCTGTTGCACGGATGCGGCGACCGCAGCTAGGGCCAGGATGCCCCCCTTGACAGGGCCCTGCGGCCCAGCTCGGATGGGGCCGGTCGGGTCGTGGGACCTTCGGCAGCCCGTCGGGGTCGAAGGCCGGTGTGCGGTGGTGGAGGCCCGCACCAGTGTCCGGCCACGTCCGGTGAGTCCAAGGCGTGACCCGAGCGTCACACGGGTGGGAGCGCGCCGGAGCCAGCCGCAACAGGGAGCCGTACCGTGGAGAACCTCGCCGTCCTGAGCCTGCTCGCCTTCCTACCGATCCTGACGATCGGTGTGCTCATGGTCGGCTTCCGATGGCCCGCTCGGGACGGCATGGCCGTCGGGTTCATCGTCACCGCCGTGGTCGCGTGGCTGGTGTGGGACGTGGAGCCCATCGCGATCGCTGCCTCGGTGATCGAGGGGCTCGGCATCTCCCTCGACATCCTCTACATCGTGTTCGGGGCGCTGCTGCTGCTCGCCACCCTGAACGCCTCCGGAGCGATGCAATCGATCCGGGCGGGCTTCACCCGCATCAGCCCGGACCGGCGGGTCCAGGCGGTGATCATCGCCTGGCTGTTCGGCTCCTTCATCGAGGGCGCCTCGGGCTTCGGGACCCCGGCTGCGGTCGCCGCGCCGCTGCTGCTGGCGCTGGGCTTCCCTGCCATGGCGGCGGTGATGTGCGGTCTGATCATCCAGTCCACGCCGGTGACCTTCGGGGCACTGGGCACGCCGATCATCATCGGGGTCAACCGCGGCTTGACCGGGACCGCGGCCGAGGACGCCATCACCGCCACCGGCACCCTGGACGCCTACCTCGGCGACGTCGCCCTGCAGGCGGCGACGGTCCACGGGGTCGTCGGCATGCTGGTCCCGCTGTTCATGGTCGGGCTGCTCACCCGCTTCTTCGGCCCGAACAAGCGCTTCAGCGAGGGCCTGGCGATCTGGCCCTTCGCGCTGTTCGCCGCTGCCGCCATGATCGTGCCCTACTGGGTGACCGCCTGGCTGCTCGGCCCGGAGTTCCCGTCGCTGTTCGGTGGCCTCATCGGCCTGGCGATCGTGATCACCGCCACCCGGAAGGGCTTCCTGCAACCCGAGGAGCCCTGGGACTTCGCGCCCCGCGAGACCTGGCTCGACAGCTGGATGGGCGACCTCTCCCCCGACGACGCCGCGCCCCGTCAGGTCATCGGCACCGCCCGCGCCTGGGCGCCCTACGGCGTGCTGGCGGCCATCCTGGTCATCACCCGCATCCCGGAACTGGGCATCCAGTCCGTCCTGCAGGGCGTCAACCCGACCTGGGAGAACATCTTCGGTCAGGGTCTGAACGCCGGCTTCCAGTTCCTCTACCTCCCCGGCTTCGTGTTCCTCATGGCCGTGCTGGTCAGCTACCCGCTGCACAGGATGAAGGGCTCGGAGATCGCGCTGGCCTGGCGCACCGCCGGCAGGCAGATGGTCAAGGCCGCCCCGGCCATGCTGATCGCGGTGCCGCTGGGGCGCATCTTCATCAACTCCGGGACCGACTTCTCCACCGGCGACCTGGCCTCCATGCCCCTGACCCTGGCCGAGGGTGCGGCCACCGCGGTGGGCTCGGCCTGGCCGTTGGTGGCGCCCGTGGTGGGCGCGCTCGGCGCCTTCGCCGCCGGGTCGAACACCATCAGCAACATCATGTTCTCGCAGTTCCAGTTCGCCACCGCCGAGGGCATCGGTGTCGCCACCGTCCCGGTGGTCGCGGCCCAGGCCGTCGGCGGCGCGGCCGGCAACATGCTCACCGTCCACAACGTGGTGGCCGCCGCGGCGACGGTCGGACTGGTGGGTCGCGAGGGCGACCTGATGCGCAAGGTCGCCATCCCGTGCGCCTACTACCTGCTGGCGGCCGGCACCTTCACCTACCTGGTGGTCTGGGGCATCGGGGCGAACGCAGGCACCGTCATGCTGGCCCTGCTCCTGCTGGCCGCGGCGGCCCTGCTGGTCGCGGCGGCACGGGAACGCAAGCAGCCGCTCGAGCCCGATGCGTCACCGCCCACCCCGGTGGAGCGACCCCACGCGGACATGGACGAGTCGTGACCGCGCTGAGCGCCGTGTGCCGAGCGCGGTGCTCGGTGCGGGAGGGCGTCGGCACCCGAGCGGGTGCCCGCGCCGAGGCCTAGGGTGCCCGACACCCCGCTGAGGGGTCGGCTGGGAGGCAGCATCATGACCGACCGAACCGCGCACGACACGCCGGTGGCCGCGAGCCCGCAGCGACAGCTGCTGCGGACCCGGGTCGAGGCGGCCGCGAGCACCTACCAAGAGGTCGACGGCTGGGAGCAGGTGTCGGCCCACGCAGCCGCCCACGGCGACCGGGTCGCCATCGCCCCGAGCCTCCACGCGGCACAGCCCGCCCTGGCCGCCAGCCTCGAGGCCCACGGCTGCACGGCCGTGGTCCCCGGTACCGACGACCCGGCCGCCGACGTCGCCGACGTCCCCGTGGCGATCGTCGCCGGGGTCCTCGCGGTGGCCGAGACCGGCAGCGTGCTGGTCTCCGAGCACGAGCTCGCCGACCGGGTGGTCACCATGCTGTGCAAGCGACTGCTGCAGGTCGTGGACGCCGCCGACGTCGTCGACCGGCTCGAGGACGCGGCCGTCTGGCTCGCGGCACGGGGTGGACGGGCCGGGTTCGCATCGCTGATGACCGGGCCCTCGCGCACCGCCGACATCGAGCGCAGCCTGACCATCGGTGTCCAGGGCCCCGACGAGGTGGACGTGTTCGTCCTCGTCGGTACCGATGCCGCGACCGAGGAGTCGACGACATGAGCGTGATCCGGTCCTTCGGAGAACGGTACGCCACCGCCCTGGCAGATCCGGACGTCCGGGCTGGGCTGACCGCCTTCCAACGCGGGTGGCGGGTCAGCCGCGACGCGGCCATCGCCGAGCTCGAGGCGCAGGAGGGCCGCAGCTTCGACGAGCTGCGAGCTGAGCTGGCGGCCATCAAGGACGGGGTGCTGGCCGACTGGGAACCCCACCTCGACACCTTCACCGCCAACGCCACGGCGGCGGGCGCCGAGGTGGTCCGCGTCGCCACACCGGGTGAGGCCAACGCGCTGATCACCGAGCGGATGCAGGCCGCCGGCGCGGACCTGATGGTCAAGGGCAAGTCGATGGTCTCCGAGGAGATGGGCCTGAACAGCCACCTCGAGGCCGCCGGCATGACCCCGGTGGAGACCGACCTCGGGGAGTGGATCCTGCAGCTGGCGGAGGAGACGCCCTCGCACCTGGTCATGCCGGCGATCCACAAGCGCAAGGAGGTGATCGCCGAGCTGTTCGAGCGCGTGCTCGAGCGGCCCTTCCCCCCCGACGACATCGACCGCATGGTCAAGGCGGCCCGCACCGAACTCCGTGAGCGCTTCCTGGCCAGCAGCGTCGGGCTGTCGGGTGCCAACGCGCTCATCACCGAGGGCGGCTCGATCCTGCTGGTGTGCAACGAGGGCAACAACCGCATGTCGGTGGCCCTGCCGAAGCTGCACGTGGTCACCGCAGGGATCGAGAAGCTGCTCCCCACCTACGCCGACGCGATGAAGCAGGTCCGCCTCCTCGGCCGCTCGGCGACGGGGCAGCCCATCACCATCTACACCAACTTCCTCACCGGCCCCCGCCCGGGGCAGGAGCAGCTGATCGTGCTGCTCGACAACGGGCGGACCGCCATGGCCGAGGACCCGGATGTGGCAGCGGCGCTGCGCTGCATCCGGTGCGGTGCCTGTGCCGACGTCTGCCCCCCCTACGGGGTCGTCGGAGGGCACGCGTTCGGTCACGTCTACACCGGTGCGATCGGGCTGGTGAACACCAGCTTCCACCACGGCATCGAGGCGGCGGCCGGGCCGCAGTCGTTGTGCGTGTCCTGCGGTGCGTGCGCCACCGTGTGTCCGGTGGAGATCCCGCTGCCCGTCCAGATCCTGGAGATCCGCGAGAACGTGGCACGGTCCGGGGAGTCGGGCACCGCCGGGAGGGTGACGCGGCTGGCGCTGCGGGCCTTCCAGCACCCCACGCTGGTGGACCTCGGGCTCCGCGCCGTCGGGGTGGCGACCACGCCGCTGCGCCGTGACGGGGTGACCGCCCTGCCCTCGGCGCTGACCGCACGTGGTCCGCTGGCGGAGCGCATCGGCTGGCGCACCCCGCCAGCCGTCCCGGCGCGCCCGGCCCGGGACACGCTGCGTCACGGCCGCCTGGAGGAGCCACCACGGCTCGCCGAGCAGCCCCTGGCGGGCCGCAAGGTGCAGCTGTTCCTGCAGTGCGTGTCGGATCGCATGGCACCCGACATCCCCATCGCGGCGGCGAAGCTGCTGCGGGCAGCGGGGGCGCAGGTCACCGTCCCCCGGGACCAGCACTGCTGCGGCCTGCCGGCCTACGACAGCGGCGAACAGGACACGGCACGGTCGATGGTGCGCCAGACGATGGCGGCGCTGGCCGACGGCGCGGACGTCGTCACGCCCGCGTCGTCCTGCCTGGCGATGATCGGTCACGACGCTCCGTACCTGCTGCGCGGCGACGTCGCCGAGGTGGAGCGCGCCCAGGAGCTCGCCGGGCGGACCTACGACCTGATCAGCTACCTCACCAGTGGTCCCGGGCGCCTGCCCGCCGGCAGCCTCGACGACGGCGACCGCACCCCGGTCACCGTGCACCGTTTCTGCCAGGCCTCGAACACCCTCGGCCGCACGGATGCCATCGAGTCCTTCCTCCGCGACGTCGCCGGGGCTCCCGTGGTGCCCCTCCCCGAGGCCAGCGAGTGCTGCGGCTTCGGCGGGTCCACCTCGGTGCGCAACCCGGAGCTGTCCTCAGGCATCCTCGACCGCAAGCTCGGCTGCGTCGACCGGACCGAGGCCTCGGTGCTGATCACCGACAACCCGGGCTGCATCCTGCACCTTCGCGGTGGTGTGCACGCCTCGGGACGTGAGGTGGAGGTGCTCCACCTGGCCGAGTACCTGGTGCGACGCCTACCAGGTGCCACCTCGACGGACCAGGAGCGCTGATGCATCCGACCTCGGGCACACGTCCCCGACGCGACCTCCAACCGACCGCCGCCGAGTCGGCGTTGCTGACCGATCTCGGCCGCGTCCTGGGCGAGGACGGGCTGCGGACCTCGGCCCTGTCGCGTGCGACCTACCGGCGAGATGCGTCCTTCCTCAACGCCGATCCGCTGGCCATCGCGCTGCCGAGCACCCGCGAGCAGCTCGCGGCGGTGCTCAGGGCCTGCCGCGACCACGGGGTGCCCTTCACCCCCCGCGCGGCGGGAACGGGGCTGGCAGGTGGCGCCACCCCGACCGGCGTGGGCGGGGTCCGTCCGCTGGTGATCAGCGTCGCCCGGATGGACCGGCTGCTGGAGCTCGATGCGGCCAACCGCCGCGCCCACGTGGAACCCGGATTGGTCAACGCCCGGCTCGGTCGGGCCGCTGCGGCCCACGGTCTGCGGTTCGCCCCGGACCCAGCGAGCCAGATCGCCGCCACCCTCGGCGGCAACGTCGCGACCAACGCCGGCGGGATCCACGTGCTGACCTACGGGGTGATGAGCCAACACGTGCTCGCCGTGGAGCTGATGGACGCCGACGGCGTCGTGCACCTGCTCGACGGCCGCCTGCCCGAGCAGGCCGGGCTCGACCTGCGCGGCGTGAGCGTCGGCGGGGAGGGCACCCTCGGCATCGTGGTCGGCGCGTGGCTGCGCCTGCTGCCGGCCCCGCAGGCCATCGGCACCCTGCTCGCCGGCTTCCACACCCTCGAGGCGGCCGCGGCCACCGTCGGTGCCCTGGTCACCTCCGACCGGCTCCCCGACGCCGTCGAGCTCATGGACGCCCGCGCCATCGCGCTGGTGGAGGACTACGCCCAGGCCGGCTACCCCACCGATGCCGCCGCGGTCCTGCTGCTGGAGTACGAGGGGCTGCCCGCCGGCGTCAGCGCCGGGGTCGACACCGCCGCACGAATGGCCGCCGAGCACGGCGCCACCCAGGTGGTGCGGGCCGCCGACGCCGGCCAGCGCGCCCGCATCTGGAAGGGCCGGAAGGCCGTCGCGGGCGCGATCGCCAAGCAGGCCCCCGACTTCTTCCTGCAGGACGTGGTCGTGCCGCGCTCCCGGCTCGGGGAGATGCTCGACGCCGTGGTCGCGATCGGGGAGCGCGAGAACCTGATCATCCTCAACGTCGTCCACGCCGGCGACGGCAACCTCCACCCCTTCGTGCTGTTCGACCGTCGGGAGGAGGGCGTGCTCGACCGGGTCTTCGCCGCCGGTCACGACATCGTGACCACCGCGCTGGCGCTGGACGGCACCGTGACCGGCGAGCACGGGGTCGGCATCGAGAAACGCGACTTCCTGTCCCAGATCTACACCGAGGACGCCCTCGCCGTGCAGCAGGCCGTGCGAACTGCGATGGAGCCCTCGGGCCTGGCCAACCCGGACAAGGTGCTGCCGACCACCGTCGGCTGCCTGGAGGCCCGGATGGTGCCCGAGGGAGCGTGGGTATGAGCGACGCGGCGACGATGACCACCGACCTCGCGCCGATCGTGGACACCCTGGCGGCCGCCCAGCGTGCGCGCGGGCAGCTGGTGATCCGGGGCGGCGGCAGCGTGCTCGAGCGGCTCCCGCCGACCGACGCCGAGGTGCTGTCGACCGCCGAGCTCACCGGGGTCATCGACCACCGTCCCGAGGACCTCGTGATCACGGTGCGTGCCGGCACCCCGGTCGAGGAGCTGTCCGCGCTGTTGGCCACCCACGGGCAGGAGTGCCCGATCGAGCCCCTCGCCGGTCATGGCTCCACGGTGGGAGGACGGCTGGCCACCGCGCTGGCGGGCCCCCGCCAGCTCCAGGCCGGACGCGTGCGGGACTGGGTGCTCAGGGTGCGGCTGGTCACCGGCGACGGACGGGTGGTCACCGCGGGAGGGGTGACGGTCAAGGACGTCACCGGCTACGACCTGTGCCGCCTGGCGACCGGCTCCTGGGGCACCGTCGGGGTGATCGCGGAGGTGACGCTCAAGCTGCGCCCGATCCCGACCACGAGCGCGTGGTTCACCACCGACCGGCCCGCGTCGCGCGTGCTGGCCGAGCTGTACCGGCCGGCAGCCGTCGTCAGCACGGACGAGGGGCTCTTCGTGCGGCTCGAGGAGCATCCCGACGACGTCGTGGCCCAGGCCGCGGCCGTCGGACTGGTAGCCGCCGTTGCGCCGACCCTGCCCACGACGGCGCGCGCTGCCGTCGACCCGTCCCGCCTCGCGGAGCTGACCTCGTGGGCGCAGGCAGCCGCGATCCCCTACGCCGGTTTCGTGGGCGTCGGCGTGTGTCTGCTCGACGGCGACCCCGACGCCCTGGTGGCCGCGGGTGCACGAGCAGCTGAGCTGGGCGGGCGCCTGCTGGTACTGGACGCCGGCGCGACGACGCTGCCGATGCGTCCCCCGCCTGAGGATCCGATGTCCGAGCGGGTCCGCGCTGCCCTCGACCCCCAGCAGATCCTGCTCGACGTCAGGCGGCCTCGATGACCCAGCCAGAGCCCATGTCGATGTTCGATGCGGACCAGCTCGCCGCCTGCGTGCAGTGCGGCTTCTGCCTGTCCTCCTGCCCCACCTACGAGACCACCCACCTCGAGGAACACGGCCCCCGGGGCCGCATCCTGGCGATGCGCCTGGTCGAGGAGGGCGAGCTCACCATCGACGATCCGGACGTGGTGGACTCCCTGGAGACCTGCGTGCAGTGCCGGGCGTGCGAGACGGTCTGCCCCTCGCTGGTGCAGTTCGGCTCGCTGATGGAGACGGCCCGGGCCGAGATCACCGAACGGCAGCCGCCACGCGGGCCCGAGGGCCTGGCCCAGCGGTTGCTCTTCGCCGCCCTGGTGCGCCGTGGCCTCCTGCGTGTCGGTGGGATCCTCCTCGCGCTGGCCCAGGCGGTGCGCGCCGACCGGCTGCTCCCGGCACGCCTGAGGCCGGCGCAGCGCGTGGCGCTGGCCGACACCCTGCGCAGCTACCGGTTGCCACCCCCGGGTGCGCCGGTCCGCGGGGAGGCGTTCCTGTTCCGGGGCTGCGTGATGGACGGGCTGTTCCGGGACGTCCACCAGGCCACCGCCCAGGTGCTGGCGGCGGTCGGCTACCGGCCACGCTTCGAGCCGGCGCCGCCGTGCTGCGGGGCCCTGTCGGCCCACGCCGGCCGGGAGTCGGAGGCGCACGCGCTGGCCGAGGCCACGATCGCGGCCTACGCCGGCACGACCGGCCCCGTCCTGGTGAACTCCGCGGGCTGCGGCGGGGCCATGAAGGAGTACGGGAAGCTGCTGGGGACCGAGGAGGCCCGCGCCTTCAGCGCACGGGTCAAGGACCTCTCCGAGCTCGTCACCCCGGAGGAGGTCGCTGCACGCGGCGGCGAGGTCCCGCTCCCCCTCGCCTACCAGGCCCCCTGCCACCTCCGCAACGTCCAGGGGCTCGCCGAGCAGGCGCGCGACCTGGTCGCCGCGATCCCCGGGCTGACCCTGCTGGAGCCCGACGACGAGCAGCAGTGCTGCGGGTCCGGCGGCATCTACTCCTACCTGCAGCCGGCACTCGGTGATGCGATGCTCGCCCGCAAGGACGCGTCCCTGCAGCGCACGGGTGCCCAGGGCGTGGTCTCCGGCAACCCGGGGTGCGCCATGCAGATCGCCCGGGAGGGCTGGGAGATCCACCACCCGGCACAGCTGCTGGCCCGCTCGCTGACGCCCTGACGGGCACGGTGGTCGGGCTCGACGCCCGGGTCAGGGGCGCTCGGGCCGTCGACGGCGGTGGCTCAGCGCTCGCCCGTCGGAACCCGGCGACCGATGCGGGCGGCGACGATCGCGCACCCGAGCAGCCCCACCGCCAGCACCAGCCCGGCGGCGCCGGGGGTCTGCGCGGCGGCGAACCCGGCGATGACGGCGATGGTCGCACTGATCAGGAACCCGGCAGCGGCCACCATGTCGACCTCACGCAGCGGGCGACCGACGGCGATGACCGCGACGACCGGTCCGACGAGCAGCACCAGGGGCGCGAGGTTGCCGAGCACGCCCGGATCGACGCCACTGGCCACCGCCAGGGCGAGCACCAGGAGCGCCACCGCCAGCGCGGCACCCGTGACGATGACCCCGCGGTGGCGGTGCAGCATCCCGACCAGCACGAGCGTGATGGGGGTGGCGAACACGAGCGCCGGGACGATCCGGCCGGCCGGGGTGGCGCTGAGCGGCAGGGCGAGGATGGCGGCCATCCCGAACAGTGACGCCGGGAGCAGCAGACGGCGCTCGTGGTCGGTCGCTCGCGGCTGCTCCACGGTCGTCCTCCTCGTCGCGCCCCACCGCTGGAGGGGCCGCTGCGCCCGCGACGCTACTCACCGAGGTGGCTCGGCGTGCGCTCGGGCGTCTCCTAGGCTGATGGGGACACCGAACCTGGGAACGGGGAACGCGCGTGGCCGTGCCGCAGCCCGCTCCGGTCACCCGCCTGCGGGTCCACGGAGGCCCCGAGTCGCTCCGTCCCGCAGCACGACGGGTGCGCGATGACGTCCTGGCCCGTGGCGTGGCCGCCGAGGAGGCCGGGGCGGTCGAGCTCGCTGTCCACGAGCTGCTGGCCAACGCGCTGGAGCACGGTCACCTCGGCGACCCCGCCGTGCCGATCGACGTCGAGGTGACGGGCGCCGACGGTCGCGAGGTGACCGTGCGGGTGTCGGACCAGGCGCTCGGAGGTCGTTGGCCGGCGCGCTGGCCCGCCGGCGCTGACGGTGCCCAGCCGGTTGGCAGCACCGAACGACTTCGGGGTCGGGGGCTCACGCTGGCCAGGGCCGCGGCCGCCGGGTTGCGGGTCGTAGGTGACCACGGGCGTACCGAGGTGGTGGTGCGGCTGTCGACCTTGCGGGCTCCGCACGTCGGCGCTGGCTAGCGTTCGGTCTCCTCTCGCATCGGAGACCCCGTGCCCCCCCGTGCGCGCCTACTGCTGGTCGTGCTGCTCCTCGCGGCCCAGGCCAACCAGGCAGGCCCCGGACGTGGTGGCCGGCTGCGGCTCAGCAGCCTCACCGGCTCGGTCAGCAACCGGGTGATCGAGGAGGTCGATGTCGACGCGGTCGTCCAGCGCGTCGATGTCCAGGCCCTGCTCGACCGCATCGACGTGGACGCGCTCCTGGGCCGGGTCGATGTGGACGCGGTGCTCGACCGGGTGGATGTGGACCGGGTGCTCGACCGGGTGGATGTGCACCGGCTGCTGGACCGGGTGGACGTGGACCGGCTGCTGGACCGGGTGGATGTCAACGCCGTGCTCGATCGGGTGGAGATCGACCGGCTGCTGGAACGAGCCGACCTCGACCGTCTGCTGTCGCGCGTCGACGTGGACGCGATCGCGTCCCGCATCGATCTCGACGGCCAGATCCGCCGGGTCGACCTGGACGCTGCGGTGGCGCAGGTCGATCTCGATGCCGCCATCGCCGGCGTCGACGTCGAGGGCCTGGTGCGGCGTGCGGGGATCCCCGAGCTGATCACCGAGAGCACCGGCCAGGCGGCCAACTCCGCCCTCGACCTGGCCCGCCGCCAACTGGTCGCCGTGGACGTCGGGGTGGTCGGCCTCCTCCAACGTCTCCTGCGGCGCGATCCAGCGGAGTTGGCCCCAGGCCCTCCGCTACTGCTGACCAACCGGCAAGGCGAGGTCCAGGACCCCACCCTCTCCGGCTCGCGCACCCGGGCCAGGGCCGAGGTCAGCGGGTACTACGCCGGCCCGGCCAGCCGGATCCTGGCGTTCGCAGGGGATGTGGTGGCCTCGGCGGCAGCGTTCACCGCGGTGACGGTCACGATCTCCTGGCTGCTGGCCGTCTCCGCGGGCATCACCTTCGACACCACCGAACGGGCCGGGCCGGTGTGGGCGGTGGCGCTCGGGACGTGGTACCTGCTGTGGTGGTGGGCGACGATCAGCGTCTCCGGTCG
This sequence comes from Nitriliruptoraceae bacterium, assembly GCA_003561535.1. Lineage (GTDB taxonomy): Bacteria > Actinomycetota > Nitriliruptoria > Nitriliruptorales > Nitriliruptoraceae > T1Sed10-7. Next base: position 32,482 of record PWWI01000101.1, read on the forward strand.
GACACCGGTGATGGCGCTGGTGGGTCTCAAGGTCGTCTGCCGCGCCGGCAACCCGATCAGTGCCGGGAGAGCGTTGCTGCGCGCCCTGCTGCAACCCCTCAGCGTGCTGCTCTTCGGCTTGGGCTTCGCCGTCATGCTCATCGACCGGGAGCGACGGGCGTTCCACGACCTGGCCGCCGGCGCCGCCGTCGTCTACGACTGGGGTGGCCGCCCGGCGGAGCTCCCGGCCCCGATCACCCAGTGGCTCGCGGAGCGAGGAGGGGTGGCGCCGGGGGTCCAGCAGGCACCCGACCAGGGGTCGTGATGCGGACCCTCGGCCTGCTCGGCGGCATGGCCTGGCCCTCCACGGCGGAGGCCTACCGGGCGATCAACCTCGGTGTGGCCGCGCGGCTCGGCGGGACGCACTCGGCCCCGTTGCTCGTCTGGTCCGCCGACTTCGCCGAGGTCGAACAGCTCCAGAGGGCGGGAGCGTGGGAGGAGGCGGGGGCGCTGCTCGCCGACGCCGCCCAGCGGCTCGAGGCCGCCGGCGCCGAGGGCCTCATGCTGTGCTCCAACACGATGCACCGGGTGGCCGAGGCGATCGAGGCCGCGGTCGCCGTGCCGTTGCTGCACCTCGCCGACGCCACCGCCGAGGCCGTCCGTGCCGACGGACGCACCCGCGTCGGCCTGCTCGGGACGCGGTTCACCATGGAGGAGTCCTTCTACCGCGGTCGGCTCGCGGACCATGGGCTCGAGATCCTGGTCCCCGACGCCCCCGATCGCGACGTGGTCCACCGGGTGATCTACCAGGAGCTGGTCCAGGGCCGCACGACCTCGCGGAGCCGGGAGGAGTACCTGCGCATCATCAGCCGGCTGCTCGAGCGCGGTGCCCAGGGGGGGATCGCCGGGTGCACCGAGATCGAGCTCCTCATCACCGCCGATGACCTCCCGGTCGCCTACTACCCGACGACCGCACTCCACGCCGCGGCCGCGGTCGCCTGGATCCTGGAGGACGGGCCGGGGGAGGGGGAGGCTCCCTGACCCGCGGCGCCAGCTCCGCGCTCGGCGGCGGTGTCGAGGACGCGGCCGGCCGGGCGGCCGGTCCACGGCCGGAGCGCAGCCGAACCTCGCTACGGTGAGCGTCCGCGGGCGCCACCCCACCCGGACCCGAAGGAGGCACCGTGGCCGGCGACGATGGCACGACGATCGTGCTCGTGCGGCATGCCACCACCGCGGCGACCGGCAAGCGGCTCGGTGGTTGGACCCCCGGCGTCCACCTCGACGAGGCCGGGGTGGCCCAGGCCGAGTCGGCCGCACAGCGGCTGGCGACCGCGGCGGTCGCGGCGGTGTACAGCTCCCCCCTGGAACGCACCCAGGACACCGCCCGCATCATCGCCCGGCCCCACCAGCTCCGGGTCCGTACCCGGCGCGGGCTCGGTGAGGTCGACTACGGCGACTGGACCGACAAGCCGCTCGGGCAGCTGCGACGCCGCAAGCTCTGGGCGGTGATCCAGGCGACCCCCTCCCGGGTCACCTTCCCCGGTGGGGAGTCGATCCGCGGTGCGCAGGCCCGGGCGGGCGACGCCACCGAGAGCCTGGCGGATCAGCACCCCGGCGAGACGATCGTGTGCGTCTCCCACGCCGACGTGATCAAAGCCGTCGTCGCCCACCACCTCGGCATGCCCCTGGATGCCTTCCAACGACTCGTCATCTCGCCGGCGTCGATCACGGTGCTGCACCTGCCGGTGGGCCATGCTCCCGGCCTGCTGACGATCAACGACACCGGGGTCGCGGGGCCCCCACTGCCGCGGAGGTCCGACCCATGATGGACGCGGAGCTGGCCACCCCGCACCACGTGACCGTGGGCTTCACCGGCGTCCCCGGCGCACGGACCTTCTTCCTGCAGGCCGAGGATGACGTCCAGCGCGTGGGGTTCCTGCTGGAGAAGGAACAGGCCCGCGGCATCGGTGAGCTGCTCGGTCAGCTCCTGGCACGCCTCGGCGACGGTGGGGCCAGCGACTGGGACCGGGCGGCGATGGAGCTGCGCGCGCCCGTGGAGGGCAGGTGGCGCGTGGGTGAGCTGTCGCTGGGCTTCGATCCCGAGCAGGACCGGTTCCTGCTCGAGCTGACGGAGCTGGTGGCCGATGAAGGCGGGCCGGAACCCCGCGAGGCGCGGGTGTGGCTCGACCGCGACCAGGCTCGTCGGCTCGCCTCCCACGCCCTCGAGGTGGTCGACCAGGGCCGTCCGACCTGCGAGCTGTGCGGTCGTCCCACCGAACTCGATGGCGCGCACGTCTGTCCCGCCACCAACGGGCACGGCAAGCTGTCGCGCTGACCGTGGACGAGCTGACCCTGCTGGCGGACCGGCTGCTGACGGCCCCGATCGAGGTCGTCGGTCGGTTCGGTGACGCCTCGAACGCCACCCTGCTGGTCCGCATGACCGACCGTGCCCCCCGGTCGCTGGCTGAGCTGGCCGAGGCGCTCGGTCGTGAGCCCGAGCTCGACGACCTCGAGCCGGAGGACCTGGCCGTCTACAAACCCCAGCGCGGCGAACGGCCGCTGTGGGACTTTCCCGACGGCACCTTGCACCGTCGGGAGGTCGCGGCCCACGAGGTCTCGGCCGCACTCGGGTGGGACCAGGTCCCCACCACCGTGCTGCGCACCGACGCCCCCTTCGGCGTCGGATCGCTCCAGCGCTACGTCGCCCACGACCTCGAACAGCACTACTTCACGCTGCTGGAGCAGGGCGACACCGAGGTGGTCGCGCAGCTGGAGGCGATGGTGGTCTTCGACGCGCTGATCGAGAACGCCGACCGCAAGGCCGGACACGTCCTGTGCGCCCCGGGCCCGCCCGACCGGGTCTGGTTGATCGACCACGGGGTCACCTTCCACACCGAACCCAAGCTGCGTACCGTCGCGTGGGAGCTGGCCGGTGACGAGGTCCCGCCGCGCCTCCTCGCCGACGTGGACCGGCTGCGTGAAGGGCTGGCCGGCGGGTTCGGGGCCCGGCTCGCGACCCTGCTGACCGAGGCGGAGGTCCTCGCGCTCGAGGCCCGCGTGGTCACGTTGCTCCAGCAGGGGACCTTCCCGCACCCGAGCGTGCGTCACCCCTACCCCTGGCCGTTGCTGTGAGCCCGTCCGGACCGCACGAGCGTCGCCACCGGGCCACCGGCTGATGGCCAACTACCGCGACCAGGGCATCGTGCTGAGGACCTACAAGCTCGGCGAGACCGACCGCATCCTGCACCTGCTGACCCAGGGACGGGGCAAGGTCCGCGCGGTCGCCAGGGGCGTCCGGCGCCCCGGCAGCCGGTTCGGCGGGCGCCTGGAGGCCTTCAGCCACGTCGACCTCCAGCTGTACGAGGGGCGCAACCTCGACACCATCACCCAGGCGGAGCTGCTGGCCCCCCACGCCCGCATCCGCACCGACTACGCCGCCTCCGCCGCGGCGTCGCTGATGGCCGAGGTCGTCGACCACGTCGCCCAGGAGGGGGAACGGGACCATGCGGTGTTCCTGCTCCTGCGCTCGGGGCTCCAGGCGCTGGACGCCGAGCCCGCCGACCCGGCGATCTTCGTGGACGCGTTCCTGCTCCGGCTGGCCTCCGCGGTCGGGTTCCACGTCTTCACCGATGCCTGTGCGGTGTGTCGGACCCCCGGGGCACACGTGTTCCTCAGCGTCAAGGCCGGCGGCGCTCTGTGTGCCGACTGTGCCCCGACGGGCACCCGGGCGGTGGACCGGCCGGTGATCGACGCCGTCGCGCTGCTGGCCCGGCCGGGGGAGTGGACGGTGCTGCCGGGGCTGGCACGCGACCAGCCGGCCGCGCGGGCCACGGCCGCCTCCTACGCCCGGTCCTTCGCCGAGCACCACCTCGACCGCCGCTTCCGGGCCTACGACGCCGTCCCGCGGCCCTGAGGCCGACGGTCAGGGCCGCGGTCGCAGGGCCGTGACCGGCCCGACCAGCGGCACCTGTGGATCGGGCTGGAGCACCACCTTGCCCGCCCGGGCGCGAGGCCCGGCCGAGGCGACCGCCAGGGCGTCCTGCCACCGGTCGAGGGGAGCGAGATGGGTCACCAGCGCGTCCACCGGGAAGGTCGGGTCGGTGAGCCAGTCGACGGCGTGCTCCGCGGAGCGACGGCCGTCAAGGGTCGGCTCGGGACCTCCGTTGATCGTGCCGAGGATCGTGAGCTCCCGGTTCCACCCCAGCGACCAGTCCACGGGCTGCTGGCGGGCGGCACCGACCAGCACCAGCGTGCCACCGGGCCGCAGCAGGTGGAGGGCGAGGTCGATCGTGTCCGGGTAGCCGACGCAGTCGAACACCGCGTCCACGCCCCGCTCCAGCAGGGGCAGGGGCGTGCGCCTGGCGGTGAGTACCCGCCCGCCGTCCTGCTCGGCCAGCGCGTGGACCGCCGCCGGTCCCGTCGGCAGGATGCGGCTCGCCCCCACGGCGATGGCACGCTCGTCGCCGAAGCTGCCCGGTGAGACCATCGCCACATCGAGGTCCGGGTGGAGCCGGCGCAGGGCGGCGGTGAGCAGCAGGCCGATCGTGCCCGGCCCGATCACCACCACCCGGTCGCCGTCGCGCTGCCACCTGAGCGCCGCGTGGAGCGCCACCGCCAGCGGTTCGGTGAGCACGGCCCGGGTGGAGGCCAGGTCGCCGACGGGCAGGCACTGGGAGCGGTGGGCGACGAGCACCTGCCCGAAGCCGCCCCCCACGGCGGCGTCGAACCCCTGGGTCGGCGCGGCGCACCCGGTCTCCCCGGGCAGGTCGAAACGCTCGCACGCGTGGGGCAGGCCGCGGGTGCAGCTCCCGCAGACCGGATCGAAGCCCCGGTGCACACAGGACAGCACCGGGTCGAGGGCGACCCGGTCGCCGACCGCCAGGTCATCGACCTCCGCGCCGACCGCGTCGACCACGGCGACGACCTCGTGACCGGGGACGACGCGTGCGGCGGTGTAGAAGGCGCTCAGCACCAGCGAGATCCGGGCGTGGGCCAGGCCGACGTCGCTGCCGCAGACGCCCGCCAGCTCGGTGCGCAGCCGGACCCACCGGGGCCCGGGGAGCGCAGGGGCGGGCAGGTCCTCGGCCAGCCGGAACAGCCCGCCACGGCGCCAGCCCGCATCCGAGCGCACCCGGCCTGCGGCGGTGGTCCACAGGTAGCGGGGCACGGTGGTCTCGGCGACGACGGCGCGCACCCTCAGCCTCCCGGCGCGGTGGTGACGGCGGTGCTGCGTCGGCGCGGTCCGAGCAGCCCCTCGGCTGCGGCCCATCGCTCGACCTCGGCCATCCCGGTGTCCAGGTCGACGCGGGGCGCGTAGCCGAGGACCTCCCGGGCCCGGTCGATGCGGTAGCTGCCCGTACGGGCCAGCAGCCGCATCGAGGCGGCACCGAGCTCGTTGGGGCGGCCCAACCGGCGCTGCAGACCCCCGACGAGGACCGCCGCGCCGACCGCCGCCGGGGTGGGCAGATGGCGTGGCCGGGTGCCGACCATGGCCCCCAGCCGACCGAAGTACTCGCCGCAGGTGGTCGCCATCCCGTCGGTGAGGTGGAAGACACCCCCATCGGCGCCCCTGGTGGTGATCGCCCGGGTGATGCCGTCCACGAGGCTGTCGATGTGGACGTGGCTGAGGATGCCCCGGCCGCCCGCGGGGAGCACCGCCTGACGGGCGCGCAGGTAGGTCAGCGGCAGCACGACCCAGGGCCGCGAGCCGGGTCCGTAGACGTCACCGGGTCGCAGGACCACCACCTCGAGGTCGCCCCGCTCGCCGGCGGCCAGGACCAGCCGTTCGCTCGCGACCTTGGTGTCCACGTAGGCGTCGCCGTTGGGACGCATCGGGCGGGACTCGTCGACCCAGGCCGGCAGGTCGAAGCCGTGGACCACGACCGAGGAGAGGTGGACGAACCGGCGCACCCCGGCCGAACGGGCCGCCGCCAGCACGCGAGCGGTGCCGTCGACGTTGACCGTCCGCATCTGCGCCAGCGGGACGACGTTGGACACGATCGCGGCGGTGTGGACGACCGCGTCGACGCCGTCGAGCAGGTGGGCCCAGGCTCCCGGCGCGGTGGTGGAACCGGGGTGGACACCCGTCGTCGGATCCCCGGCCACGTCGACGCCGCGGACCTCGACCCCGAGGCCGGCGAGGTGGGCCGACAGCGCGCGCCCGATGAAGCCGTTCGCGCCGGTCACCAGCACCGGGCCGGCGGGGCGGGGGCCGATGCCACCGCCTGGTGCCGCCCCGCCGGGCGCGATCACCGGCCGACCCGGTCGGCCGCACGCTCGGAGACCAGCCGCAGCGCCGCCGACGCCCGGCCGCTGACGCCCCGGGTCACGGCCACCGCGTCGCCGAGCCGGGGGGTGAGACGCAGGCCGGGCTGGCCCTTGCGTTGCCGCTCCTGCTCGATGGCGCGGATGTAGCGCCAGTAGTCGACCTGCATCGTGTGCCGCTCCGAGCGCAGGTAGCGCCGGGCCATCGCCTTGCGGTCCCGACGGACCCAGTCCTGCATCTCCGCGACGCTCGGCAGCACCGCCTCACCGGTCAGCAGGTCGCCGACCCACTCGGCCTGATGCTCCATCAGCGCGATGTTGGCCCCGACGGTCTGGATGAAGCCGAGCAGGTACAGCCCGGGCCGCTCGGGCGCGACCACCCGCTGGTAGAGGGGCAGCTCGTTGTCGCGGACGTCCAGCACCGCAGGCGCGAGGAAGGGCAGGCTGACCTGGTAGCCGGTGGCGTACACCAGCACGTCCACGGCCTCGACGCGTCCGTCCGTGAACCGGACCTTGTCGCCCTCCAGGGCCTCGATGTCGCCGACCACCTCGATGTCGCCGTGCCCGACCAGGTCGTAGAGCTGGGAGGACACGGTCGGATGCGCCCCGAGCAACCGGTGATCGGGCCTGGGCAGTCCCCGGTCCTGGGGGCGTCCGACCGAGGCCCTGACCAGCACCTCGTACAGCGCGCGTTCCACCGTGAAGGGCAGCAGGGCCGTCAGCGGTGACGACAACTGGTCGACGGGCTTGCCGAAGGCGTACTTGGGGATCACGTGGACACCGTGACGGGTCGACAGCAGCACCTGCTCGGCCAGCGGCGCGGCGTCGCAGGCGATGTCCATCCCGGAGTTCCCCACCCCCATCACCAGCACCCGCTGGCCGTCGAACACCGTCGGCTCGCGGTAGTCGTGGGAGTGGAACCAGGTGCCGGTGAAGCTCCCCGGCAGCTCGGGCAGCTTCGGTACGCCGTGATGGCCGTTGGCGACCAGGACGGCCTGGGCCGTCACCGTCTCGCCGGTGGCGGTGGTCACCTGCCAGCCCTCGGCGCCGGGCGGGCCGTCACCGTGCAGCGGCTCGACCGCGACCACCTCGGCGTTGAAGGTGATCCGCTCGGTCAAGCCGAACCGGTCGGCCAGGTCCTGGAAGTAGCTGGCCACCAGCTCGTGTGAGGGGTAGTCGGGCCAGTCCTCGGGCATGGGGTGGGAGGGGAAGGCGGTGCGGGGTCGGGAGCTGTTGAGATGCAGCGTCTCGTAAGCGGCGGCCGCCCCGTTGTCGTTGTCGATCCGCCACAGCCCACCGACCATGGACCCCTTCTCGAACTGCCGGTAGGACACGCCCCGGGCCACGAGGGTCTTGGCAGCGGCCAACCCGGCTGGACCCGCACCGATCACCACGGCTTCGACGTCGAGGTGGTCCGGTTGGAAGGTGGGTCTCGACACGGTGGGTCCCTCCCGCACGGCGACGTCCGTCGGGGCGTCACGCCCGGAGCGGACGTGGGACGGACGGCCACAGCGTACGTGGCACGTCGGGAAACCGGAACGGGAAAGGTTCGGCCGTTCAGTCACTCGGTGCCCGTCGGCGGTCCCGGGCCTGACGACGCACCGCTGCCCGGGGTCAATCCGGGGCGAGGAGTCCAGCTGCGGCGCCGGTCGCGGGGCCGAGGGTCCGGGTGCGCAGCAGCAGCGGGGCGGAGGTCAGGGGCTCGAGCTGCTGGGCGGTGCGCCACCTCGGTGTCCGGGTGTCGAGGTCGAAGCCGATGGTGCCCGACGCCCCGGCGACGACGGCGACCTGCTCGGTCACGCCGAGGACCTGGCGGCCGTCGACCTCCTCCAGGGCGGTGAGGTCGGCGAGGACACGGCCGTCACCGACGTCGAGCAGCACGACCCCTGGGGTCCCGCGACGGTCGCCGACCAGCACCCGGTCCTCGCTGACCCGTTCGAGCTCCACACAGCAGCCCGCGGTGGCTCCTCCCGGCAACCGCCGTCGCCAGCGCTCGGTGCCGTCGGGCTCGACGGCCAGGATGAGGGGTTGGCCGCCGCTCCCGACCAGCACCATCGCCCCATCGGGGAGCGCGAGCCAGGAGCTGAGCACCCGGCTGCTGACGAACAGCATCTCGCCCTGCTCGAGGTCGATCCAGCGGTAGCCCTGTGGGCCACCCACCAGTACCAGGTCGCCCACGGCCTCCACCAGTGCCTCGCCCGGGCGGAGCTCCAGGTCCCAGCGACGGTCCCCGGTGTCGAGAGCGAAGCGCACGAGCGTGTCGTCCACGACGCCCACGGGGGCGCTGACGGCGTGGGTCGCGCTGGCCAGCCACCCGCCCGTGAGCGGCCGACGCCATCGGGAGCTGCCGTCGTCGGCGTCGCGTGCCGACAGCTCTGCTCGCTCGGCGGTGCCGGTGACCAGCAGCGCCGCACCGCCGCTCGCGCCGATCGCCTGCACCCGGTCGGTGAAGCAGGTCGGCGCGTGCTGCCACCGCGCACGACCGTCGGCGGCGGCCAACACCACCGCCCGGCCGTCGGCGAGCTGGACCAGCACGGCGTCGTCGAGCCGGGCGAGGTCGACGACCGCAGCGTCGAAGCCCACGTCCCACGCCGCCTCGCCGGTGACCGGGTCCAGCGCCACGACCACGCCGCCTTCGGTGGCCACCACGATCCACTCGGGCCCCGGCACCACCGCGACGGGGTCGCTGCCGAGGTCGATGCGCCATCCGGCATCGTCGTCCAGCGCCACCGGTGTCCCGGGTCGGCCGGCGGGGGAGGTGGTCGCGCCGCCGGGATCCAGGGTGAGGTCACCGTGCCAGGGCTCGCCGTCCTCGGTGAGCCAAGGGGCATCGTCCGGGGGGTCGGCCAGGGACAGCAGGGCGCTGCCCGGCTCGGTCGGCGGGCGCGAGGCCGGTGGGGGGAGCTCCACCTCGCCGGCACCCGGCCGGGCGAACACCGCGTCGAGGGCGGCTCCGGCGCCGTCGCCGGTCCCGACGGTGGCGATGACCCCGAGCGCGAGGCCGACACCGAGCGCGGCGGTGACCGGGGCCGTCCAGCGTCGCAGCCGGCCCGGTGACGACGATGACCTTCCCGGCGGAGCGACGAGCCGTGCTCCACACCGGGCGCACCACACGGCCCCGCGTTGCGACCAGGTCGCCTCGCAGGCTGCGCAGGTCCTCACCGAGAGCTTCACCACACCCAAGGTACGGACCGACAGGCCCCGCGGAGCGGCGGGTAGCGTGGCGGGACGGGCGATCCGCGCCCGGGTTGGATCGAGAGCAGCGGCGGGAGGGTCCGCCGCGGGGCAGGGGGCGTGGGGTGGATGGACCGGGGTTGTGTGAGCGGCACGGGCTCGACCCGTCCCGGCTGCCGGCCCACGTGGCCCTGATCATGGACGGCAACGGACGCTGGGCGAACCGGCAGGGGCTGCCGCGCAACGCCGGGCACGAGGCCGGGGAAGCAGCGCTGTTCGACACCGTCGAGGGAGCGCTGGAGCTCGGGTTGACGGACCTGACCGTCTACGCCTTCTCCACCGAGAACTGGCGCCGGCCACCCAGCGAGGTCCGGTTCCTGCTGAACTTCAACGAGTCGCTCCTGCTGCGCCGCGCCGGTGAGTTGGACGAGCGGCAGGTCCGGGTCAGGTTCATCGGACGCCGGGGACGTCCGGTGCCCAAGCGGCTGGTGCGGCTGATCGAGGACACCGAGGCCAGGACCGCGCGCCACCGCCGTCTGACCCTGCGGATCGCTTTCAACTACGGCGCGCGGGCGGAGCTGGCCGACGCGGCCCAGCGGGCCGCCGACGACGTCGCGGCGGGCCGGCTGGTGACCGTCGACGAGGCAGCCCTGGCCGCTCGGCTCGCTGATCCGGAGATGCCCGACGTGGATCTGCTGGTGCGCACCTCGGGGGAGCAACGCATCTCGAACTACCTGCTGTGGCAGGCCGCCTACGCGGAGCTCGTGTTCGCCGAGACCCTGTGGCCCGACTTCGACCGGGAGGAGCTCGCCCGTGCGGTCGCCATCTACCAGGCCCGTGACCGGCGCTTCGGGACCGCGATGGACACCCCTGCGGACCATCCCGACGGCTGAGTCTCAGCCGGTCGCGAGCTCGAGGTCGGCGAGCTCAGCGAACCGCTCCAGCAACTGCAGCGTCAGGCCCCACAGCGCCCGCCCCTGCACGTCGATCGCCGGGAAGGGGAGCCCCGCGTAGCGCAGCGTGGTGGCGTTGTCCGGGTCGGTCAGCTCGCCGAGCGGGACCCACCAGGCGCTGGCCACCTCTGCGGGGTCGGGGGTCATCCATCGGGGTTCGTCGATGACGAAGGCGTAGCAGGCCACGACGCCGGAACGCACCCGTGCCCGCTGCTGGCCGACCTGGGCCACAGCCGGGCCGAGGATCAGGCCGACCTCCTCCCGGGTCTCGCGTGCCGCCGTCTCGGCGAGGGTGCGGTCCGGCTCCTCCCGTCGGCCACCCGGCAACGCCAGCTGACCGGACCATCGATCCCCCTGGCGCCGGGTGCGCTCGATGATGGCCACCTCGATGTCCTGGTCGCCGGGTGCGAGGACCAGCGCCGTGGCAGCCTGCCAGCCCCGGTGGGCAGGGGCGGTGTCCACCGACGCACCGCGCTCGGCGAGGCGCTCGACCAGCGCGGTCAGCTGAGCTGCGATCGGGTCGGCTCCCGCGGTCGGTGTGGTGGGTTCCTGCGGCGGCACGCCCGTCACGGCGCCACCTCGGCCGGGGTGGCGATCGCGGGTGCTTCGCGGCACAGCCGCCAGCCCCGGCGCAGCAGCGACCTGCCCGAGTCGCTGGGACCGGTGAGGAGGGCGGCGCGGACCCGGGCCGCAGCCGGGTGGTCCTCGGGACGGTGCGTGCTGGCCACGGTGGGTGAGGGTAGCCGCCGTGCCTCACCGTCACCCCGCATGCGCGCGGACCGGGCCGGGGTCACCCCTGGCGCCCCGTGAGGCGCTGTTCGAGCACCTGCGCCACATCCCGGGCCACGCGGGGCGCCGAGGTGGGGGACAAGCCCGACACCGTGATCCGGATGGCCGGTGGCGCGGTCAGGCGGAAGGCTTCCCCGGCGGCGACGGCCCAGCCCAGCTCCGCCAGGCCCTGGACCACCGGGACCTCCTCGTCGACCGGCACCCAGACGTTCAGTCCCGTCCGTCCGCTGGCGGGGATGCCGTGCTCCGCGAGCGCCGCCAGCAGGGCGCTGCGTCGCTCGGTGTAGGCCGTCGCGGCTGCCTGCAGGGTCCCGTCCTCGGCGGCGGTGGCCCAGGTCACGGCCACCAGGTGCTGCAGCACCTGGCTGACCCAGCCGGTCCCCAGCCGCTGGCGGGCCAGCACCCGGGTGGTGGTGGCCTCGTCCCCGGCGAGGACTCCGACCCGCAGCTGCGGACCGAGCCACTTCGCCACCGACCGGATCACCGCCCACCGGGCGCGAGCGGTCGTCAACGTGCGGGCGGGGACGCCCGCGATCGGGGCGGCGTGATCGTCCTCGATCACGAGCACGTCGGGGTGGTGGGCCAGCAGCTCCCGCAGGGCCGTGGTGCGTTCGGCGCTCCAGGCGGCGCCGGTCGGGTTCTGGGCCCGGGGCACCAGCAGCACCGCCTCGACCCCGTGGGTGAGCGCGGCAGCCAGGGAGGCGGGCACGGGGCCCTGATCGTCCAACTCGATGCTGATCGGCTCGAGCCCGAGGGCGCGGACCAGGTCGAGGGAGCCGGGGTAGCCCGGGTCCTCGACGCCGATGCGGTCACCGAGCCGGAGGTGGGCCTCGAGGACCCGTTCGATCCCGTCCAGCCCGCCACCGACGACGAGCAGGTGGTCGGCGTCGACGCCGTCGGCTGTGAAGGCGCTCCGGGCCAGTTCGACCAGCGCTGGCAGCAGGACGTCGTCGGTGTAGCGCGCCGGTGCGGTGGGCAGGGTGCGGGAAGCCGGGGCGAGGCTCGGCAGCAACCTCGCGTCGGGGTTGCCGGTGGCCAGATCGACCGTCCCCTCCGGCACCGTGGGGGCGAGCCGCAGCCGCAGCTCGGGGCGGTGGGCGACGACGGTGCGGGCTCGGTCCTCGGTGACGACCACGCCGCGACGCCGCAGCTCCCGGTACGCCTTGGCCACGGTGGTGGGGGACAGGTCGAGGTCCCGGGCCAGCCCCCGCACCGAGGGCAGCGCCTGTCCCGGGCGCAGAGCGCCCGTCAGCACCCCGTCCTCGATGCAACGGGACAGTTCGTCGGCGGAGGTGCCGACGATGTCGTACCGTTCAAGTGGCATCTGTACGGCCTCAGAAGACTATCTGTAATGTAACAGATGCCGCCTCGGTGCTCCCACTCCATCTTGCCGTGCCCGTGAGGTTCGTCGTGTCGGCTCCCGACCTCTCCCTCTCCGCGCCGCTCCAACGCCTGCCCCTGGTCGGGCAGCGCATCGGCGACGTCGTCGTCGCCCGCCGTGTCGCGATGATCTCCTGCGCGCTGGGGATCGTGTATCTGGTGTGGGGCTCCACCTACCTCGCCATCGCGGTGGTGGTCGCCGAGGTTCCCCCCATGCTGATGCTCGCCGTGCGGTTCCTCCTGGCCGGAGGGGTGCTGTTCGTGGTGGCGGTGCGCCGGGGCGACCGTGCCGGCGATCCCATCCGCCCCCGCCACCTGCTCCAGGCCGTCGTCACGGGTGGCCTGCTGCTGGTGGGAGGAACCGGCATGATCGCGCTGGCGCAGACCCGGATCTCCTCCGGTCTCGCGGCGCTGCTGGCGGCGACGGTGCCGCTGTTCCTGGCGCTGTTCGCCCGTGGGCTGTTCGGCGACCGGCTGTCGGCACGTGCCTGGCTCGGCCTGCTGGTCGGTCTGGTGGGCATCGCGGTGCTGGTGGACCCCGCGGGGGGCGAACTGGGGGCCGTGCTGCTCGCGCTGTTCGGGGCGGCCGCCTGGGCCGCCGGCTCCCTGCGGAGCCGGATGGCCAAAGGACCGCGACGACCGCTGGTCGCAGCGAGTCTGGAGATGCTGGGCGGCGCGCTGGTGTTCGCGGTCGTGGGGCTCCTGCTCGGTGAGGCGTCGGGGTGGACGCTGAGCGGGGTGAGCGCCCGTGCCTGGGGCGCCTTCGCCTACCTCGTGGTGGCGGGTTCCCTCGTGGCCTACACCGCCTACAGCTGGCTGCTGCGCAACGCGAGCACGACGCTGGTCGGGACCTACGCCTACGTCAACCCGGTGGTCGCCGTGGGCCTCGGGGCGCTCGTGCTCGGCGAGACGGTGGAGGCACGCACGGCGCTGGCTGGCGCGTTGGTGCTGGGCTCCGTCGTGCTGCTGATCACCGGACGGCCGGGCGAGCCCGTCCCGGCCCAGCCGACCTCGGGTGCGGACGTGTTCGCCGGCAACCGCCGCTGGGCGCGGTTGCAGCGTCAGATCGGGTCGCTCCCGCGGGCTGCCCGGCTCTACCGCGACCCCGGTGCGCTGCCCTACCGGTCCACCGGCTACGACCCCTTGGACGCCCTGGACGACGTCCCGGTGCCGGAGCCGGCGCCGGACACCGAGGAGCTCAGGGGCTGAGGCCGGGCACGTCGCTGCGGGCGCGACGCAGCGAGACGGGCGGTCCGAGCAGTTCCCGCAGCACGATCCCCCGGCGGGCCGCCCGCGGCGAGCTGAGGAAGTCGCGGGCTCGTGCTGGTCGCTCCGGACTCCCCGAGCCGTCGTCGCTGGAGGTGGGTTGGCGCCGGCTCCCGAGTTCCGTCGCCCTGACCTCGTCCTTGCCGCGCCCGATGCCCTTGCCGGTACCGATGCCCTTACCGATGCCCTTGCCGGCACCGATGCCCTCACCGGTACCGATGCGCTTGCTGCCACGGGCGGCGCGATCGCGCTCGTCCCGCTGAGCAGCGCGGGCGTCGGTCCGCGCCGAGCTGCGCTCCCGCGACTGCTCGGCGCGCTGCCCCTCGGTCGCCGCCGCACCGGGGGCTGACGGCGTCGAGCCGCCGGCGCGCCGGTTCCCGCGGGTGGGGAGGTTGGAGCTCATCGGGTCAGTCCTCGTCGGCGATGGACTGGCGCATCCGCGTGTCGGCCTGGACGTTGTCGAGGCGGTAGCTGTCCATCACCCCGAGGTTGCCGCTGCGCAGGGCCTCCGCCAGAGCGCGGGGCACCTCGGCCTCGGCCTCGACGACCGCCGCGCGCATCTCCTGCTCGCGGGCGACCGCCATCGCGCGCCGCTCCTCCGCCTTGGCCTGGGCGATGTTCTTGTCGGCCTCGGCCTGGTCGGTCTGCAGCTCGGCCCCGATGTTGCGGCCGATGTCGACATCCGCGATGTCGATCGAGAGGATCTCGAAGGCGGTCCCGGCATCCAGCCCGCGCTCCAGGACCCGGCGGGAGATGTCGTCCGGGTTCTCCAGGACGTACTTGTGGCTGTCGGCGGACCCGATCGAGGACACCGAGCCCTCGCCGACGCGGGCGATGATCGTCTCCTCCCCGGCACCACCGACGAGGCGCTCGATGTTGGCGCGGACGGTGACACGGGCGACGGCGATGACCTGGATGCCGTCCTTGGCGACCGCGGCGATCCGGGGGGTCTCGATCACCTTCGGGTTCACGCTGACCTGCACCGCCTCCAGCACGTCACGGCCCGCCAGATCGATCGCGGTGGCGCGCTTCCAGGGCAGTTCGATGTTGGCCCGGTCCGCCGAGATCAACGCCGCCACCACGGACCCGACCCGCCCTCCGGCGAGGTAGTGGGCCTCCATCTGCCCGACGTCGAGGTCGATGCCGGCCTTGGTCGCGCTGATCAAGGGTCGGACGATCTCCGCTGGGGGGACCTTCCTGAGCCGCATCCCGATCAGGGTGCCGAGCCCGACCCGGACGCCGGAGAAGATCGCCGTGATCCACAGGCCGACCGGCACGAAGTAGAAGAACAGGCTGATGACCGCGAAGACGGCGACGAGGATGACGACGAGGATGAGGGCGCTGGCTTCCACTGGCTGCTCCGGGTCTGGCATCGAGGTTCAGGTGGGTGGTCCCAGGGTGCTGCAACGGGACCAATGACGGTACCGGTCGGAGGATCGAGGTCCCCCGGAGGACGGACGTGAGTTCAGTCGTCGCTGTCCGCCAGCCGCACGACGCGCCGGTAGCCCTCGTCGGTGACCACGGTCACCGGGTCGCCGGCCGACAACCACTCGCCCGTGGTGACCACGTCGATGCGATGACCGTCGATCCGAGCCACGCCGGCGGGTCGCAGGTCGGTGAGGGCGACGCCCTGCCTGCCGACCAGAGCCCCACGGGGCAGCGGGTCGGGGCGACCCCGGGACGGGGCGTCAGGGCTCGGCTCCGCGTCCGGCGCGAGGACGTCGGAGCTGCCGAACCACCTCAGCCAGCGAGCGGTGACGGGGCGGGAGCCGCCCTGCATGGGTTCGGATCCCAACACGGTCCCTCCACCGCCGCTTCGGCGGGCGATCAGGACGACGACGGTGATGATCACGATACTGACGACGAGGAAGGTGAGGGTGACCCGCCCGGCAACGGCCAGCAGCTGGGTCATGGGCACCAGATCCAGGTCGCGATTGACCATCGCCAGCACCCCACCGCCCAGCAGGGCCGCCAGACCCAGGATGCCGGCGATCCCGACCCCCGGGATCACGAACACCTCGACCAGGATCAGTATCACCCCGACGACGACCAGCACGAGGTCCTCCCAACCGGACAAGCCGGCCAGGAGGTGGCCGTAGAAGAAGGCGCCGAGGAGCACGAGCCCGACCGAGGCGCCGATCCCGACCCCGCCGCCGAGCAGGTCACCGACCAGCAGCCAGATACCGAGGCTCAGCAACAGCGGCGCGACGATCGCGCTGGTGAGCAGGCGCACGAGCCGCTCCGCGAGGCTCGGCTCCACCTCGACCAGCGGGAGGTCGGACAGTCCGAGGTCCTCCAGCAGCTCCGCGCGGCTGGCGACCACCGAGTCGGCGTAGCCCACCTCGAGCATCTGACGGTCGTCGAGGGTGACCAGCTCACCGCTGGTGGCCAGCCCCTCCACCTCCACGGCGGGGTCGACCATGGCCTCGGCGATGAGGGGATCACGGTCGCGCTCCTGAGCGGTGGCCCGGAAGATGGACCGCACCGCGGAGATGACCTTCTCGTCGGCGGTCTCCCCCGTGGCGCCGAGCACCGGCGTGGCGGCGCCCATGATGCCCCCGGGCACCACGTGGATCTCCTCGGATGCGAGCGCGATCAGGGCCCCCGCGGACAGGGCGGTGGAGTCGATGAAGGCGATCGTGCGCACGGGGCTGGCGAGCAGGCTGCGGCGCATCTCGAGAACGGCGTCCAGCCGTCCCCCCGGGGTATCGATGTCCAGGAGCACCGCGGCGGCACCGTCGGCCTCGGCGCTGGCCAGCACCCGGTCCAGGAAGGGGGCGATGCCGAGGTCGATCTCGCCCTGGATCGGTGCCACCACGACGACGGGGCCGTCGTCGGCGCGTCCCTGCCCGAGCAGGGTCAGCAGCACCCCGAGGGTGAGCACGGCCAGCGCCAGCAGCCGGCGCCCGGCCCGTGGCCGCGACGTGGCCACCGTCGGCGGTGCGGTGCTCGCCAGCCTCTGCATCCGGTCATGGACTCCCGTGTGGTCCTCTGAGGGTACGCCCGGTGGCGGCGGCCGCGCCGCCCTCGGCCGCTAGGTTCCGGGCGTGTCCCGTGGTGGTCGGAGGGCCCGTGACCGTGTGGCTGATCGAGAACGTGGGGTTGACCCGCGTGCAGTCGCAGCTGGTCCTGTCCGGCGTGCTGCTCCTCGTGCTCGCTGGGGCGTGGTTCGTCGTCGTTCGCGGCATCACCCGCCGGGTCGAGGATCCGACGGTGTGGTATCCGGCCCGCAAGGCCACCTCGTACGCGGTCGTGCTCATCGGTGCCTTCGGCCTGGCCTGGATCTGGGTCCAGGCGCTGTCGGACTTCGCGACCTTCCTCGGGTTGGCCGCGGCCGGTATCGCCGTCGCCCTGGCGGACGTGCTCAAGAACGTGGCCGGGTGGATCTACATCGTCGTCCGTCGGCCCTACCGGGTCGACGACCGCATCGAGGTGGACGGCGTCGCGGGCGACGTGATCGACATCCGGGTCCAGCGCACGACCCTGCTCGAGATCGGCAACTGGGTCGACGCGGATCAGTCCACCGGCCGCATCGTGCACGTGCCGAACGGGTACGTGTTCACCAAACAGGTGTTCAACTTCACCGAGGGCTTCGCCTACATCTGGCACGAGATCCCGATGCTGGTCACCTTCGAGTCGGACCCGGACGTCGCCGAGGCCATCCTGCAGGCGGCGATGGACGAGGTCGGTGGCCACACCCCCGACGAGGCGGAGCAGCGCATCCGCCGGGCCGCCCGGTCCTACAAGATCCGCTACAACCACTTCACGCCGGCGGTCTACCTCACGGTCAAGCCGGGCGGGATCCTGCTCACGGGCCGACTGCTGGTCGAGGCGCGACGTCGCCGCTCGGTGGACCAGCAGGTCTGGCGCCAGGTGCTGGCCGCCCTCAGGGACGAGCCGCGGGTCGAGCTCACCTACCCGGTGTCGCGGGTCCACCTCCGGGATGCCCGTGGCGCAGCTTCGGAGGTGTCACGCCGACCGTTCACGCCCGAGGAGGTCGGGGGATCGTCAGCCCGACCGGGTGAGGCCGGCGCGGGCGACTGAGGCTTGACTCGGCCGCTCCAGCCAGGAGGCGTCGAGTTGAGCGAGCAGGCAGCTCCCCCCGCCCAGCGATCCGGACGTATCGGTCTCGGCGCGATGATGATCGTCGTGGGCATCGTCCTGGTCACCTGGCCGCGTGCAACGGCGCTCGTGGTGGTGACGCTGCTCGGTCTGGGGGTGCTGCTGTACGGGCTGACCGAGCTGGCTCGGGTGTTCTCCGCCGCTGACGGGCGCCTCGACCTCGTGGCCGGTGTGGTCGCGTTGCTGGGCGCGACCGCCCGCCAGGAGGACCGCGTCGAGCGGCTGATGGTCGGGGTGCTCTCCCTCATCGCCGGTGCCCTGACGCTCGCGCTACCCGCCCTGTCACTGGTGGTCCTGGTCTGGTTCGCCGGACTGTGGCTCATCCTGGTCGGCGCGGTCGTGGCCGGCCTCACCGTCGTCGGCTCCGCTGGCCGGCGTACCGACGGTGACCTGCCACCGATCCGGTGACGCCGTCACGGACGGTGCGGTCCTGGTCGCTGCCGACCACCCGCGAAGCCGGGCTGTGAGCCGGTCCGCCGTGCGGACCACCTCCGTCGCGAGCTCGGCTCGCGCCGGCTCGTCGAGCCGCTCCGAGGGGAAGGTGAGGCCGATCGACGCGGCCGGCCGCTGGCCGTGGGACCGGGCAGCGGCGGCGATCGAGGCGAACCCCTCGGTGACCTCCCCGTCCTCCAGCGACCATCCCCGCCGCCGGTCGAGCACCAGCTGCCGCCGGAGGTTCGTCAGACCCTTGGGTCCCCGCCCGGTGCGGCTGGTCAGCGCTGTGCGGTGGCTGTAGGTCGCCTCGACCGGCAGCAGGCTCCGGGCTGCCAGTAGGCACCGGCCCGAGGCGGTCAGGTGGGCGGGCAGCCGAACCCCGACCTCGGTGATCAGCGGGAGCGGGTCCCGTGGGTCCTCGCGGACCAGGTAGACGACCTCGGTGTCGTCGAGGATGCCGAGGTGGCCGGTGCACCCGGTCCGCGCGACGAGCCGCGCCAGCAGGGGCCGGCCCAGGCGCTCCAGGCCGGCCTGTCGCTGGTAGGCCGAGCCGAGCTCGAAGGCCGCCACCCCCAGCTCGTACCGCCCCGGTGGGGAGACGTGGGCGACGAACCCCTCACGTTCCAGCGTGGTCAGCAGGTGGTAGAGGCTGGAACGGGGGATCGCCAGGTCGCGTCCAATCGCGCCGGCAGTGACGGGCCTGGCCTGTGCGGCGAGGTAGCGCAGGATCGCCAGGGTGCGGACGGCGGCGGGTACCTGGACGCTGTCGGTGCCGGTCCCGCGGTTGGCGTCCACGACGTCTCTCCCCGGCTGCCTCACGATTGTCTCGGATACGAGACTTTAGTGAGGCAGCCGAGGTTCACACCGAGCGCGGGACGTGGTCGGATACAGGCATGGACATCCTCGAACTGCAGCCCGGCGCGCTCACCGCCGCCGAGGTGGTCGACGTTGCCCGCAGCGTCCGGCCTGTCCGGCCCGTCCGGCTCGGCGACGCGGCGCTGGCATCACTGACGCAGGCACGCGCGGCGGTCGACGTGCTCGCCGCGGCCGACCGACCGGTCTACGGGGTGTCCACGGGCTTCGGTGCGCTGGCGACCCGCCACATCCCGGCCGGCCAGCGCGCCCAGCTCCAGCGATCGCTGATCCGCTCCCACGCGGCCGGCAGCGGGGACGAGGTGGAGCGGGAGGTCGTCCGGGCGATGATGCTGCTCCGCCTTCGCACCCTCGTCTCCGGGCACACCGGGGTCCGGCCGGTGGTCGCCGAGACGCTGGCGTCACTGCTCAGTGCCGGGATCACCCCGGTGGTCCTCGAGCACGGCAGCCTCGGCTGTTCCGGGGATCTGGCGCCCCTGGCGGCGGTCGCGCTCGCGCTGATGGGTGAGGGCGAGGTCCGCGACGCCGAGGACCAGCTGGTGCCGGCCGCGCAGGGGTTGGCCGCGGCGGGCATCGCGCCGGTCGAGTTGGCCGCCAAGGAGGGCCTGTCGCTGATCAACGGCACCGACGGGATGCTCGGCCACCTGCTGCTCGCCTGCCACGATCTCGGCGGCCTCCTGCGCCTGGCCGACGTCGCGGCGGCCATGAGCATCGAGGGGCTGCTCGCGACCGACCGGGTGTTCGCCGTCGACCTGATGGCGCTACGCCCCCACCCCGGGCAGACCGACAGCGCCGCCAACCTGCGGGCGCTGCTGGCCGGCTCCGGCATCGTCGCGAGCCACCGCACGCCGGACTGCACCCGGGTGCAGGACGCCTACTCGCTGCGCTGTGCGCCGCAGGTCGCCGGCGCTGGCCGGGATCTGCTGGGCTTCGTGCGCACGGTCGCCGACCGGGAGCTCGCCAGCGCGATCGACAACCCGGTCCTGCTGGCCGACGGGCGTGTGGAGTCCAACGGGCACTTCCACGGCGCCCCGATCGCGCAGGCGCTGGACCACCTTGCCATCCCGGTCGCCGACGTCGCGGCCATCTCGGAGCGGCGCACGGACCGGTTCCTGGATACCGACCGCAACCAGGGCCTGCCACCCTTCCTCGCCGACGATCCCGGGGTGGACTCCGGGGTGATGATCGCCCAGTACACCCAGGCCGCGATCGTGGCGGAGTGCAAGCGTCTGGCGACACCGGCCTCGGTGGACACGATCCCCTCCTCGGCCATGCAGGAGGACCACGTGTCCATGGGGTGGGGGGCCGCGCGCAAGCTGCGGCGGGCGCTCGACGGGTTGACCAGGGTGCTGGCGATCGAGGTACTCGTGGCAGCGCGGGGGCTGGATCTGCGCGCCCCCCTGCGGCCCGCACCGGCCACCGCCGCGGTCGTGGCCGCCCTACGGGAGCAGGTCGCTGGGCCAGGCCCGGATCGTCACCTCTCCCCGGAGATCGAGGCCGCGGTGGCACTCGCCCGCGACGGCGCTTTCGTCGCCGCCGCGGAGGGGGTGACCGGGCCGCTCGCGTGACAGCGTGACACAGGAGGAGGGGCACATGACCAGCACCGCCGCGCCGAGGGAGGGGATCCGCGCCGCTCGGGGTCCCGAGCGCACCGCCCGAAGCTGGGCGCAGGAGGCCGCCTCCCGGATGCTGGCCAACAACCTCGACCCAGCTGTGGCTGAGCACCCCGAGCAGCTGATCGTCTACGGCGGGACCGGCAAGGCCGCCCGGGACTGGCCGAGCTACCACGCGATCCAGCGCACGCTCGCCACCCTGGCCGACGACGAGACCCTGCTGGTGCAGTCCGGCCGGCCCGTCGGGGTGCTGCGCACCCACGAGTGGGCGCCCCGGGTGCTGCTCGCCAACGCCAACCTGGTGCCCGACTGGGCGAGCTGGGAGGAGTTCCGCCGCCTCGATGCCCTGGGGCTGACGATGTACGGGCAGATGACGGCGGGCTCGTGGATCTACATCGGTACCCAGGGGATCCTCCAGGGGACCTACGAGACCTTCGGGGCCGTGGCCGCCCAGCGTTTCGGTGGCACGCTGGCCGGCACGGTGACGCTCACCGCTGGGCTCGGCGGGATGGGGGGCGCCCAGCCGCTCGCGGTCACCCTGCACGACGGCGTGGCCCTGGTCGTGGAGTGCGATCCCTCCCGGATCGCACGCCGCCGCGAGGACCGCTACCTCGATGCCGTCGCCGACGACCTCGACGACGCTGTCGCCCGCGTCGAACAGGCGCGGCGCGACCGGCGACCCCTGTCGGTCGGGCTGCTCGGCAACGCGGCGGTGGTCGTGCCCGAACTGCTGCGCCGCGGGGTGGCGATCGACATCGTCACCGACCAGACCTCGGCCCACGACCCCCTGGCCTACCTGCCCGCGGACTGCGCCTTCGAGGACTGGCAGCGCGAGCGCGAGAAGGACCCGGCCGCCTTCACCGACCGGGCACGAGCGTCGATGGCCGTCCACGTGGAGGCGATGGTCGGCTTCCTCGACGCGGGTGCCGAGGTGTTCGACTACGGCAACTCCCTGCGGTCCGAGGCCCAGGCCGGCGGCTACGCACGGGCCTTCGACTACCCCGGGTTCGTGCCCGCCTACATCCGGCCCCTGTTCTGCGAGGGCAAGGGGCCCTTCCGGTGGGCGGCGCTGTCGGGGGATCCCGCCGACATCGCCGCCACCGACCGGGCGGTGCTGGAGCTGTTCGGCGAGGACGACCACCTGCGCCGCTGGATCACCATGGCGGGGGAGCGGGTCGCCTACCAGGGCCTGCCCGCCCGGATCTGCTGGCTCGGGTACGGCCAGCGCGATCTCGCCGGGCTCGCCTTCAACGACCTGGTGGCCTCAGGGCTGGTCTCGGCCCCGATCGTCATCGGCCGGGACCACCTCGACTGCGGGTCGGTGGCCTCCCCCTACCGGGAGACCGAGGCGATGCTCGACGGCTCCGATGCGATCGCCGACTGGCCGCTGCTCAACGCGATGGTCAACGTGGCCTCGGGCGCCTCCTGGGTGTCGATCCACCACGGTGGTGGGGTGGGCATGGGCCGTTCCATCCACGCCGGGCAGGTCAGTGTCGCCGACGGCACGGCGCTCGCGGCCGCCAAGCTCGAGCGGGTGCTGACCAACGACCCCGGCATGGGCATCCTGCGCCACGTGGACGCCGGCTACCCCGAGGCCGAGGAGGTGGCCGCCCAGCGGGGTGTCCGGATCCCGATGCAGGAAGCAGAGCGCGCGTGAGAGCGCCGGCTGCCCCTCCCGGTTCGCCGCCGGCGAGCTTCGACCGGCTGTGGGCCGAGCTCGCGGCCATCGGACGCGACCCGGCCGGCGGCTACCGGCGCCACGCCTACACCCCGCCGGAGCTGGAGCTGCGGGAGTGGTTCACCGCCACGGCGGATGGCTACGGACTCGAGGTCGAGGAGGACCGGGCCGGCAACCTGTGGGCCTGGTGGGGCGCGCCACCACCTCCCGGGGTCGCGGCGGACCGGCGCGCGGTCGTCGCCGGCAGCCACCTCGACTCCGTCCCGCGGGGCGGGGCCTTCGACGGTCCCCTGGGTGTGGTCAGCGGGTTGCTGGCGGTGGCGGAGCTCCGACGTCGCGGGCTCACCCCGCAGCGACCCGTGGCCGTGGTGGCCTTCGCCGACGAGGAGGGCAGCCGGTTCGGGGTGGCCTGCGCGGGCTCCCGGCTGCTGACCGGGCAGCTCGCGCCCGACCGGGCACGCTCGTTGACCGACGACGACGGGCTGTCGATGGCCGAGGCCCTGCGGGCCAGTGGACGCGACCCGGCGCGCCTGGGTCCCGAGCCCGACCGGGTGGCCGGGATCGGCGCCTACGTCGAGCTCCACATCGAGCAGGGCAGAGGCCTGGTCGACCTGGACGCACCGATCGGGCTCGGCTCCCTGATCCGGCCCCACGGACGGTGGCGGTTCGACCTCCTCGGCCGCGCCGATCACGCCGGCACCACCCGGCTCAGCGACCGTGACGACCCGATGCTGGCGCAGGCCCGGCTGGTGCTGACGGCCAGGTCGTCGGCCGAGGCCTGCGGCGGCGGGGGAGCGGTGGCGACGGTGGGTCGGGTCGTGGTCGAACCGAACGCGGTCAACGCCATCCCGGCCCGGGTCGCGGCCTGGCTCGACGCCCGTGCCGACGAGGAGGCGGACGTGCGGGCCATGGTGGCGCGCGTCAGCGCCGAGGTGGGCGTGACCCCCGTCGAGGAGTCCTGGACGCCGGCGGTGCAGCTCGACGCGGGGCTGGCCGAGGACCTCGCCCGGCTCCTGACACCCCGGTGGGGGGCCCTGCCGCGCCTGGCCAGCGGCGCCGGGCACGACGCCGGGATCCTGGCGGCCGCCGGGGTGCCGGCGGCGATGCTGCACGTGCGCAACCCGACGGGGGGGTCCCACGCCCCCGAGGAGCACGCCGACCGCGACGACTGCCTGGCCGGGGTCGCCGCGCTGACCGACGTGCTGGCCGACCTGGCGACGACCCCGTGAGCGCCGCCGTCGCCTACCGCTGCGAGCTGGCCTGGCTGCCCGCCGGCCGGCTCGCCTCGGACGTGGTCATCGAGGTGGCCGACGGCCGGATCACCTCGATCGGCCCCGGCCCCACAGGCGCCGGCGCTGGGCCCGCCGCGAGCGAGGTCCGGACCGAGTACCTCGCCGGGCTGGTGCTGCCCGGGCTCGCCAACGCCCACAGCCACGTGTTCCACCGGGCGCTCAGGGGCACGACCGAGCAGGGCCGGGGCACCTTCTGGACCTGGCGGGACCGGATGTACGAGCTGGCGGCGGTCCTGGACCCCGACTCCCTGCACGCCCTCGCCCGGATGACCTACGCCGAGATGGCCCTGGCGGGGGTGACGACGGTGGGGGAGTTCCACTACCTGCACCACCAGCGCGACGGCCGCGCGTACGCCGATCCGAACGCCATGGCCGAAGCGGTGCTCGCTGCTGCGCGGGACGCCGGGGTGCGCTGCACCCTGCTGGACACCTGCTACCTCGCGGGCGGTTTCGGCGAGCCGACCTCCGGCGTGCAGCGCCGGTTCAGTGATCGTGATGCGGCCAGCTGGGCTGCCCGGGTGGAGGAGCTGCAGCAGCGGTACGCCCGTGCCACCGACGTGGTGATCGGTGCGGCCATCCACTCGGTGCGGGCCGTGCCGGTACCAGAGCTCCCGGTGATCAGCGCCTGGGCCGCGGCCCACCAGGTGCCGTTGCACGCCCACGTCTCCGAGCAGCCGGACGAGAACGCGGCCTGCCTGGCCGCCACCGGTCGGACCCCCGTGCGGCTGCTGGCCGACAGCGGGGTACTGGGTCCGCGCACCTGGGCCGTCCACGCCACCCACCTGACCGACGCGGACGTGACCGACCTGGCCGACAGCGGCGCCGGCGTGTGCCTGTGCCCGACCACCGAGGCGGCCCTGGCCGACGGGATCGGGCCCGCGGCACGCCTCCGGGAGGCCGACGTGCCCGTGAGCCTCGGGACCGACAGCCACGCGAGCATCGACCTCTTCGCCGAGGCGCGGCGGGCGGAGTGGGACCAGCGGCTCTCGACCGGGCAGCGGGGCCACCTCGACACCGAGGCGCTGCTGGCGGCGCTGGCGCCAGAGGGCCAGGCCAGCCTCGGCGTCGCCGATGCGGGCCGGCTGGCGGCGGGTGCGCGCGCCGACCTGGTGGCGGTCGACCTCGGCTCGGTCCGCACCGCCGGGGCCGATCCCGAGACGGCGGCAGCCAGCGTGGTGTTCGGCGCCAGCGCCGCCGACGTCACCGACGTCATCGTCGACGGTCGGCGCATCGTCCGCGACCGGGAGCACCGCGATGGTGACGTCGGCCGTGGGCTGGCGACGGCCATCGCCGCCGTCCGGGGGGAGGCCCAGCGATGAGCAGCACCTGTTTCGACCGGATCGCGGAGCTGGTCACCAACCGGCCCGAGCTCGGCGACGGCTCGCCGCTCGGCCTGCGGACGGACGCGGCGGTCGTGGTCGAGGACGGCGAGGTGGTGTGGGTCGGTGACGCCGGTGCGGCGCCCGCCACCGACGACCTCGTCGAGCTCACCGGGCGATGCGTCCTGCCGTCCTTCGTGGACAGCCACAGCCACCTCGTCTTCGGCGGCGAGCGGGCCGAGGAGTTCGCGGCCCGGATGGCGGGCCGGGCCTACACCGCCGGGGGGATCCGCACCACCATCGCAGCCACGCGGGCCGCGTCCGTCGAGCAGCTGCGCCGTCGGGCCGGGCAGCTGGTCACCGAGATGCGCCGGCAGGGCACGGGGGTGGTGGAGATCAAGTCGGGGTACGGCGCCGAGGTGGCCACCGAACGCCGGAGCCTCGAGGTGGCCTGCGAGCTGACCGGGGAGACCACCTACCTCGGCGCCCACGTGGTCGCCCCGGAGTTCGTCGATGATCCGTCCGGCTACGTGGAGCTCGTGACCGGGGAGATGCTGGACTCCTGCGCCCCCCTGGCGCGGTGGATCGACGTGTTCGTCGAGGACGGCGCCTTCGACGGCGACCAGGCCCGGACCATCCTGCGCGCCGGTGCCGAGCGGGGCCTCGGCGCGCGGGTCCACGCCAACCAGCTGGGACCGGGACCCGGCGTGCAGGTGGCCTGCGAGGTCGGTGCGGCCTCGGCCGATCACTGCACCCACCTCGACGAGCGGGACGTCGCCGCGCTCGCCGACAGCGGCACCGTGGCCACCCTGGTGCCCGGGGCGGAGTTCTCGACCCGTTCACCGGTGTACCCGGACGGTCGTCGGTTGCTGGATGCCGGCGTCACCGTGGCGCTGGCGACCGACTGCAACCCCGGGACCTCCTACACCACCTCGATGCCCTTCGTGATCGCCCTGGCCGTACGGGACTGCGGGCTGACCCCGTCGGAGGCGGTGTGGGCAGCGACCGCGGGAGGGGCTGCGGCGCTCCGCCGCGACGACGTCGGCCACCTCGGTGTCGGAGCTCATGCCTGGCTGACCGTCCTGGACGCGCCGAGCCACCACCACCTCGCCTACCGACCCGGGGTCCCCCTGGCGCGGCTGCTGGCCGCTCCGCAGGGCGTCCCCGCCACGCCTCCCGGTGACGGCAGCCCAGGACCGGGTTGGCCGATCCCGCCACGCTGAGCCTCTACCGTGCGCGCGGCACCGCATCGGTGGCTGAGCTGTGGAGGGCGGACGATGGTGGAGCCGGGCTGGTACGACGACCCCGACGGGGGTGGCGGCCGGCGCTGGTGGGACGGGGTGCGGTGGAGCGAGCACACGATCCCGCCACCGCCCGGCGCGATCCCGCCACCCCCCGGCGCGATCCTGCCACCGCCCGGCGCGATCCCGCCGCCACCCGGCGCGGTCCTGCCCCCGCCCCCGCCGGGTGCGCCCGGTGTGACGGCTCGGCAGCCAGCCGCCGAGGAGGCGGTCCCCGGTCCCGCTCCGGTGGCCCCGATGGTCGCCCGACCGCCGTCCCACGCCCGGAGCGGTGCGAGGCGCCGCGTACCGCGCGTCGGGCTCCTCTCTCTCCTCGGGGTGGTGCTGCTGGTCGCGGTCGGGGGCGTCGTGATCGCGCTGATGGGGGGTGAGGACGAGCCTGGCGTCGACCTCATCAGCTCGGGCGAGCAGCGCGAGTACGTCGTCGACGAGGACGGCCAGTGGGAGCTGGTGATCGAGGTCCCGGAGGGGCTGCTGGTGATCGATGTGCGGGGTGAGGGGGGGTTCGATCCCGTCGCAGCGCTCACCGACGACAGCGGTCGGGAGATCGACCGCAACGACGACCGATCGATGGAGCAGCTCGAGCAGTACGGCGGCGGGGCCTTCGACTCGCTCATCGAGCGGCAGGTCCCGGCCGGCACCTACCGGGTCGTGATCACCGGCTTCGCGGGCCAGGGAGGCGCGGGGCAGGTCAGCTTCCCCGTCGTCGGCGGCTGACGCCCGCGAGCACCTTCAGCACCATGGCGCCGGGGACCCACGGGGGCGTGGAGTGGCGAACCGTCAGGAGCGGGGTGCCAGCGCCAGCTGCCGGGACAGCGCGACGAGGTTGCCGCCAGCGTCCCACACCTGGCCGTCCTCCTCGAGGTAGCCGCGGGTGATCGCCCTGGTGGTGAACCAGGCGGCGAGGTAGCCGGGGCAGGGCCGGGCCCGGACCTGGACCGTGAGCTCGATCGTCGGCACCCAGGAGGTCAGGCCCGGTTCGGTGTTGAACACCGCGGGCGCGAAGCAGTCGGCCACGACCAGCAGCCCGAGGGTGTCCATCGCGTCGTCGGCGCTGGCGTCCGCGAACCGCAGGTAGCCGCCCATCTCGCCACGGCCGGTCGGTCGGCCGACGGCCCACGACGCCAGCTCGACCGGCTGGCGGTGGTCGAAGCGCTCCTGGATCGGGAAGCTCGGGAGCTCACCTGCCCGAGCCCGGGCGACCGCGGCGGTGGTCACGTCGAGGCAGTCCTCGATCGGTGGGAGCCGGGGCGTGAGCAGGTCGACCCGGTCGGGGCCCTGAGCCGTCGCCAGGTCCCCGAAGGCTCCCAGCAACCGGGTCTGCTCCCGGCCCTCCTGCAGCAGCCGTGCCGCCACGGTGCTGTGACGCCGGCTGGTGCGCACCACCTCCACCTCGATGTCCACCGGCCCGGGCTCGGGGGGTGCCAGGAAGTGGGCGGTCAGGGTCACCGGGTCGGGGTGTGGCAGCTCGGCGCGCATCGCGCGGGCGGCCAGCGCCATCACGTACCCGCCGTTGGGGGCGGCGCCGTCCACGACCGACCAGCCGGGATCGATACGTCCCCGGTACCGACCGGGACCGACGGCCTCGACCGCGGTGTCACGGGTGAAGCGGTCCACATCGGCCACCGGCAGGCCCTCCTGATCGCGCGGTCGTCCGGCGGCGGCAAGGTACGGCGTGGCGGGCGGCGCGTGGTCGTGGCCGGTTCAGGTCTGCAACGCGAGCAACCCTTCGAGGTCGCCGTGGACCTCCAGTCCGGCGTTGCGGCCGGTGCCCTCGAGCACGGTGCGGGTGCGGCGATCGCGGAGCCGGAC
>PWWI01000195.1 GCA_003561535.1 Nitriliruptoraceae bacterium
CCTCCACCTCGATGTCGGGACGCAGGGCCAACGCGCTGGTGGCACGCTGCCGCTCCTTGACATCCTCAGAGACGACCAGAACCCGCACGAGGCGACCTCCACCACATCGACGTTGCTGACCGGGCCCACGGTAGCCGCTGCCGGTCACCGCGAGCGGTCACGGTTCGCACGGCCCACTCGACGCCGATCGGGACGGGTGGCGTAGCATCGAGGAGCACGGAGGTGGTCGGTTCGGCGGTGAGGAGTCCAAGGTGGCCGAGGTGGCGGGCAGCGACCGCACGCCCAGCCTCGGGCGTTGCATCCTCGTGCCCGTGGCGAACCCGGCGTCGGTCCGTCCCCTGATGCAGCTGGCCGCCGATCTCGTCGACGCGGACGGCGAGATCCGGCTGCTCACCGTGCTCCGACCCGACGCGCCGGCGGAGGCTCACGCCGGCGCCTGGCAGGGCATGGCCGTCGCGGAGACCGTCGCCGGCCAGCTCGGCGTGACCGCCCGGGGCGAGGTGCGGACCGAGCCGGGCCTCGGTGACGCGGTCCTGGACACCCTCCGTGACCGCGAGGCGTCCCTGGTCCTGCTGGGCTGGCGGGGAGCGAGCTCGACCACCGACGTGTTCGGCCGGCTGATCGACCACATCGTCGGACGATCCTCGGTGCCGCTGGCCATCGTCCGGGCCGGTGCCCAGGACTACGACCGGGTCCTGCTCCCCATCTCCGCCGACCACCTGCTGCCGGGAGGGTCCAGCGGCCTCCAGCTCGCCGCCGACCTCGCCGGTCGACTCCGTCGCGGCACCACGCGCCCGCTGACGGTGCTGCGAACCGGGCAGCTCGGTGAGGAGCTCCCGGAGGCGATCCTCGCCCTCGGCGACCGCGTGCACCACGACCCCCGGCGCACCCACCAGGCGGTGGCCGCCTTCGCCGGCGCGACCGACCTGATCGTGGCGCCGGTCGCCCCCACGGTGTCGGGTCTGCGGGCGGCGACGACCCACCTGGCCTGGGCGTCCCCCGACGCCACGCTGCTGGTCGCCATCGACGTCGGCCCGACGGCCGAGAGCCCCCTGGCCCCCGCGCTGACCGATGCCGGTCGGCCGGCACCGGATCCGCGCCGACCGAGCCGGTCCGACATCCGACTCGTGGTCACGGTGCGGCTCCCCGAGGGTGGCACCATCGGCCCGGACCAGGTGGAGCGGATCCTCGCCCGCAGCGGCACCACCGAGCACCTGATGGCGTGGTGGCCGACCGACGATCGCCGCGCCCACGTGCGGGCGACGGTCCAGCTGGTCGCCCCCGACCCCGACCATGCCATCACGCGGGTCCGCAAGACGGTGCAGGACGCCGAGGAGCTGGCCGGCGCGGAGATCAGCTACGACGTCGAGGATGCGCCGGACGCAGGGACCTCCGAGCTCGAGCGCCGGGGCATCGCCGTGTACGAGGGTGACCTGACGGTGATCCGTGACCTGTCGGCCCCCGACCCGTCGGGGCAGGGTGGGCGACGGTCCCGGTGACCCGCACGATCGGGGTCGAGCGCCGCCGCCGTGCCGGGACGCTCACCCTCGGTCGAGCACCCCGAGGATCGTGTGGATCGCGTCGTGCACCGCGGTGGGTGCCCGGCCTCCGTCGAGGCGCAGGTAGGACCGCAGCCCGTCGGCGTCGACGCGCAGCCGACCTTTGAGCCACAGCGGATCGGCCGTCCCGTCCGTACGGACGTCGACCCCGGCGCACACCGCGGCCTCCCCCGGCAGCGCGACCAACAGCCGGACGATCTCGGGCTCCCGACCGATCGCGACCACCTCGGTGCGTCCCCCACCGGACCATCGCTGCGCCAGCTCGTCCCAGACCTGCCCGTAGCACTCCCAGGCCGCCTGGCTGCCGAGCACGTCCAGATCGGCGCCCGTCTCGTCGCGGATCGCGGCCAGGACCAGGGCGTGGACGGTCTCCGTGAGCTCCCGCCGCACGGCCTCGGGGGCGGCGAACACCCGCACGAGCCAGCCACGACGACCGACCGAGGCCGCCTCGATCCGCGCCACGACGGCGTCACGGACGTCATCGGACCACAGCTGGAGCAGCAGATCGTTCCAGCCCGAGTCGTCGTCCACAGCCGCGTTGCTCCTGCTCACGCCGGCGGTGCACGCTAACGGGTGTGCGACCGTGTGGACACCGACGGACTCCGCGGTCACCCTACGTCGCCGACCGATCGCCACCACCCCCACCCACCGACCCCGGAGCCGACCCCCGTGCCCCCGTCGCCTGCCGCCACCCCCCTGCACCCCGTCCGCCTGGCCGTGGTGGGCTGTGCGGCGCTGCTGGCGATGGCGCTGGCGGCGACCGCGGCCTGGGGTCACGCCTCGGGAGAGGTCCCCCAGGCCCGCCTCAGTGCCACCGGACACACCGTCACCCTCCAGTGGACCGCGGCGGCCGACGACATCGCCGACCTGGCGGTCGCGGCCGGGGTGTGGCCCGAGGCGATCGCCTTCGCCTACCTCGACGTCGCCTTCGGGGGCGATCCCGCGCTGCTCCCCGACGACGCCGAGGTCGCGGCGATGGGCCGGGATCCCGCGCTCCGGCGCTACCTCGAGGACCGGGTGCGCATCCTGCAGGACGGGACCGCCTGCGCCGGCGACGCCCGACCGGCCCCCGACCTCATGACCGAGGGGGTCACCTTCACCTTCGAGTGCTCTGAGCCGGTCACCGCCGCGGTGGTCGAGATCCGCCTTCTCCACGACCGCGACCCCGCCTACCGCACCTTCAGCATCGACGGCACCGAGCAGTACGCGGTGCACACCGCCGCCCAGCCGGCCCATCCGTGGGACTTCCGTGCCGCCCAGGGCAGCGGTGGGAGCGTCCCCGTGCTCCCGGTGCTGCTGGGGGCCACGGCGATCGTCCTGGCGGCCGCCCTGGCGCTCACGCACCTGTGGTCGCGACGCCCCGATCGCCCGGTGGCCACCGGGACCGGCACCGGTCGGTCGGCTACGTGACGCTCCTCGTCGCGCTCGTCGGGGTGGCGAGCCGCGTGCCCTTCGGTGACGATCCTGCCCTGGAGCGGGGCCTGGTCGAGGTCGTCGACCGCGTGCTCGCAGGCCAGCTCTGGCTGTGGCTGGGCGCGTTGGTCACCGCCGGCATCGGCGCCCTGCACGCTCTCGGGCCGGGACACGGCAAGGCACTGGTCGGCGCCTACCTGCTGGGAGGTCGCGGGAGAGCCCGGGATGCGGTCGCCCTGGGGGTGCTGGTCGCCACGATGCACACCGTGTCGGTGCTGCTGGTGGGGGTGGTGCTGGTGACCACGCAGCGGGCAGCGATCGGGCCCGCCGTCGAGAGCGCGATCCGCATCGGCGCGGCCGGCGCCGTGCTGCTGGTCGGGCTGACGATGCTGCGCCGCGCCCACCGTCGCAGGCGGCGGCCAGCCCACGACCACGACCACCACCACCACGCGCCGACCGATGCGGTGCCACCGCTGTCACGGACCGGCATCGCCGCCATCGCCACCGCCGGCGGCCTGCTCCCGAGCCCCGCGGCGGTGATCGTCCTGCTCACGACCCTGGCGCTCGGCCGACCCTTCCTCGGGGTGCTGCTGGTCCTCACCTTCGGCCTCGGGCTCGCCGCCACCCTGACCGCGATCGGGCTGCTGGTCCTGCAAGGGCGGGCGTTCGTGGACCAGGCCGGCTCCCGGCCGTGGTTGCGCCGGCTCACGGCGGCGCTGCCCCTCGTGAGCGCCCTGGCGGTCACAGCTGGCGGGACCCTGCTGCTCCTGACCGCCGTGGTGGGCTGAGGAGGCCGGGCGGGCCGGAGACGAGGCGACGGCGCACCCGCACGGGTACGCCGTCGACAGGGGCCGTCCGGCTCAGAAGGTCGCGCTGTCCCCGCACGCGCACGAGCCGCTGGAGTTGGGGTTCTCGATGGAGAAACCCGAGGCCTCCAAGGACTCCTTCCAGTCGATCACGGAGCCGCCGAGGTAGGGGGTCGACATCCGGTCGATGCGGATCGTGATGCCGTGCTGGATCTCCTCGAGGTCGCCGTCGAGCTGGCGGTCGTCGAAGAACAGCGCGTAGCGGAACCCCGCACAACCACCGGCCTGCACGGCGACGCGCAGGGCGATGTCGTCGAGATCCGGCTGGTCCGAGAGGAAGCTGCGCACCTTCTCGGCGGCGGTCTCGGTCAGCTGGATGACGCTGTCGGTGTCGCTGGCCGCGGTGTCCACGGTCGTCTCGGCGCTCACGGCGGGCTCCTCGGTGCTCGGCGGTGGGTGCCGGCCGCAGCGTGGGCGGGCACCACGGA
Source organism: Nitriliruptoraceae bacterium (assembly GCA_003561535.1). Taxonomy (GTDB): domain Bacteria; phylum Actinomycetota; class Nitriliruptoria; order Nitriliruptorales; family Nitriliruptoraceae; genus T1Sed10-7. The sequence continues at coordinate 4,267 of PWWI01000195.1, forward strand.
TTCGTGACACCGGGAGTGTAGCGAGGGCGTCACGGCCGGCCCGGGGGCGGCGCCGCGCGGCACCCGTCACCCCGCCCGGGGGGCGGCCCCGGTCACCCTGCCGACCAGCGGGCCGCGAGGCGCTCGGCCGCCGCCGCCACCTCGGCGGCGGGGTCGGGCCCGGGACCGCCGGGGGCGGCCGACTCGGTGTCGGCCAGCCGGTGACCACCGGGGTCGTCGACCTGCCCGGCGACCACCAGCACGGGCAGATCGGTGTCCGCGGCCCGCTCCACCACGTGTCCGACGACCTTGCCCTCCATCGAGGTGGCGTCCAGCCGCCCCTCGCCGGTGACGATGACGTCGGCGTCGGCGAGCGCGGGGGCGAGACCGACCAGCTCGGCGACCCGGGCCGCCCCCGGGGGGAAGCTGGCCCCCATGCCCGCCGCCAGTCCGTAGCCCAGTCCCCCGGCCGCACCGGTGCCGGGCTCGTCCCGCAGCCGCACTCCACCGGTCAGGTCCCGCTCGACCACGTCGGCGACGTGGGCGAGCGCCGCCGTCAGCTGCACCACCTGCGCGGGGCTCGCCCCCTTCTGGGGACCGAACACCTCGGCGGCCCGCAGGAGCGGGGTCGTCACGTCGGACAGCAGCTCGACGGCGACCGTCCCGAGGTCGTGCACCCAGGTCCGTTCGATCGTCGCGAGGCGGTGCAGTTCACCGCCGCCGATCTTCAGCCCCGACCCGTCGGCGACCCGCGGCCGGAAGCCCAGGGCGGTCAACGCCCCCAGGCCGGCATCGACCGTGGCGCTACCCCCGAGCCCGAGGAGGATCCGGTGCGCGCCCGCGTCCACCGCCGCGAGCAGCAGCTGTCCCACGCCGTAGGTGGTGGTGCGCGACGGATCACGCTCCGCCTCCGGCACCAGGTCGAGCCCGCAGGCCGCCGCCGAGGCGACCACGGCGGTGCCGTCGGGACGGAGCAGGAAGCGAGCGGTCACCGGCCGGCCCAGCGGCCCGACCACCTCGGTGTCCAGCCAGCGGTCCTCGTCGGTCGCGACCACCTCGCACAGGCTGTCGCCGCCATCCGCCAGCGGGCGCAGCACCACCTCGTCGTCCGGTCGGGCCCGACGCCATCCGTCGGCGATCGCCGCCGCGGCCTCGGGCGCGGTGAGGGTGCCCTTGAACCCGTCGGGGGCGACCACGACACGCACCGTGTCTGCCTCCTCCTCGATCCGCTCACCGACGCCCGTCGCCGGCATGCCCGACGCTAGCGCCGCGGAGGCCCGTCGTCGGTGGACGGTGGGGGTGGCGCGCCCAGGTCACGCAGCAGCGCCAGGGCGAACTCCTCGTCCGCCGCCGTCACGCTGACGGCGTGCCCCTGGACCCACTCGTGCCCGAGCCGGACCGTGGTGATCGTGGCCGCTGCCGGGATGCCGCTGGCCTGCAGGGCCGCGACCAGCAGGTCGGCCTGGGCCTGGTCGGAGGCGATCACCACCACCCGCTGCTGCTCGCGTTCGGGTTGCTCGAGCACCGCTGCTCCTCCCGTTCCGAGTCGCCCCGGGCCGTCCGGCTCAGGTTCTCGGATCGCTCGTCACGAAGGGCGGCCGGACCACCTCGGCGTCCGTGGGGGGTCCCCGCACGTCGAGCTCCACCTGTGCTCCCGGGCCGAGATCGGCGTCGAGGTAGGCGAGAGCGATCGGGACGCCGAGGGTCGGTGACAGCGACCCCGAGGTGGTCGTGCCCACCACCTCGTCGGTACCGGGGCGCCGGACCGCCAGACCGGCGCGGGCCGGACGCCGCCCGTCGGCGACCAGCCCCCACAGCCGCTGGGTCGGTCCCCTCTCCTTGGCGGCCACCAGGGCCTCCCGCCCGCGGAAGGCGCCACGGTCGAGCCGCACCGCCCACCCGAGTCGCGCCTCGTAGGGGGTGCGGGACGTCGACAGCTCGTTGCCGTGGAGCGGGTACCCCATCTCGAGCCGGAGGGTGTCCCGCGCCCCGAGCCCGCAGGCGACCGCACCGGCCGCGCCGAGCCCCTCCCAGAGCGGTGCCGCCACCTCGCCGGGGACGAGCAGCTCCACCCCGCGCTCGCCGGTGTAGCCCGTACGGCACAGCAGGAGCGCAGCCCCCCGGACCTCGACGGTGGCCACGCCGAGGGGCTCGGTGTCCGTCGCCGGGGTACCCGCAGCCCCGAGCATCGCCAGCACCTGGTCGGCCACCTCGAGGGAGCGGGGGCCCTGGACCGCCAGCACCGCGACGTCGGTGGAGGCGTCGGCGACCCGGGCAGCGCGGCCCTGGGCGGCGGTGGTGAGCGCGGCGACGACGTCTGCGGTGTTGGCCGCGTTGGGGACCGCGACGAACCGCTCCGCCGCCAGGCGGTAGACGATCAGGTCGTCGACGACCCCACCCTGCTCGTCGCAGCACAGCGTGTACTGCGAGCTGCCGTCGGTCAGCCGCGCCGGGTCGTTGGTGAAGGCCCGACCCACGACCTCGGCGGCATCGGGGCCCTCGATCCAGACCGTGCCGAGGTGGGAGACGTCGAAGACCCCGACGTCATCACGCACGGCCCGGTGCTCGGCGAGCGTGCCCGAGAAGCTGATCGGCATCGACCACCCGGCGAAGGCGGCGAGCTTGGCGCCGGCAGCGCGGTGGTGCGCGGTCAGCGCGGTGGTGCGGAGGCCGTCGTCCACTGCTGCTCCTCGGTACGCCATCGGTGTCCGTGCCGGCCTCGACGACGCTAGCGGCGACCGGCGGGTCCGACTGCGAGGCCGGGGAGCGTGCGCTAGCGTCGGGGCGCGGATCACCGCGGCGTACCGACCGCCGCCATCTTCACGCCCCGCCCGCGCGGCCGCGCCCGTCGGGCGACGAGCAGGAGCGCACATCGTGGCCGAGGTCGAGCTTCCCCAGCTGGGAGAGTCCGTCGAGGAAGGCGTCATCACCGCCTGGCTCGTCGAGGTCGGTGACACCGTCGAGGTCGACCAACCCATCGTCGAGATCTCCACCGACAAGGTCGACACCGAGATCCCCTCCCCCGTCGCCGGCACCGTGCAGGA
>PWWI01000143.1 GCA_003561535.1 Nitriliruptoraceae bacterium
CCACCCCGATCCCGCGCACCCTGGAGATGGCGGTGTCGGGGATCCGCGACCTGTCGGTGATCGAGACCCCGCCGGAGGACCGCCAGCCCGTGCTGACCTCGGTCCAGCCCTACGACGAGGGACAGGTGGTGCTCGCGATCCGTCGCGAGCTGCTGCGCGACGGGCAGGTGTTCTACGTCCACAACCAGATCGACTCGATCCACCGGGTGGCGGCGAGCCTGGTCGAGCTGGTGCCCGGTGCCCGGGTGGAGGTCGCCCACGGACAGATGGACGAACGGCAGCTCGAACGCGTGATGGTGAGGTTCTGGGAGCGGGAGATCGACGTGCTGGTCTCCACCACGATCATCGAGTCGGGCCTGGACGTCCCCAACGCCAACACGCTGATCATCGAGCGGGCCGACCTGCTCGGCCTGTCGCAGCTGCACCAGCTGCGTGGGCGGGTGGGCCGCTCGTCGGAGCGGGGGTACGCCTACTTCCTGTTCCCCGAGGGCGCATCCATCACCGAACCGGCCTACGAGCGGCTCAAGACGATCGCCGAGTACTCCCGGCTCGGGTCCGGGCTCGCCATCGCCATGCGCGACCTGGAGATCCGCGGCGCCGGCAACGTGGTGGGTGCCGAGCAGTCGGGGCACGTGGCGGCCGTCGGGTTCGACATGTACAGCCAGTTGCTGAAGGAGGAGATCGGGGAGCTCACGGGTGAGCCGGTGGAGCAGGAGGTGGAGATCAAGGTGGACCTGCCGGTGGATGCCCACCTGCCCCACGACTACGTGGCGGACGCCACCCAGCGCCTCGAGCTGTACCAGCGCATCTCCGCGGTCCGTGACGCCGCGGGGGTGAAGGACGTCCGTGCCGAACTCGGGGACCGCTTCGGTCCGCTGCCCGAGCCCGCCGATCGGCTGCTCACGATCGCGGCGTTGCGCGCCGCGATGCGACGCTGGGGGCTGACCGAACTGGTCCTCACGCCGAAGCAGCAGTTGAGGATCGCGCCGGTGTCGCTCAGCGACTCGCAGCAGGTCCGCCTCGAACGTCGCTACCCGGGGCACCGGATCCGCTCGGAGCAGCAGACGCTGACCGTCCCGTTGCCGAGGCCCGTGCCCGATGACCTGATCGCCTGGTCCGCCGGGGTGCTGCGCGAGGTGTTCGGGCGACGCTGAGCGCCCGGTCGTACGCGGGCGCTCAAGGGCCCTCGGGGTCGTCGAGCTCATGTCCCAGGGTCTCGGGGAGGAAACGGAAGCCGAGCGCGATGAGCGCGGTGCCGATGCCGATCCACCTCGCCGCTGCGGCGAAACCTCCCGTCAGGTCCGCGAGCACCCCGAAGGACGCCAGCCCGATCACGGCACCGACCACCCCCGCCACGGTCTCCCAGCCGGCCACGGTCGCCCGCACGGACGTCGGCACGAGCTCGGCCACCAACGCGCCCGTCGGGGGTGCGAACGCGCTGCTGGCGGTGATCGCCAGCAGGTACCCGATCGCCAGCTCCCGGGTGGTGCCGGCGTAGGCGAAGGTGACCGACAGCCCGGTCGCCGCCATCGTCACCCCGGCCGTGACCGTGCGCCCGATCCGGTCCGCGGCGAACCGGCCGACCAGGATGCCGAACAGCCCGGCGGGACCCGCCCCGAGCACCAGGGTGGACAGCAACAGGGGAGAGGCGCCGAGGACCCCCTCGCCGTAGACGAACAGGTAGGTGAACCCCGGTCCGGTGGCCAGGGCGATGGCCCCCACCAGCGTGGCCAGCAGCAGCACCCTTCCGACGAGCTCCCGGGGCACCCGGCCGGGGAGTCCGGTGGCCGCGACCCGGTTGGCCGCGATCGCCGGCTCCCGGATCCTGCGTGCCAGCAACGGGAGCAGCAACAGGGGGACCAGCGAGAAGGCCATCACCGGGCGGAACGAGGTCTCCCCCGGGAGCAGCCCCCGTCCCACGGCGACGATCCCGGCACCGAAGCCGTAGGCCGCGGCGATCAGTGCCAGCGCCCAGGCCCGCCCGCTGCTGTCGGTCTCCTCGGCGGCGATCACACCGGCGATCGCGTTCACGGCTGACAGCAGCGGGCGGGCCATGGCGACCAGCACCACGAACACCCAGAACCCCCATGACAGGGCTGACAGGGTCGTGAGCGTCAATCCGACCGCGATCGCGACCAGGAGCACGCGGCGACGACCCACGCGGTCGGCCATGGCTGAGGTCGGCAGGCTGCCGAGGGAGGACAGGCGGATCAGGGCGAGCGCGATACCGAGCGTGGTGGCCGGCAGCCCGAGCTGGTCGAGCGCGCCGTCGCCGGCCACCTCGCCGAACACCACCGCGACGTCGCGGATCACCGTGGTCACACCGAACTGGGCGATCCCCGAGGCGATCGAGAGCACGGAGACCGACAGCACCGGTGCGGTCAGCCACCCCGGTCGCCGCCACGGCGGGCGCGAGCTCCTCTGGTCCTGGTCCACTCAGCTCCTCGCCGTCCCAGCGACCGGACGGTAGCGCCCGGATCGATGACCACGGCGGTGGCGGTAGCGTGATGCCATGCGACTCGTGACGTGGAACGTGAACTCGATCCGTGCCCGGCTCCCACGGGTCCGTGAGCTGCTGGACCGGCACCGCCCCGACGTGGTGTGCCTCCAGGAGACCAAGGTCACGGCCGAGGCCTTCCCCCACGCCGCTCTCCGAGATCACGGCTACCACGCGGTGGAGTCCTCTGAGGGCCGCTGGAACGGGGTCGCGCTGCTGGCGCCCCTCGACGTCGAGGTGGAGGCGGTGGAGACCTCCCTACCGGGCGCGCCGGACCCGGCAGAGGCCCGGTGGGTGGAGGCGACCATCCACGGGGTGCGGGTGGCGTCGGTCTACGTGCCCAACGGGCGGGACCGCGACCATCCGATGTTCGCTGCCAAGCTCCGGTTCCTGGAGGCGATGCACGCCCACCTCGCTGGGCTGGTCGCGGCAGGGCCGACGGTGGTCGCCGGCGACGTCAACATCGCCCCGCAGGACCGGGACGTGTGGGACGTGGCCCAGGCCGGCTTGACCACGCACATCACGCCGGAGGAACGTCAGCGGCTCGCCGCGTTGCTGGAGCTCGGGGTGGTCGACGCCTACCGCGCCGTCGAGCCCGAGGCCACCGGGTTCACCTGGTGGGACTACCGGCTCCGCTCCTTCCAGCGGGGGTTCGGGATGCGGATCGATCTCGCGCTGGTCAGCGAGCACCTGTCGGTGCAGGCCTGCACGGTGGCGACCGACTTCCGTGAGGCGAACGCTGCGGGGGACAAGCCCTCGGATCACGCGCCCCTGGTGGTCGAGCTCGCACGCTGATCTGCCGTCGCCGGGCAGGCCCCTGCGCCCGTGGTCAGACGATCGGCCCGGAGCGGGTCCTCGCCGCGGACCGCCGCCGCGATGCGTTGCGCGGCACGGCGGTGCCCGACGAGGTTGCCTGCGGTCGGGCCGAGCAGCAGCCCCGCAGCGGCGCCGACGAGGTGGACCTCGGTCCCCGGCCACCGCAGCGCGGCATCGAGCTCCGGGAGCCCACGGGCGATGGGGGTCGGGGCGAGATCTCGCAACGCGGCACACAGCGGGTCGGTGGCCGCGTCGAGTTCGCCACCGGTGGCGCACCAGAGGGTGTCGACCTCGGTGGTGGTGTCGTCATCGAGGGACACCGCGAGCCGATCGCCGCGGGTCTCGACGGCGGTGATCGTGCGCCGCTGGCGGAGTCGCAGCGCGCCATCCTCGGTCGCCTGCTCCAGGCCGCGACGCATCCAGTGGGGCATGCTCCCGCCGCCGCGGGCCTGGTCGATCATGCGCCGTCGTCGCTCCGGGTCCGGTTCGGCGGCGAAGGGCCGGAGCTTCCTCGGGCCGAGCCAGGTCGGGTGGGTGTCGTAGCGTCGGACCTCGAGCCGTCGCCGGGACACGAGGGTGACCCTGGCCACTCGGGCGGTGGCGCCCAGGGCCAGGTGGCCGGCGGAGATGCCACCACCGACGATCAGGACCTCGCCGCCCGGTGGGGTCCGTCGGACGTCAGCCGCATCGCCGACCGCGACGCAAGGGTGCCGGGTCCAGGCGCGCAGGGCCGCAGGCACCACCGGGCGTCGGGCGTTGGTGGCCAGGACGACGCGTTCCGGTCGACGCACGACGGCGTCGCTGCCGGTGACCGACGCCACACCCTCGAGGTCGAGGTCCAGTCGGGTCGCGCGTGCCGGCGTCACCGCGGTCTCGAGCCCCAGGGTGCCCACGACGGCGGCGATGAACCGCGCGAAGGCCGTCGTGGTGGGCAGGTTGGCCTGGCCGGCTCGCACCAGATCGTTGTCACCGGACCCCGCGAGGAGGGCGAAGGGGTCGGGATGTGGATGGTGCACGGCCGGGGACCTGAGGTGCCGTATGCCCTGGGCGGCGAACCGGTGGTGCCACCGTTCGAGCCAGCCGCCGCTGGGGTCGAGCACCTCGATGTCGTCCTCGCCGTGGCATCGCAGCATCGTGGCGACGGCGAGGCCGGCAGGCCCCCCACCGATGATGAGCGTCCCGCGATCTCGGCTCTGGCGATGGTGGCTGTGAGCGTCGGTCCTGGGTGCTGGCGAGGTGGTCCTGCTGGGCGCGTGCAACGTGCGGGTCCTCCGGGAGGGAGGTGGTCACACTATCCGGAATAGGAATCATTCTCAAAGTGCGCGCACGTCGATCTCACGACGGCCTCGAGTCGGTCACGACCATGGCGCCTGGACTCCGAGGCCGGGGACGCAGCGACGGCCCACCGATCGGGCGGGCCGTCACTGGGGTCGGTGCGAGGTTCAGTGCTCGTCGTAGTGGTCGCCGTGGGCCGCGTGGCGGTGGCCGTCGTGGAGGTAGTCGACGTGGTCGCTGTGGGGGACCGTCTCGTGTCCGCAGTCGTCCCCGTGGGTGTGGTCGTGGGGTTGCGCGACCGCGTGGACGTCGTCCACCGAGCACTCGTCGTAGTGGTCGCCGTGGGGCGTGTGGGCGTGACCGTCGTGGAGGTAGTCGACGTGTCCGCCGTGCTCGACGGCGGGGTGTCCGCAGTCGGGAGCGTGGGAGTGGGTGTGCTCGGGGTGGGTGGTGCAGGTCGCCATGGTCGCTCCGGTGATCGTCGGTGGGTCGGGCGCCGGTCCCATGACGATAGCATCGGGACATCGCGATGTCACGATGTATCGCGGGGTCCGTGGGGTCTCAGGCGACCTCGGTGGCGTGGACCACCGCGTCCTCGACGATGTGGGCCACGTGCTCGTCGACGAGGTGGTAGCGGACCTCGCGGCCGTCACGTACTGCGGCGACCAGGCGCACGCCACGCAGGATCGCCAGGTGCTCGGATACCCGCGGCTGCGGCACGTCCAGGGCATCCACGAGCTCGTGGACGGCGCGAGGGCCGTCCGCCAGCAGCCGCACGATCTCGACGCGCAGCGGGTTGGACAGCGCCTTGAAGGTGTCGGTCACCCGATCCAGCGCCTCGGCGGGCGTCCGCACATCGCAACCTCCGTCCGCCGGGAGCGTAGACGCTGCTGCCTCGCGGGCTCGGACGTGGTCAGTTCGCGAGGTGATCCTCGTGACGGTGGTCGTGGGGGTTGGGGTCGTCGAGGACCAGGGTGCCGTCGTCGAGGACGTGGACGTGTCCGCCGTAGGCGCGACCGAGCAACTCAGGCGTCAGCGTCGTCGAGGGCGGCCCGGCGGCGACCACCTCGGTGGCCATCAGGACCGCGATGTCGCTGAGGCGTGCCGTTCCGACATCGTGGGTCGTGAGGAACACGATCCGGCCGGCGTCCCGCTCCTCGGCGATGACCTGCGTGATCGTCTCCTGGGTGACGAGGTCCAGGCCGGTGATCGGTTCGTCGAGGAGCAGGACGTCGGCTCGCTGCGCCAGGCCCTGGGCGACGTAGGTCCGCTGCCGCTGGCCACCGGACAACTCGTGCAGTTGCCGGTTGCGCAGATCGGAGATGCGCATCCGGTCGATGGCATCCTCGATCGCGGTGCGGTCCTCGGCCGTGAGACGGCGGACGATGCCCCGACGCGCGTAGGCGCCCATGCGCACGGTCTCGAGCACCGTCAGCGGGACGGCCTCGTTGGCCACCGTGGTCTGCAGCACGTGGGCGATCCGGTTGCGCATCGGCTGCGCGGCGCCCCCGGTGACGCTCGTCCGGCCAAGTGTCGGCTTGACGAGACCGGAGATGGTGGACACCAACGTGGACTTGCCGGAGCCGTTGGGGCCGATCACCGCGACCACCGTCCCGGCATCGATGGTGAGGTCGACGTCGCGGACGGCCTCGATGTCGCCGTACGAGACGCTGAGCCCCTCGATCCGGACCTGCAGCTCAGCCCCGGCGCCGCGCGCCGAGCGCACGTTACCCCCCCTGGTGGGTGGCGTACTCGGAACGGTTCCCATTACCTTCCTCGGTCCACGTCGCAGCAACGGTAGCGGGTGCGTCCACGGAAGTACCTCGATGTCTCTGTGGATGCTCCGGACCCGACGGCGATGACCATCGACGATCCGCCCCTGAAGGTGTCCCCATGCGCTCCCGAACCCCGAACCTCGCCCGGCGACGCTCCCTCGCCCTGCTCGCCGTGCTCGGCCTGGTCCTGGCGGCCTGCGGCGGCGCTGCGGAGCCCGAGCCCGATCCGGAACCGGCAGCCGAGGAGGCCGAGGCCGAGGAGGTGCAGGAGGAGGAACCCGAGGACGTGGACCGGGTCCGCATCGTCGCGACGACCTCGATCCTCGGTGACATCGTCAGCACGCTGGCGCAGGATGACGCCGAGGTGACCGTCATCATGCCGCCCGGCGCCGACCCCCACGGGTTCGAGCCGTCGGCCAGCGACGGCCGCATCCTGCGGGAAGCCGATCTGGTCGTGGCCAACGGGCTGATGCTCGAGGAGAACCTCGTCTCCGTCCTGGAGGCGGTCGAGGAGGAGGGTGGCAACGTCTTCCCCCTCGCGGACCTGCTCGATCCCATCCCCTTCGAGTGGGACGGGCCGGGACACAGCCACGGTGATGACGATCACGGGGATGCGCACGACGACGATGACCACGGTCACGATGACGATGGCCACGGCCACGACGAGGATGACCACGGTCACTCGCACGACGACGATGACCACGGCCACGACGAGGATGACCACGGTCACGATGACGATGACCACGGTCACGATGACGATGACCACGGCCACGACGACGATGACCACGGCCACGATCACGGCGAGGAGGACCCGCACTTCTGGTTCGACCCGCTGCGGACCGCCGACGGCGTGCTGCTGCTCGCTGAGGAGATCGCCGCCGTCGACACCGTCCTGGAGCCCGAGGAGTGGATGGCGCGAGC
>PWWI01000160.1 GCA_003561535.1 Nitriliruptoraceae bacterium
GCGGCCGAGGTAGAGGTGGGTGCGCTCGTCGGTCCAGCCGGCGGAGTTCCAGAACGTCGTCAGCGGTTCCAGGGTGCCCGCGCGCATCCCGAGCTCCTCGATGAGCTCGCGCTGGGCGGTGGCGGCCGGGTCCTCCCCCGCCACGTCCATCAGCCCGGCCGGCAACTCGATCAGGAGCCGGCCGACGGGCTGGCGGTACTGGTGCAGCAGGAGCACCCGACCCTCGGGGGTGATCGGGACCACGCCCACCGCAACGGGCCGCTCCACGACCTCGCGCTCCACCTCGGCGCCGTCGGGGGTCCGCACCCGGTCGACGCGCACGGTGGAGAACCCGCGGTAGGCCTCCCGGGAGCCGAGGGTCTCGAACCAGGCCGGGCTGGTCACGACCCCACCTCCGCGGCCGTGGTGTCGGGCAGGGTGATCCGGGTCGCCCCCGCCAGCTCCCCGTCGGTGGGTTCGTCCAGTTCGACGGGCAGCCGCCCGGACGCCTCGCGGCGGTGCTGGAGGCCGGCGCGCACGAACCCGGCGAACAGCGGGTGGGGACGGTTCGGTCGGGACTTGAGCTCCGGGTGGGCCTGGGTCGCGACGAAGAAGGGATGGTCGGGTAGTTCGAGGAACTCCACCAGACGCTCGTCGGGTGACAACCCGGAGAAGTGCAGCCCCGCCTCCTCCAGCACGGTCCGGTAGCGGTTGTTGACCTCGTAGCGGTGGCGGTGCCGCTCGTAGATCACCGGCTCCTCGGCGTACAGCGACCGGACCAGCGACCCCTCGGCGAGCCGGGCCGCGTAGGTCCCCAGCCGCATCGTGCCGCCCTTGGCGGTGACCTCCCGCTGGTCGGGCATCAGGTCGATCACCGGGTGGGGGCCGTCGGCGTCGAACTCCGAGGAGTGGGCGCCCTCGAGCCCGGCGACCCCACGGGCGAACTCGATCACCGCCGACTGGAGCCCGAGGCAGAGCCCGAGGAAGGGCACCTGGTGCTGCCGGGCCCACCTGATCGCGGCGATCTTGCCCTCCACCCCACGGATGCCGAAGCCGCCCGGGACCAACACCCCGTCCACCCCCGACAGCAGCCGGTCGACGCGCTGGTCGATCTCCTCATCGCTGGCGCCGAGCGTCGGGGCGAGATCGTCGGAGGCGATCCAGCGCAGATCCACCTCGACGCTGTGGGCGAGCCCGCCGTGGCGCAGCGACTCCACCACCGACAGGTAGGCGTCGGGCAGGTCCACGTACTTGCCGACGATGGCGACCGAGACGTGGTCGCGGGCGGACTGCACCCGGTGCACCAGCGCCTCCCACTCGGTGAGGTCGGGCTCGACCTCGGGCAGGCCCAGGCGGCGGACCACCACCTCGTCCAGACCCTCGTCGCGCAGCAGCAGCGGCACCTGGTACAGCGAGGGGGCGTCCACGGCGGCGATCACCGCCTCGAGGTCGACGTCGCACTGCATGGCGACCTTGCGGCGCAGGTCCTCGTCCAACGGCCGGTCGGCCCTGAGCACCAGCACATCGGGCTGGATACCGATCGAGCGCAGCTCCCGGACCGAGTGCTGGGCGGGCTTGGTCTTCAGCTCGCCCGACGCCGCGATGAAGGGGACCAGGGCGCAGTGGAGGTAGAGCAGGTTGTCGCGGCCGACCTCGGCGCGGAACTGGCGGATCGCCTCGAGGAAGGGCAGGCCCTCGATGTCGCCGACGGTGCCGCCGACCTCGACGATCACGACATCGACGTCCGTGTCCTCGGCGACGGCCCGGATCCGCTGCTTGATCTCGTCGGTGATGTGGGGGATGACCTGCACGGTCTTGCCGAGGTAGTCGCCGCGGCGCTCCTGCTCGATCACCGACAGCCAGATCTGCCCCGACGACACCGAGGAGCTGCGGAACAGGTTCTCGTCGATGAACCGCTCGTAGTGCCCGAGGTCGAGGTCGGTCTCCCCGCCGTCCTCGGTGACGAACACCTCGCCGTGCTCGAAGGGGTTCATCGTGCCGGGATCGACGTTGAGGTAGGGGTCCAGCTTCTGCAGGGTGACCTTCAAGCCACGGGCCTTGAGCAGCCGCCCGAGCGAGGCGGCGGTGATGCCCTTGCCGAGCGCTGAGGAGACCCCTCCGGTGACGAAGATGTAGCGCACCTGATCCGCGACCGACACGAACGCTCCTTCGCCTGCTGCCAGGACCGCCGTGCGCGGTCCGTCCGACCGTAGCGGGCGAGCCCGCAGCGACCAACGTCCCTCGGCAGGGGGCCGTCACCCGGCGCGGCGGGCCCTGGCGGTGTCCAGCAGCTCTCGGGCGTGCTCCCGCCCGGCGTCGGCGTCGGGATCGCCACCGAGCATGCGGGCCAGCTCGCCGACCCGGTGGTCCTCGGCGACGCGCCGGGCGGTGGTGACCGTGCGCCCTCCGGACAGACCCTTCTCGACGACGTGGTGCACGTCCGCGAAGGCCGCGAGCTGGGCGAGGTGCGTGACGCACAGCACCTGCCGACCACGGTCGCCGGCTGCCAGCCGGGCGAGCTTCTCCCCCACCTTCAGCGCCGTGGCGCCGCCGATCCCGGCGTCGACCTCGTCGAACACCAGCACCGACGCCTCGTCCACGTCGGCGAGCGCCACCTCGATGGCCAGGGCGACCCGGGACCGTTCCCCGCCGGAGGCGGCCTGGGCCAGTGCCAGCGGGGGCTCTCCCGGGTTGGGCGCGAGCAGGAAGGTGATCCGGTCGGTGCCGTGGGCGGCGGGGGGCGCGTCGGGTAGGGCCTCCACCGCCACGGTGAAGCGCGCGTGGGGCATGCCGAGGTCGGCGAGGTGATCGTCGACGACCCTGGCCAGCTGCTCGGCCGCGGTGCGGCGACCTCGGTGGACGGCTGCCGCCGCGGCGGTCACGGCCTCGGCCGCCTCCCCCAGCTGACCGGCGAGCTGGCCCGCATCCACCTCGTCGGACTCCAGCGCCGCCAGCCGGGTGCGCGCCTCCTCCGCGTAGGCGAGCACCGCGGCGATGTCGTCGCCGTACTTGCGGGTCAGGCCGGACAGGAGGTGCTGGCGGTCCTGGAGCTCGGCCAGGGCGGCGGGGTCGACGTCGATCGACTCGCCGTAGTCGCGGACGTCGACCGCGAGCGCCGTCACCTCCTCGGCCAGGGCCACGACCCGATCGGTCAGCGCGAGCAGCGCCGGGTCGTCGACGTGGAGCCGGCGCAGCGCCGCCACGGCGATCCCGACCGGCTCCCCCGCGCCCTCCGACCCCAGCGCCGCACCGGCGGTGACCGCCGCCTGCTGCAGCTGTTCGGCGTGGGCGAAGCGTTCGATCGCCGCGTCGAGCTCGGCGTCGACGACCGGGTCGAGGCCGGCGCGGTCGATCTCGGCCACCTCGAAGCGCAGCCGATCGAGCTCCCTCGCCCGCTCACGCGCGTCAGCCTGCAGGCGCTCGGCACGCGCGGACAGCTCCCGCCACCGGGAGTGGGCCTGGCGGTAGGTGGTCAGGGCCCGGGCGTGGGGAGCGCCGGCGTACCGATCGAGCAGGTCGCGCTGGACCTCGGCCCGGGCGAGCCGCACGTGCTCGTGCTGGGCGTGGACCTCCACGTGGGCACCGAGCACCTCCGCGAGGGCGCCGACCGGGACGGGCCGGCCGTCGAGGCGGGCGCGGGACCGGCCGTCGGCGGGCACCTCCCGGGCCACGATCAGCGGGTCGTCGCTGGCCGCGAGGTGCTCGTCGGCCTCACGGGGACGGGGGTTGACCACGGCGTCGACACTGGCGGCGGGCGCACCGGCACGGACCAGCGAGGTGTCCGCGCGGGATCCCAGGAGCAGCTGCAGGGCGGTGACCAGCATGGTCTTGCCGGCCCCGGTCTCCCCCGTCACCACGGTCAGGCCGGGGGCCAGGGCGAGGTGGGCGTCCTCGATGACGCCCAGCCCTCGGATGTGCAGTTCCTCGATCACGGCGGCAGCGTAGCCGGGGCCGCCTGCGGGCCCTCCGGGCGAGGGTCGGGGCTGTGGATGGCGCTCAGCGCAGACCGAACTTGCGGCGCACGAGGGTCGGGAAGTCGATCAGTCCCACCCGGGCCAGCAGGACGGGACGTCCCCCACCGACCACGGTGACCGTGGCTCCCGGCTCCAGCGCGACGGGGTCGCGGCCGTCGCAGGAGGCGAGCCCCGAGGCCTGGCCATCGAGCAGCTCGACCCGGACCACCTCCTCGGGTCCGGCCACCACGGTGCGGTCGAACAGGCTGTGGGGCGCGACCGGCACCACCAGGGTGGCGGCCACCTGCGGCGAGACGATCGGACCACCGGCGGACAGGGCGTAGGCGGTCGAGCCGGTGGCGGTGGCCAGCAGCAGCGCGTCGGCCGGCACCCGGGCGAAGAAGGTCCCGTCGAAGTACACGTCCAGCAGCAGCAGCCGCTGCCGCACGGTCTTCTCGACGGCGACCTCGTTCAACGCCCAGTCCGTGGCCAGGTGCTCGCCGTCGGCGTCGTGGACCTCCATCGTCAGCGTGTCCCGCTCCTCGATGCGGTACTCCCCCGCCGCGACGGCGCGCAGGACCGGGCCGAGGTCGTGGCGCTCCACCTCGGCGAGGAACCCCAGCCGTCCGAGGTTCACCCCGAGCACGGCGACGCCGGCATCCCGGCACAGGTGGGCGGCGCGCAGGAAGGTGCCGTCGCCACCGAGCGAGATGGCCAGCTCGATCCCCGAGGCGAACGCACTCGGCTCGACCACCTCGGCGTGGTGCGCGAGGTCGCTGGGGAACGTGTTCCCGGAAGGTTCCCCACCGACGGTGACCACCACCTCGATGTCGAGCTCCGCCAGGGTCCGTGCGGCCTCGGCCGCGACCTCCCAGGACGCGTGCCGTCCTGCGTGGACCACCAGTCCGACCTTCACGAGTGCCTCCCGGTCGCGGTCGTCGTGCCTGCGCCCCGCCGTCGGGCGATGCCCTCCTCCACCGCAGCGGCGAGGAAGGGCTCGGGGTCGCCCGGGAGCTGGGTCGGGCGCAGGTGTAGCAGGAACTCCACGTTGCCCTTCGATCCGAGCAGCGGCGAGACGGTGGCACCGGCGACCTCCCAGCCCACCGTCGCCCCGGCGGCCGCGACCCGCTCCAGCGCGCGCCGCCACACCTGCGGGTCACGCACGATGCCGCCCGCGCCGACCTCACCCCGCTCAGCCTCGAACTGCGGCTTGACCAGCACCACCGCCTCGGCCTCATCGGCCAGCAACCCGCTGAGGCCCGGCAGCACCAGCGCGAGCGAGATGAACGACAGATCCGCCACCAGCAGCGTGGGCGGCGGGGGCGGGATGTCGTCGGGGGTGAGCGACCGGACGTTGGTGCGCTCCCGCACCACGACCCTCTCATCGGTCCGGATCGATTCGTGCACCTGGCCGTAGCCGACGTCGTAGGCCAGCACCCGCAGCGCCCCGTGCTGCAGGAGGCAGTCGGTGAAGCCCCCGGTCGAGACCCCGGCGTCCAGGGCGTGCCGACCGCTGGCGTCGACGCCGAAGACCTCCAGGGCGTGGGCGAGCTTCTCCCCACCCCGGGACACGTAGGCGCGCGGCGGGGCGGTGACCACCAGGTCCTGGTCGGCCGTGACCTGGGTCGCCGGCTTGAACGCCGGTGCCCCGTCGATCGTCACCAGACCGCCGGCGATCGCCTCCTGGGCGGCGGTCCGGCTCTCCACCAACCGCCGTCGCACGAGCTCGGCATCCAGTCGCCGACGGTCCGTCGCCAGGATCAGACCTCGTCGAGCACCGCGAGCTCCGCGGCGATCGTGGCGTTGACGCGTTCCAGCACCGCGACGTGGTCGGTGACGGGCAGCTCGTCCAACCCTTCCAACTCGGCGGTGACCGCCGAGGTCGGGTCGGACGAGCGCTCGTCCGGGGTGTCCGGGGTGTTCGGGGTGTTCGGGGTGGACATCAGCTCTCAGGCGGCTTCGACACCGGCGTCTCGGCAGGCGAGACCGGCGTGGCCGGCGTGGCCGGCGTGGCCGGCGAGGCCGGCGAGGCCGGCGAGGCGGGCGAGGCTGGCGTGGCCGGAGTGGCGGGCGAGGCTGGCGTGGCAGGCGTGGCCGGCGCAGCCTTCTTGGCGGTGGCCTTCTTGGCCGTGGCCTTCGTCGCTGGCGCAGCCTTCTTGGCCGTGGTCTTCTTGGCCGTGGTCTTCTTGGCGGTGGCCGTCGTCGCCGTGGTCTTCTTGGCCGTGGTCTTGGTCGCCGGCGCAGCCTTCTTGGCGGCGGTCTTCTTCGCCGTGGTCTTCTTCGCCGTGGTCTTCTTGGCCGCGGTCTTCTTCGCCGTGGTCTTCTTGGCCGTGGTCTTCTTGGCCGTGGCCTTCGTCGCCGGCGCAGCCTTCTTGGCCGTGGCCTTCTTCGCCGTGGTCTTCTTCGCCGGAGCCTTCTTCGCCGGAGCCTTCTTCGCCGGCGGCACGGGGGCGTCACCACCGCTGAGGCGCTGGACCTCACGCTTGAGATCGGCCACCTGCTTCTGCAGGCGCTCGACCTCATCGCCGGTCACCAGACCCATCGAGTGCACGACCCTCGAGGTCTCGTTCTTCACCAGCGACGAGATGGCCTCCCGGTTCTGCTTCTGGCGTTCGACGAGATCCTCAACCAACTCGCCAACCTGATCGCCGGCTGCCTCGCCGGACTTCACCAGTTGCTTGACGATCTGCTCGGCCTTCGAACGGGTCAGCTCGGTCAGCCCTGAGGCTGCATCGAGGTAGCGCTGGACTGCAGAGTTCACGGCACCCTCCCAAGTGGCTTGTTTCCGCGGACTGTAGTCGTCCTCTCCACCACCGTGCTCGTCATCTCGCCCACCGGACGGCAGCCGCCTGGAGGCTGGTAGCGTCAGCGCGCCGCCCCCGTCGCGGCGCCGCACACGACCAGGAGCGAGGCAGGATGGCGACCGAGGACCAGGTCGAACAGATCCTGGTCCAGCTACTGCAGAAGCTCGGCCAGGTGGACGACACCACCCGGGCGATGCTGCCGTCGCACCGCACGATCGAGGCTCGCTGCCCAGACCTCGACCTCGTCCGTCACGCCACGTGGCGTCGAGGCAACCTGGAACTGGTGGAGGACCCACCGCTGCGGCGGCCCGACATCCGCATCAGCGTCCACTCCGACGATCTGCTGCAGATCGCTTCGGGTGACCTGCCCTTCTCCCGCGCTCTCAGCTCCAACCGACTCCGGCTGGACGCCTCCATGGCCGATCTGATCCGGCTCCGCGCCGTGCTGTGATCGGTCGGTCGGCCACGTGAGGTGGGGCCGGTCCGTAGGTCAGCACCACTCAGGAGGCCCGCACCACCCATGCTGCCGATCGGTGACGTCACCCCCACCAGCCGGCGTGCTGTCGTGCTGTGGTCGCTGACGCTGGCCAACCTCGCGATGTTCCTGCTCGTCCAGTTGCCCCTCGAGGGCTGCGCGGAACTGCAGCTGATCTACCGGTACGCGGCCATCCCCCGCGAGCTGACCACCTTCGCACCGCTGTCGCCGTCGGAGCTCGAGTCGCTGCTCGGTGAGTGCGCCGCCGGCGCGCCGGCCAAGAACGTGCCGCTGTCGCTCGTCACCTCGCTGTTCCTCCACGGCGGCATCGGCCACCTGTTCGGCAACCTGCTCTACCTCGTGGTGTTCGGCAACAACGTCGAGGACCGGCTGGGGCACACCCGCTTCGTCCTCTTCTACGCCACCGGTGGCGCCGCGGCCACCCTCGCCTACACCGCCCTGCAGCCCGACTCGACCGTGCCCATGATCGGAGCCAGCGGTGCGATCGCCGCGGTCCTCGGGGCCTACCTGATCCTCCACCCGCGGGCCCGGATCCTGACGGTGGTGCCCTTCCCGCTCTACCTCCTCGCCCTCATCCTCCCTGGCATCCGGCTCGTGCGATGGCTGGTGTTCTTCGCCCTGGTGACGATGCCGGCGTGGCTGCTGCTCGGCGCGTGGTTCGTGCTCCAGTTCAACGCCAGCCAGACCCCTACCAGCGACCAGGTCGCCTACGAGGCCCATGTCGCGGGATTCGTCACCGGCATCGTGCTGCTGGTCGTGCTGGACTCCTGGCGGTCGCGCCACGGCCGCACGCCCTTCCACGAGCCCCGCCGACGGGGGCGTCCGCCGCTGGCATAGGCTCCCGTGGGCGCTGAGCGACCGCCACCGACCCGACACCACCCGCCGGTCGGCCCGTCCGCCGGTCGTCCCCCCCGAACCGCCGTCGCGTCCGAGCCGCCGAGGAGCCGCCGTCCCTGTGACCTCACCTGCCGCGCTGCCGGTCCTCGGCTGGAAGGAGCACGTGCTGCTCCCCGAGTGGGATCTCGCGCTCCGGGCGAAGCTGGACACCGGGGCCCGTTCCAGCGCGCTGCACGTCACGGAGATGACGGAGCTCGGCGAACACGTCGATCCCTCCACGGGACGCACCCTGCCGATCGTGCGGTTCGACGTCGTCCTCGGGACCCGCAAGGCACCGGTGCATCACGAGGTCGAGGCGCCGATCGTCGCCCACAAGCGGGTCCGCGACACCGGCGCCCGGGCCGAGAACCGTCCCGTCGTCCGCACCCGCATCCTCTGCGGTCCCCTCGACGTGACCGCCGACATCACCCTGACCGACCGCACCGGCATGAACTTCCGGATGCTGCTGGGGCGGCTGACCCTCGAGCGCCGATGCCTGGTCGATCCGGCCCACGGGTACCTGCTGACCGCGCCCCCGCGTCGGGTGCGCCGGTGACCGGCGGCCCCATCACCGTGGCCGGGGTCACGATCGAACCCGGTGAGCGACGGGACCTCGCGCCGCTGGCCTCGGAGTCCTACACCGGTGACCGGGCCACGCTGCCGATGGCGGTGATCAACGGTGCTGAGGACGGTGCACGGGTGTTCGTCACCGCCGCGATCCACGGCGACGAGTTGAACGGCATCGAGGTGTGTCGCCGGCTGCTCGACCTCCTCGATCCGGCGGCGCTGCGCGGCTCGATCGTGGTCGTGCCGATCGTCAACGTGCTCGGCGTGCAGTTCGGCTCGCGCTACCTCCCCGATCGGCGGGACCTGAACCGCTCCTTCCCCGGTTCCCACGGTGGGTCCATGGCGGCGCGGATCGCCCGGTTGGTCACCGAGGAGGTGATCACCGGCAGCGACGCCGGCATCGATCTGCACACCGCCGCCAACCACCGCACCAACGTGCCCCAGGTCCGCATCGCGGACGACGAGCGGGCACTCGAGCTCGCGATCACCTTCGGGGCCCCCTTCGTGATGCACGCACCGCTGCGAGCTGGCTCGCTGCGGGCCGTGGCCCTCGACCTCGGGGTGCCGGTCCTGACCTTCGAGGGCGGCCAACCCCTGCGGTTCGACGAGGACGTGATCGATGTCGCGCTCAGGGGCATCCTGCGGGTCCTCGCCCGGCTCGACATGGTCGACGGTGCCCCCGAGCCCGCCGCCACCGATCCGATGGTGCTCGAGGCATCGAGGTGGCTGCGGGCCGAACGGGGAGGCGTGCTGGAACTGCACGTGGGCGCCGGCGATCTGGTCCAGGCCGGCCAACCGCTGTGGACCACGACCAGCCCGCTGGGAGCCGAGCGGGCCAGCGTCGCCGCCGAGACCGAGGGCTACATCATCGGCGCCACGACCCTGCCGCTGGTCCAGCCTGGGCAGGCGCTGCTCCACGTCGCGCTCCCTGGGGAGACGATCCCGTCCGAGGACGACCCCACCGACGAGGTCGACGAGGACGACCCCGACGTCCCCGACACCGACGACTGAGGCGACTGGAGCGACTGAGGCGACTGAGGCGACTAGCGTGAGTCGACACACGGAGCGAAGGCAGCGAGCTGACACTCAGCGACGACGGTGGACCCCGCGACACGCCCCCGGTCCTCACCCATGACGACGGGGTGATCGCGATCGACACCCTGACGGCGGGCATGACCGACGTCACGGCCGGGTACCTCATCGATGCACCACGCCCCGCCCTGATCGAGTGCGGCCCGGCGTTGACGATCGGCTCGGTCCTGCAGGGGTTGGCAGCGCTCGGGCTCGGGCCGACGGACCTCGCCTACCTGGTGCTGACCCACATCCACCTCGACCACGCGGGTGGCGCGGGCGATGTGGCGGCGGCGTTCCCGAACGCGACCGTGGTCGTCTCCGAGCACGGCGCCCGCCACCTCGCCGAGCCCGACCGGCTCAACGCCTCCTCCGCGCGGGTCTACGGACCGCTGTTCGACACCGTCTACGGCGCCTGTACCCCGGTCCCGGCAGAGCGGCTACGCAGCATCGCCGACCGCGACGAGCTCGATCTCGGGGCGGGGCGGGTCCTCGAGCTGCTGCACACCCCCGGGCATGCCAAGCACCACCTCGGCGTCGTCGACCCTGACATCGGTGCGGTGTTCTCGGGCGACTCGGTCGGCGTGCAGCTGCCCGGGATGACCGAGCTGCGACCCGCTACCCCACCGCCGGAGTTCCACCTCGACGCCGCGCTGCGATCCCTGGACCGCTACCGCGAACGCTCGCCCGGGCGGATCTACCTGGCCCACTACGGCCCCGTCGATCCGGCGGATGCCGTGCTCGACCAGGCGGAGGAGCAGCTCAGACGCTGGGTCGAGGTGGCCGAGCAGGCCCGGGACGAGGCCCACACACTCGGACTGACCGGCACCCACGAGCTCGACCACGTGGCCGAGACCCTCCAGCACCGGTTCCACGTCCGGTGGCCGCAGTCGGCTGAGGCGGCTGACGTCGCCGAGGACGATGCGCGGTTGCGCATGCTCAACGACACGCGCGCGAACGCCGCGGGGCTGCTGCGCTACCTCCACCGCCGCGACACGGGCGACCTCACCGAGCTCGGCTGAACGCCGGGCCCGCAGGCGCCCGCGGGGCGGGGCTGAACGGCCGGCCCACCGCGCCGCGCACGCGAGAACCAGCGACTATCCGCTGCAACTCGCGCTCGCCGGGTTGACCGGCCGGCTCCACCGCGCCGCGCACCCGAGAACCAGCGACTATCCGCTGCAACTCGCGCTCGCCGGGTTGACCGGCCGGCTCCACCGCGCCGCGCACCCGAGAACCCGCCACTATCTGCTGCAACTCGCGGACCAACGCTCGACCCGCCTTGCTCAACCGCGACGGTGCTCGAGGCCTTCGAGACGCTCGGCGACGTCGAGGAAACCGCTATCGACGGCAGCGATCAACTCGAGCTGCCGCTGGGCGTCATCGTCGTCGCGGGCGCGCTCGGCCAGATCGGCGGCGAGGTAGCGCACGCGCAGGTCGTGCTCGGCGTCACCGGAGCGGGGTCGCTCCAGGAACCGCCGCAGGACGGCTCGGCCGGCGCCCACGTCGCCCTCGTCGGCCAGGGCGGCCGCCCACACGATGGCCGCTTCGGCGCGCCGGTCCTCGGGTGCCTGCGCGTCGCTGACGAGCGGCTCGGCCGCAGAAGCGACCTGCTCGAGACCCCGTCCGAGAGCGCGGAGGCAGTCAGCGATCACATGGTTCTGGTCGTGACGGTCGGTCATGCGCCGGTAGGCCTGCAGCTCGGACATCGCGTCGGCCCAGCGCTCCTCGTGGTACAGCGCGATCCCGTAGGCCTCCCGGATCGATGCCAGGCGCGGCGCCTCATGTCGGGCCCAGGACAGCACCTCCACGGCCACGTCGGGGCGCCCCTCCGCGATCGCCTGCGACCCGATGCTCAGACACAGGGCCACATCCCGGGACTTGGACCCCTTCCCCAGAGCCCGTTCGATCTCGCGGATCCCCCCCTTCGGCAGCTGCGGCTCCTCGTCCTCGGGCAGCGGCGGACGCGGGGGCCCCTTCGGATCAGGATCCACCTTCGTGCGCGGCGGCGCATCGGGCCTACGGCGCGCACGCTCACGGCCGACGGGTTCCCCGGAGGCACCGGGGACGTTGAGCTTGCTCGGGCTCTCCTCGCGCGACGATCCCTGCTGGCGCGGGCCACCGCGCCCGCCTGCGCGCCGTCCTGGCGTAGAGCCACCACGCCCTCCGCCCGCGTCCTTGCGATGGCCCTCGGGGGGTGTCATCTGTCGGTCCTCCTCGGTGCAACGAGCGCTGTCGGGTCGTCTCGGTTGCAGCGGATCAGGCTGCGGTGGTGAGGCCGTTGGAGCCGGTCCTCGCGGTGGTCGGGAGCCTACGCGGCTACCCGGTGTGGGGGTGGCCACGGGGGGCGTCGTTCGCCGGGTTGCGGACCCGCCCGGGGCTCGACTGGCTCACACCCCCAGGCGCTGGCGCACCTCGGCGACCTGACGACGGGACACGGGGATCTGGGAGCGCTGGCGATCCCCCATCACCAGGGTGAGACCACCCCCGACCTGGGGCACGACCTCCCGCACCAGCCGGATGTTGACCAGGAACGACCGGTGCGTGCGCACGAAGATCTCCGAGAGTCGTTCGGCCAGGTCGACCAACGTGTAGCTCGTCAGCAACCGGTCGGCTCCGGCCAGGGTGTGCCCGGCGGGCAGGGCGACCAAGGTCAGGTAGGCGTAGCCCCGCGCCGCCTCCGCGAAGGCGATGCGCGACTCCTCGACGAGGATGATGCGGTCCCCACGGTGGACCGGGATGCGCACGGTGGCCTCACGCTGCGTCGGTTCACGTTCGGCCGCGCTCCGGGTCTCGCCGTCGTCACCTGCCCCCCGGGACGGTGCGTCCTCCCGCGTGAGCGCGCGGTCGACGGCCCGCCGGAGGCGCTCGGCGTCGAAGGGCTTGACGAGGTAGTCGGTGGCACCCAGTTCGAACGCCTCCACTGCATGCTCGGCGAAGGCGGTGGTGAACACCACGGCCGGCGCGTCGGCACGCTGCCCGAGTCGCTGCGCGAGCGCCACCCCGCCCATGCCGGGCATGCGGATGTCGAGGAAGACCAGGTCGTAGGCCACGGATCCGATCAGGACCTCGGCCTCCTCGGCGGTGGTGGCCTCGCCGACGACCACCACGTCGTCGAAGCTGGTCAACAGGTGACGCAGCTCCTCTCGAGCCGGCGACTCGTCATCCACGATCAACGCGCGTGCGGGCACTGCTACCTCCACCTCGGCGGTGTGACCATCATCGCATGGGAACCTCGAGGTGGACGGTGGTACCCACGCCGGACTCTGAACGCACCTCGAAGCTGTGGCGATCACCGAACAGCAACTGCAGGCGGGCTCGGATGTTGCTCAGGCCGACGCCGCCATGGTCGTGCTGCGCGCGACCGGCGAGCACGGCTGCGTGGGTGTCGGCGTGCATACCCACCCCGTCGTCGCGGACCACGACCTGGACCGTGCGCGAGAGCGGGTCCATCCGGGCCCGCAAGCGGACGGTCGTCCGACCGACGTTGCCCGATGCGCCATGCTTGATCGCGTTCTCGACCAGCGGCTGGATGACCAGCACGGGGACCTCGACCCCCAGCACCGCAGGGTCGATGTCGTACTCGACGTGCAGTCGGTCACCGAAACGCGCCTGCTCCAAGGTGACGTAGGTGCGGACGAACGCGTACTCCTGGGAGAAGTCGACGAACTGTCCCCGCTGCCGGATCGCGTACCGGAAGAAGTCGGCGAGGCGGACCAGCAACTGCCGGGCGTCCTCCGGGTCGGTCCGGATCCGGCTCGCGATCGTGTTCAGGGTGTTGAACAGGAAGTGCGGGTTGATCTGGGCGCGCAAGGCGTCCAGCTCGAAGTCGAGGGCGAGCCGCTGCTCCGCCTGCAGTTCGGCCACCGCGAGGTGCAGCGACAGGATGCCGGCGGCCGCCTCGACGAGGTCGGCCTCGGGCGGGTCGTCGGTGCCGCGGTAGACGGTGACCGACCCGATCACCTCGTCGCCGATGCTCAGCGCAGCGATCGCTGCCGAGCGCAGGGGGCAGGCCGGTTCCGGACAACCGATGACGTCCTCGCCACGCCCGGAGACCGTCACCGTTCGACCGGTGGCGAGGACCTCGTTGCGCGCCAGGGCGTACAGCGGGCTGCCTCGGGAGTGGTGGTCGTGGCCGGGACCCGCGAAGGCGAGCATCCGCCGACGGTCGGTGATCGAGACCGCGTCGCCACCGAGCAGCGGCATCAGCAGCCGGACCGCGGCGTCGACCACCTCGTCGGTCAGCCCCACCGGGCGCTCCTGGCCGCCGGCACGGTCCTGGTCGCCGGTGCGGTC
The DNA here is from genome assembly GCA_003561535.1 of Nitriliruptoraceae bacterium. Lineage (GTDB taxonomy): Bacteria > Actinomycetota > Nitriliruptoria > Nitriliruptorales > Nitriliruptoraceae > T1Sed10-7. The sequence continues at coordinate 14,040 of PWWI01000160.1, forward strand.
ATGGTCGACCGTAGGGGCAACCCGTGGACGGGCGCGGTGCTGGCGCGGACCGCGCAAGGTCGATCTGTAGCCGAGGATCGCGACGTTGGTGAGCACCACCCCGGCGACCATGGTGGCCACGGGTGACAGCGGTGGTTCCGTCAGCACCTGGCTGACCACCACGATCACGGCCCACAGCACCGTCACTGCCGCCACCAGGGGGCCGACGCCCCGCATCAGCGCCGGCCCCGGAGGGTGATCTGGGCCATCCGCTCGGTCTGCCGGTCGGCGGCGGTCCCATGCATCCTGGTCCACACCCGCGGACGTACCGACGGGCCGGTATCCAGACGGGAGACGACCACGATGGTCACCGCCGAGATCGGCGCGGCGATCATCGCGGGCGCGAGCAGCACCGCCGAGAGCCCGTCGCTCGGATCGGGTCCGATGACGAGTCCGACCACCAGGGCACCGACGGCGATGATCGCGCCGGTCCAGATCCCGGCGACCGCCCCGCGGGCGGTCGCATCACGCCACCAGATCCCGAGCAGCACCGCAGGCGTCAGGGCCGATCCGGCCAGAGCGAACGCCCACGTGACCATGGTCGCGATCACCGAGGGGAAGGTCGCCACCAACCTCTCCGGCTCGACCGAGATCGCCACGACCGCCGCTAGGACGCTGACCACGATCCCCGCCCCCCGACCGGCCACCACCGCCACGCGTGGGCTGGCGGAGGGCCGCCAGATCCGGGCCACCACGTCGTGACCGAAGGATGCGGCGGCCGCGAGCAGCAGCCCGCCGATGGTGGAGACCATCGCGGCGAAGGCCGCGGCGGAGACCACCGCCAACCCCGGCGTGCCAGCCAACAAGCGACCGAGCACGAGCAGCGCGTGTTCCGGGACCCGTAGCACCCCGTCGACGGTCAGTTCGGCGAGCCACGGTTCCTCCGCGCGCCCGGCCACCATGACCCGTGCCGCGGTCCCGAGCAGCACCGCAAGCGCGTAGAAGGAACCAGCCAGACCCAGTACCCAGACCGTCGTGGCGCGGGCCGCCCGGCCGGTGACCGCGGTGAAGTACCGGTTCATCACGTGCGGCAGGCCCGCCGTGCCGAGCACCAGGGTGACCAGCAGCGCCACTTGACCGATCGGTCCGTACCTGGCGCCGGGCGCACCGAAGCGGGCGGACTCGCCGGACAGTTGGTTGGTGACCCCGACGAGCCGATCACTCACCACCGCCTGCAGCGGCTCCGCGCTCGCCTGTTCGACCGCCGCGGGGTAGGAGAACCCACCGGCCCACAGCAACGCCGACAGCCAGACCACCACGGCCAGCAGGAACCCGAACTGCAGGGCCTGGTTCCAGGTCGTGCCACGCATCCCACCGATGACCACGATGCCGCCCACGGCCACCGTCGACACGACGATCCCGGTGACGTAGGGCGACAACCCGGCGATGCCCTGGCCCACCAGCAGCTCCCAGGTCAACCCGCTACCGACCGCCTGCGGCACGAGGTAGCTGAGGATCACCAGTTCGACCGACACGACGGCGGCGACGCGGACCTGCGCGGAGTCGAACCGGACAGCGAGGAAGTCGGGCAGCGACACGGTCCCGAGCCGGCGGAGCGGCGCCGCCACGAACAACAGCACCGGGACGAACCCCGCGGCGAACCCGGTGGCGTACCAGATCCCGTCCAACCCCGAGGCGTACACGGCACCCGCGACCCCGAGGAAGGAGGCGGCCGACAGGTAGTCGCCGCAGATCGCGCCGGCGTTGGTGATCATCCCCGTGCGCCTGCCCGCCAGGAAGAAGTCGACCGTCGTCGCCCGGGTGTGGCGCCAGGCGACGACCGACACCAGCGTGGCTACCAGCGCGAAGACGGCCAGGCTGGCCGTGTCCGTGCCGCTCACCGGGTGGGCTCATGGTCAGCATCGTCCTCGGATGTGCCGAGCATGCGGTCCTCGACGCTGCGGGCCAGGGTGGCGGCGGCGACGCCGAGCGCGAGGAAGAACACGTACAGCCCACCCGCCACGACCACGAAGCTCGGCGACATCCCCCCGACCAGCCGCGAGCCCGTCCACCACGGCAGCGACAGCGACAGCATGGGTACCGACAGGATCGCCAACACGAAGACCAGGCCGTACCCGAGCGCGATCCGCCGCTGGGTCCGCGCAGCCGCGACGACCTCGGAGTGCCCGTCGAACTGCTCCAGGCCGCGGGGGCTCCCGCGGCCCATCTCCACGCGCGCCATGGTCCCTCCCGCCGCTCGCCGCAGCCTACGCGCCGTCCGCCGGCCGGTGGGCACCGCACGGGCGGACCGTCCTCGGCCGCCCAGGGCGGACATCTACCTTGTGACCGGCTGCGACGAACGGACGACGGTGGCCAGCCCGCGTGCGCACGAGGTCCTCGGTCCCGAGGACTTCCTCCGTGCGCTCGCCCCCTTCGACCAGCTGGACGATGAGGTGTTCGCCGACGCCGTCGCGTCCCTGGAGGTGATCTACATCCCGGCCGGGACGCGGATCCTCCAGCGTGACGGGGAGCCCAGCGCGTACCTGCACGTGATCCGCAAGGGCACCGCCTTGCTGTCCCGCGACGGGATCCCGGCGCTCAACGCCGAGGCCGGGGAGTGGTTCGGGCTGCCGTCCGTGCTCTACGAAACCCAACCGGAGTTCGACGTCGACGCTCTCGACGACCTGCTCGTCTACCGACTTCCGGCCGAGGTCATCCGCCGGTTGACCGGGTCACCGGACTTCGCGGCGGTGGTCAGTCGCGGGCTGGCGAGCCGTCTGCGAGCCACCTCACGTGTCTCGGACAGCGACGGGGCACCGGTCGCTGTCGCGATGGCGGCCGTATCGACGCTGGTCCGTCGGCCCCTGGTGATACTCCCCGCCGAGGTTGACGTCGGCGAGATCGCCCGCACCATGCGCGCCGAAAGGGTCAGTTCGGTGGTGCTGTCGACCGATCCCCCGGCGATCGTGACCACCCTCGATCTGCGGGACCGGGTCCTGGCCGCGGGCCACGGCCCGCAGATACCGGGCTCGAGCGTCGCTTCGAGTCCCATCCTGAGCGTCGACGAGGGCACCTCGATCACCGAGGCGCGTGTCACCATGCTCGAGCGGTCGATGCACCACCTCGGCGTCGAACGCGACGGGCAGCTGATCGGCATCGTGAGCACCGGCGACCTGCTCCGGGCCGATGCCTCCAGCCCGTTCCACGTCCAGCGTGACCTGGCAACCGCATCGCGTGAGGCGTTCGCTTCCGTGCCGGACCAGCTGCACGCGACCATCGCAGGACTGCTGAGCGGCGGACTGTCCCCGCTGGAGGTCACCCGGACGGTCTCGATGCTGACCGACGTGCTGGTGCGCCGGGCGATGAGCCTCGCCATGGAGGAACTCGGGCCGGCGCCCTGCGCCTACGCCTGGTTGACGCTCGGATCGGATGCGCGACGCGAGCAGACGCTGCTCAGCGACCAGGACCACGCCCTGGTCCACGAGGCGACCGATGACGCCGGTGCCGCGTGGTTCCACGCCTTCGCGACCGATATCACCGATCTCCTGGCGGTGGCCGGGTTGCCCCGCTGTCCCGGCGGCGTGATGGCCACCAACTGGTCGGGCACCTTGGAGACCTGGCGGCACCGTTACCTGCGTTGGATCACCGCCCCCGACGTCCAGGCGCTGTACGAGACGAGCATCTTCTTCGACCACCGCGTGATCGCTGGTGACCTCGAGGTCGGCGAACTCGATGAGGTGGTGCGCCACCACCGCAGCGACGGGGTGCTGCTCGCACGCCTGGCCGCTGCGGCCGGCACCTCGCGGCCACCGCTCGGTCTGTTCCACCGGGTCCGGAGCACCGCCGACGGCACCGTCGATCTCAAGGCCGGTGGCATCAATCCGATCGTCGCCCTGGGTCGGTTGCTCGCGTTCGAGGCCGGCAGTTCCCTGCGGCCGACCACCGACCGACTGGAGGTCGCCGTCGAGCACGGCGGACTGGCCCGGGATGCGGCGGAGGAACTGACCGAGGCGTTCCGGTTCTTCCAGCAGCTACGGCTCGAAGCCCACCAGCGCGCCTGGCGACAGCGCACGGAACCGACCAACCGGATCGTGCTCGAGGAGCTGACCCCGACCCGCCGGCGTCACCTCAAGGAGGCCTTCGTCGCGGTCGGCCGCATCCAGCAGTCCACGATCCAACGGCTCGGTGGCGAGGAGGTGTCGCGGTGAAGCGGTCGTTCGGACACCTGTCGGGGTTGTCCCTGGGACTGGCGCGCGGGCGCCGGCTTCTCCGCCGCCGAGACCACCCGCACCGGCTGCTCGCCCTGGACCTCGAGACCACCGGCTTCGACGCCAGCACGGCCGAGGTGATCGCGGTCGGGACGGTCCCGATCGTCGACGGGGCGGTGCGGATCGGTGAGCTCAGCTCGACGTTGGTACGGCCGTCGGTCGGCTCGGCGGAGGACGGCATCGCCGCCCACCATCTGCGGCCCAGCGAGGTCGCCGTGGCCCCACCACTGCATGAGGTCCTCCCGCAACTGCTGGGCGTGATCGCCGACGCGGACGCGCTGCTGGTGCATCACGCGCCTCTCGACGTCCGGGTGCTGCGAAGGGCGTGTACGGCGATGCGCTGCTCCTGGCCGAACCCCGCCATCATCGACACGGTGGAGCTGATCGGTCGCTGCCGCACCCGCGAGCGGGCCACCGGCACCGGGAGGCGACTCCCCCGCGACCTCGCCGGCGCCCGTGCGGCGTTCGGACTCCCACCGCACCACGCTCATGACGCGGGGGCTGACGCCGTCGCGACCGCCGAGCTCTACCTAGCCTTGCGAGCCCGTCTCGCTCGGTGACGAACCGTTCCGAGGAGGACACGATGCACGTTGCGCTCACGATCAACGACCACCTCGCGCGGGCGGTCACCGCCTACGGTGACCGCATCGGGTTGGTGGACGAACCCGACCAGCCGGCAGCCTCGCTCGGTGCGCTCACCTACCGCCAGGTGCGCGACCTGGCCGACGCGCAGGCGGCCGCGCTCGACCGCGACGGCATCGGGCTGGGTGAGCGCATCGCCATCCTGTCGCAGAACAGCGCGCGGATGATCGTGTCCTTCTTCGGGGTCAGCGGGACCGGCCGGGTCCTGGTGCCGATCAACTTCCGACTGAACCGTGAGGAGATCCGCTACATCCTGGCGGACAGCGGGGCGTCGATGCTGCTGGTCGATCCCGAGCTCGAGGAGACGGTCGCAGGGCTGGAGGTCGCGCGCACGCTCGTGCTCGGTCGTGACGACGACCAGCTGTACCTCCACGGCGTCGCTCCGGAGGTCTGGGCCGCGGACGAGAACGCCACGGCGACCATCAACTACACCTCCGGTACCACCGCACGCCCCAAGGGTGTGCAGCTGACCCACCGCTCGTTGTGGCTGAACGCCACGACGCTGGGCTGGCAAGCCGGCGTCAACGACCGTGACGTGTACCTGCACACGCTGCCGCTGTTCCACGTCAACGGCTGGGGCATGCCCTTCTCGACCACCGCGATGGGCGTGACCCAGATCCTGCTGCGCAAGGTCGATGGCCACGAGATCCTGCGCCGTGTCCGCGATCACGGCGTGACGTTGCTGTGCGGTGCGCCCGCCGTGATGGCCATGGTGCTCGACGCAGCCCGCGAGTGGGACGAGGTACCGGGCCGTGGGCGGGTACGGATGCTGGTCGCCGGTGCCCCACCCCCGACGCGCACGATCGAGCGCGTCGAGACCGAGCTCGGTTGGGAGTTCATGCAGCTCTACGGACTGACCGAGACCTCGCCCCTGTTGACCTTCAACCGCACGCGCGCGGAGGGGGACGAGCTCTCCCCCACCGAACGCGCAGGCAAGCTCATGCGCGCCGGCGTACCGGCGCTGGGCGTGACCCTGGCGACCGACCAGCAGGGCCAGGTGCTCGGCCGCGGGAACCACGTGCTGGCCGGCTACTGGGAACAACCACAGGCCAGCGAGGAAGCCCTCGCCGACGGGTGGTTCCACACCGGCGACGGCGGCACGATCGATGACGAGGGCTACCTGACCATCGTCGACCGCAAGAAGGACGTGATCATCACCGGCGGGGAGAACGTCTCCTCCATCGAGGTCGAGGATGCACTCCACGGCCACCCGGCGGTCGCCGAGGTCGCGGTCATCGGTGTCCCGGACGAGCGGTGGGGCGAGACCGTCAAGGCGCTCGTGGTGCCAACGCCCGAGCATGCGGACGTGACCGCGGAGGAGCTGATCGGCCACTGCCGTGAGCGGCTGGCCCACTACAAGTGTCCGACCTCGATCGAGCTGCGTGACGAGCTGCCTCGCACCGCCACCGGCAAGCTGCAGAAGTTCCGTCTGCGGGCGGCCTACTGGGAGGGGCAGGACCGCCAGGTCAGCGGCGGCTGAGCCTGCGCGGCACCCCTCGCCGGCTGACCACGGCCTGTCCCACCCCTGCACCCACGACGTGTCGTGGGTGCAGGCACGAGCGCGTGCTCGGGAACCCCGCTGACCGGCCAGGGCGCCGCTCGGCTCTGGAGTTCAGGCCTGGTCATGCAAGACCGGGAGGAGGCGGAGACCGCGATGACGACCCTGCTCGCCCAGCCCGTCGGAGGCGACGTGCTCCGGTCGATGTTCTCGACCGGAGCACGTCGTCAGTCCGACGCGGAGGGGCTCAGGCGCCGCCCAGCTCGGATTCGGGTGCCTGATCCACGGTGGGACCCGCCGGAGCGCCACCTCGCCGCGCCACCGCCGGGGAGCGCATGTTCTCGACCAGCTCCATCAGATCCTCCGGCGGGGGCTCGGTCGACTTCGACACGATGATCGCGACGGCGAAGTTCACCAGCGCGCCGATCGTGCCGATGCCCTCCGGGCTGATGTTGAATACCGTCGAGCCGGGCGAGATGTACAGCGACCAGATCATGTAGGTCGCGGTGAACAGCAACCCGACGCTCATCCCCGCGGCGGCGCCCTTGGCGTTGCAACGTTTCCAGAAGATCCCGAGCACAAGGGTCGGGAAGAAGCTCGCCGCCCCCAGCCCGAAGGCGAACGCCACGACCTGTGCCACGAACGCGGGTGGGTTGATGCCGCCGATCACGGCGATCACCACAGCCCCGGCCATGGCCAGGCGCCCAACAAGCAGCTTCTCCGACTCCGAGGCGTGGCCCTTCTTGACACGACGGAAGTAGAAGTCGTGGGATGCCGAGGAGCTGATCACCAGCAGCAGACCGGCTGCGGTCGACATGGCGGCGGCCATGCCACCGGCAGCCACCAGCCCGACCACGGGGGCGGGCAGACCCGCGATCTCCGGGTTGGCCAGCACCAGGATGTCGTTGTCGACGGTCAGGTCGGCTTCGTCGGCCGGGTTGTTGCTGATCGACTCGATGGTCTCCACCTCGGGGTTGACGATCACCAGGCCGGTGGCCTCCCAGCTGTCGACCCACTCGGGCAGTTCCGTCACCGCGGTCCCACCGACGCCGTCGAGGATGTTGAACTTCGCGAACGCCCCCACCGCCGGCGCGGTCGAGTAGAGCAGGGCGATGAACAGCAGCGCCCAGAACGCCGAGTACCGCGCGCCACGGACCGACTTGGTGGTGTAGAAGCGGATGATCACGTGCGGCAGCCCCGCCGTGCCGATCATCAGCGACATGGTGACCAGGAACACGTCGATCTGAGGTCGAGCCGTGAAGGGTTGGGTGTAGGAGTCCAACCCGAACTCGATGGACAGCGCGTTCAGTTCGGCGAGCACGGACCCGAACGAGATCTGGGGGATCGGGAACCCGGTGATGGTCTGAGCGATCGCGAACGCCGGGATCAGGTAGGCGACGATCAACACCGTGTACTGGGCGACCTGGGTCCAAGTGATGCCCTTCATCCCGCCGAGCACGGCGTAGGTGAAGATGATCGCGGCAGCGACCGCCACACCGCCGGCGACGGGAAGGTTCAGGAACCGACTGAACACGATGCCGCCACCACGCATCTGCCCGACGACGTAGGTGAAGGAGATGAGGATGGCCGCGCCCGCTGCGATGGTGCGCACGAGCTCGCTGTAACGGTCACCGACGAACTCCGGGACCGTGAACTTGCCCCACTTGCGCAGGTAGGGCGCGAGCAGCAGGGCGAGCAGCACGTATCCGCCGGTCCACCCCATGAGGTAGATGGCACCGTCGTAGCCGAGGAAGGCGATCAGCCCCGCCATGGAGATGAACGAGGCCGCCGACATCCAGTCCGCGGCGACCGCAGCACCGTTGGCCACGGTCGGGATCCCCTGCCCCGCGACGTAGAACCCGGCCGTCTCCTTCACCCGGCTCCGCCAGGCGATGTAGATGTAGACCGAGAAGCTGAGGACGATGAAGATCGTGGTCCAGAACTGGATGGCGCTCACAGTCGCTTCCCTTCGGCGTCACGTTCTTCGACCCCGAACTCCTCGTCCAGGCGGTCCATGCGCAGGGCGTAGACCAGGATCAACACCACGAAGGTGTAGATGGAGCCCTGCTGGGCGAACCAGAACCCCAGGGGGAAGTCGCCGATCACGATCTCGTTCAGCCGCTCCACGAACAGGATCCCGGCGCCGAAGGACGCCGCGAACCACACCACGAGCAGCCCGACCATCAAGCGGAGGTTGCGTTTCCAGTACTGCTCGCGCCACTCGTCGTCCGGCGCCACGGGTTGCTTCGATTCGCTCACGCTGATCTCCCATGTCCAGCACGTCCGGCGGATCGTCCTCGTCAGCGCAACGCGCCGTCAGCGAGCGACGACGCCCAGCGCCCTGCGACGCAAACACTGGTGGGACGCATGGGGCAACACCCGGATGCACGAGCGGGGCGAACCCCCGACCGAGCGGTCCCATCCGCGCTCCCGACGGGACCGCGGGTAGCGCTACCGCTCGGAGGGGGCCAACGACCGTTGGCGCGCAGCGGCGTTCCGTTCGCTGAGTCGGCCTGTCCGCCACGTTCGCGAGGTGGCTAGCGTCCACGCCATGGACACGACGACGCCCCCATCATCCGGCGCTCCCCCGGCTGCGCCGACCGGCTCGCCGGACGTCCCCGCCCCCCCGAGGTGGCCCTACGCCGGGCATGGCCAGCAGACCTTGCTGTGGGCGAGCGTTCTGATCACGGTGGGGGCGTTCCTCCCCTGGCTCATGACCGGTGTCGGCACCTTCACGGGGATGCGTGGGGCCGGCAGCTGGACCGTGTTCGCCGGGGTCATCGGGATCGGCGTCTCGTTGGTGCGCAGCCGGCGGGTCGTCCTGCTCCATGCCATCGGCATCGCCGGCATCGCGATCGCGCTCCCGACCTGGCAGCTGGTCCACACGATCAGCCTGGTCGGCTTCCGCGGCTGGCTACCCGGCATCGGCCTGATCATGACGCTGGGCGGGGGCATCGCCATCGGCCGCGCAGCGCGGGAGATCCACTCCGAGCGTTGATGGCGGACGAGCACGCGGGCCTGGCGCACCACCGTCATCCTCGCAGTGACCTCGCGCCAGTTGACCTGGTGGCAGCTCACGTGGCGACGAACCGCAGCGGGACGGAACCGCAGCGGGACGACGCCCGAGCCCGGGGAGGAACGGTCTGCACGCAAGGTCTGCACACATAGATCGAGGCCGCCCCAGAAGGGGCGGCCTCGATCGAAGAAGGTTCCCGCGGCGACCTACTCTCCCACCAGGTTGCCCCGGCAGTACCATCGGCGCTGGAGGGCTTAACTTCCGGGTTCGGAATGTGACCGGGTGTGTCCCCTCCGCTAAGGCCA
>PWWI01000302.1 GCA_003561535.1 Nitriliruptoraceae bacterium
ATCCGGCTGAACTTCGACCCGACCAGCCTGTTCATCCTGAACGTGGCGATCGGGCTGATCATGTTCGGCATCGCGCTGGACGTCCGCGTCGCCGACCTCAGGTCCGTGTTCGCCCAGCCGAGGGCCCCGCTGGTCGGGCTGACCTCCCAGTTCCTGGTGCTGCCTGCGCTGACCTTCGCGCTGACCCGCATCCTGGACCCGGCACCGTCGATCGCGCTGGGGATGATCCTCGTGGGGTGCTGCCCCGGCGGCAACGTCTCCAACATCGTCACCCATCTGGCCAAGGGGAACACCGGCCTGTCGATCGGCATGACCGGCGTGGCGACGCTGGTCGCGGCGGTCGCGACGCCGGCCAACTTCGCCTTCTGGGGCTCGCTGGATCCCGGCACCCGGGAGGTGCTCCGCGCCGTCGCGCTGGATCCGGTCGACCTCGCCATCACGATCCTGCTGCTGCTGGTGGTGCCGGTCACCGCCGGCGTGCTGCTGCGGCTGCGCCGCCCGGAGCTGGCCGAGAAGCTCTACCGGCCGATGCGCACCATCTCGATCGTGTTCTTCATCGGCTTCGTCGCGATCGCCTTCCTGTCGAACATCGAGCACTTCGCAGCGCTGCTCGGTGTCGTCGCGCTCGCGGTGTTCCTCCACAACGCCCTGGCCCTGGCGCTGGGTTACGGCGCGGCGGCGGCGCTGGGCCTCGAGGAGCGCGATCGCCGGGCGGTCAGCATCGAGGTCGGCATCCAGAACTCCGCCCTGGCGCTGGTGCTGATCTTCGGCTTCTTCGGCGGGCTCGGAGGGATGGCCCTGGTCGCCGCGTGGTGGGGTATCTGGCACCTGATCGCCGGCCTGACCGTGGCGAGCGTGTGGTCGCGACGCCCGCCGCCGGTCGTCGCCGCGGACCCGGTGCTCGGGACGTGAGCGGGATCCTGGTCACGGGTGGGACCGGCTACCTCGGCTCCCTGGCGCTCGAGGCCCTGGTGCGCGCCGGTGGGCCGGCAGCAGGCCAGCGGCCGGGCCCCCTCGTCTCCCTCGATCGGCGCCCTCCCGAGGCGCCGATCGAGGGCGTCACCTACGTCACTGCCGACCTGCGGGCGACGGACCTACCGACGCTGCTCGCGGAGCACGAGGTGGACGCCGTCGTCCACCTCGCCGCGATCATCGACCCGCCCCCCGGGATGGACGAGACGACCCTGCACGACATCGAGGTGGGAGGCACCCGGCAGGTGCTGGACGCCTGCCTCGCCGTCGGCGTCGACCACCTCACCGTGACCTCCTCCGGAGCGGCCTACGGCTACTCGCCCCGCAACCGCGAGCGGCCCCTCAAGGAGACCGACCCCGTCCCCGGTCACCCCCGGTTCGCCTACAGCCGTCACAAGGCCGAGGTGGAGGTACTGCTGGCCGAGGCGCGCCGGTCGTCCCCGCAGCTCGGCCAGCTGGTGCTCCGGCCGGGCACGATCCTCGGTGAGCAGACCGACAACCTGATCACCAAGCTGTTCACCGGACGCGTCGTGCTCGGGCTGTCCGACACCGACGTGCCCTTCGTGTTCGTCCACGACCGTGACGTCGCCGAGGTGATCGCGCGGGGGGTCACCGAACGGGTCACCGGCGTGCTCAACCTCGCCGGTGACGGGGTGCTGACCCTGCGCGAGATCGCGGCGATCGAGGCTCGGCCCTACCTCCCGATCCCGCCGGCGCTGCTCAAGGGCGTGCTGCGGCTGCTGCGACCCACAGGGCTGGTCCGCAGCGGTCCGGAGCAGGTCGACTTCCTGCGCTACCGGCCGGTGCTCGACAACGCCCGACTGCGGGCGGCCTTCCCGGGGCTGCCCCGGCTGACGACGGCCGGGTGCTACGCGCGCTTCCGCGAGGCTCACCGTGGCTGACCCGGGGCGGGCCGGGCGGGGGGAGGGGTCCGACCCTCACGGGGCACCGACGGCGCTGCTCACCGGCGCGGCCGGCCACCTCGGTGGGGCACTGCTGCGGCTGCTTCCCGCCACCGGTGACCGCACGATCGGGCTCGACCGGCCCGGCACGACCCCTCCCGCTGAGCCCGAGCGACCGGTGGCGAGGTGGCTCGAGATCGACCTCGCCGAGCCCGACAGCGAGGTGGAACTCAGAGCGGCGCTGTCCGATGTGCCCCGGCTCCGCCTGGTCGTCGCCGGGGCCGGGGTGACCGCCCTGGGTGGGCTCGAGGCGGCCGACGACGCCACCTTCCGGCGGGTGATGGACGTCAACTACCACGGGGCGCTGCGGACCGCCAGAGCAACGCTGCCGGCGCTGCGGGCCGGAGGCGGCCACCTCGTGGTGCTGTCGTCGGCAGCGGGGCTGGTGCCCGTGCCAGGACGGCCGGCCTACGTCGGCGCCAAGCACGCGCTGACGGGGGTGTTCCTGGCGCTGGCCGACGATCTGGCGCGTGACGGGGTCGGCGTCACGGTCGTGCACCCTGGCTTCCTGCGCACGGCCGTGACCGAGGTCGGACCGGCGGCGGCGCGTTCCACCACCGGTGCGGCACTCACCGCCGACGACGTCGCCCGCGCGATCGTGGCGGTCGTCGCTCGGCGCCGCGCAGGCCGGCGCGTCCCCCAGCGGCTGCGCGTCGGGCGTACCGCCATCGTCGCCGACACCGTGGGCCGCCTCTCCCCCGGCCTCGCCCGCACCCTGGCTGCACGCCGACTGCACGCCGAAGGGTGAGGCCCGGTCGCCGTTGACCGCGTCGGAGGATCGATGACCTCCGGCTCTGCCCCCGTTCAGCCGCCCTGACAAAGTGTGAGGGGAACCAGGCGGTAGCCACTCGCCGATGGTCCGAGATCCCGTGGAAGCTCAGCGGGGCCGCTCCGCGGGGCAGCTCAGCGGGGCAATTCAGCGGGGCCGCTCGCGGGATCGCGCCGATCTCCGCGGAGGAGGTGCCGATGTCCACCGTCCAGGGCCAGACGGGTCCCGTCGGGCAGCACCATCCGGACCGACAGCGCCAGCTCGGCACGGCGCTGATCGCGGCAGCGATCGGCTACCTCGCCGCGGCGGGGCTCATGGGACTGGTGTTCGCCTCCTCACCCCCGCCCGAGCTCTCGGGCCACCTCGCCGACTTCCTCGACGGGCTCGTGCTGTACCGGTGGGGGTTCGTCGGGGCATCGTTGCTCGCCCCCTGCATCGTCGCGGTGTTGGTGCTGCTCTTGACCTTGGCCGAGGTCAGACCGGACTCCGTCCGGCGCTGGGTCGGCGCCATCCTGTTGGCGGCCTACGTGCCCTTCGCGACCATCGCCTACACCTCGCAGTACACGTTCCTGCCGGGCCTGGTGGAGCGCGATCCTGAGGCGGCAGCACTGTGGTACCTCCACGATCCCAGCTCGCTGCCCTACGCCCTGGACCTGACGGGCTACGCCCTGCTCGGGGTGGCCGCGATCGTGCTGGCGACGACGCTGGCGGGTCGCACGAGACGCGACACCTGGATCGCTGTCGCGCTGACCGTGATGGGTGTGCTCTCGCTCGCCGCGCTCGCCTTCCACACCGTGGGGCTGCGCCCAGCGACCAGCGTCGCCACCCTCAGCAGCGGGCTATGCACCCTGCCGGTGATGGTCCTGTCCATCGCGCAGGGGCGCCAGTTCCGGGCGGCTCCCGACCAAAGGGAGGTCGCGGGGCAGGCGGGATCGGGCTAGTGGCCTGCGGCGCGTCCACGATCCATCTGGGGCGGCGAAGACCACCACGGCGATCGCGTCGACCCTCGTCCCTCGGACCCTCGACCGCGGCCTCGGACTCCGCCTTCAGGCTTGCCAGCCCCCCCGCTCGCAGTCGGGGCCGATCATCTGGTCCATCGGTGGGAAGACGCCCACCACGCGTCGCCACGGGGGTTCCGACCCGTCATGGTCCACGGCACACCGGAGCCGTTCCCTTCGGGCTCGAACGTGAACGCGGTCGTGCTCTGGGACCCGAAGGGCCGGAGACACCCCGCAGGCACCGCAGGTCGATCGTGACCTGACGGTCATCGGCGGCGAGGATCTCCATCCGCCCGTGCCCTGCCTTGCGTTCGTCCTCCCCCTTGGGCCAGGTCCCGACACCGACCGCCCCTACCGCGGTCACGGGTGGTCGTCACCACCCCGCTGTCACCCTCGCGACCGCCACCTCGATGTCGGGGGCGAGGTGGACGGCACCTGCCGGCAGGTCCCAGCTGCGGACCGCCACCACCGGGGTGCCGACCCGCACGGCCAACGCCACCTCGCTCAGCGTGCCCCAGCTGCCACCGATCGCGAGGACGGCATCGGCAGCGCGGACCACCAGGCCGTTGCGTAGCTCCCCGAGGCCGGTTGGCAGGAGCACGGTGTGGGCCGGATCACCGTCGGCCCGATCCGCCGACGGCAGGAGCCCGACGCTCACCCCGCCGGCGTCACGGGCTCCGCGGGCAGCCGCGGCCATGACCCCACCCAGACCCCCCGTGATGACGACGATCCCGACCTCGGCCAGCAGGGTGCCGGCCCGGTGGGCGTCCGCACAGTCCTGCCCGGTGGCACCCTCGCCCGGCCCGATCACCGCCACGTGCTGCTGCATCACTCCCCCATCACCCGACGACTCGTGCCGTCGCCGGGCCCGACGCGGTGAGGGCGCACCTTCGTCGGTGGTCGGCCACGGACTCCCCTACCTACCGTAGGTGGTAGGCAGGGCCGCGATCCACCGCCGTCGCCCCAAGGTGGGCCGGCCACCAGAAGCCAGCTGAGGAGCACCCCAATGGCAGCATCGTCCGAGACCACGACCGTCGGCACCTACGCCTCGCAGCACGACGCCGAGGTGGCACGCGAGCGGCTCGAGGGCGCCGGCATCACCCCGGTCACGATCGAGACCCCGTCCGAGGACGTGTGGACCGTGAGCGCTCCGGAGTCACGCAAGGACGACGCCATCGCGGAGCTGCAGATCGTCGAGCAGCGACGGCGCGGCCCGGCGGTCTAGCGGCGGCGCGGACCCGGGGGCTACCGGCGGCGCTGACCCGCCGCCTCGTGACGCCGCGCCCTGGTGTCACGCCAGAGGATCCACACCGCGGCGACCACGTACCAGGCGTCCGCGAGGGTGTTGAACACCCGCTGCTGCAGACCCGGGGCCGCAGCGACCAGGTCCAGCACGTAGACGGCGAACAGCAGCGCCGCGGTCCCACCGATCGCCACCGACCACCTCGCGAACACGGGCTCAGCGTGCCTGACCCGCCACGCGAAGGCCAGCGGCGCGAGCACCAGCGCGGTGTACCCCGTCCCCGCCGCGATCGTGTGCCACAGATCGAAGGGGGTGGTCTCGGCTCCAGGGCAGCCCGGACTGCAGGGGGCGGCGACGACGCCGAGCGTGCCGATCCCGGCGAGAACCACGAGCGCCGGTCCGAGCAGCCCCTCCCCCGGCAGCGCCCGGTACAGGGCCGGCGCCAGCAGCAGGAAGGCGACCCCCGACACCAGCAGCCCAGCAACGACCGGACCCCGCGAGGTAGCGGGCGCCCCGAGCTCGAACAGTTCGCTGATCGCCTGCTGACGCGGGTCGTAACCGGCGCGCAGCCATCCGGCCAGGAGCCAGCTACCGACGTAGGCCAGCACGGCGAACAGCCCGAACCACAGCACCGCTCGCACCCACCTCGGGACCGTTGCCACCGTCAGCACCTCAGCGACCCGCCACGTTCGGAGACCCATCCCCACGGCGCCCGACCGTAGCGACCCCTCCGGTCGGGAGTGGTCGGCCGTGACCGTCTGGTTTGCGTCTGAGTTCGTGATAGAGGTCGGTGGAGTTCTAACCCAACTCTGGAAGGCTCTCGGGCCTGATCTAGAGAGGGTTGACGATGAGCGAGAGGAAGGCGTCACCGGGGCGTCGGAAGCGTCGGTTGCTGTCCCCGGAGGAGAAGTGGGAGATCTTCCTGGAGGTGACCTCCCAGGAGCTGACCCAGGCGGACGCGGCCCGCAAGTGGGGTGTGGACACCTCGGTGGTGATCAAGCTGCGGCGTGACGCCAAGGACGCGGCGCTGGCGGCGTTCGCGGCGTCCAAGCCGGGCCGGAGCCGTGACCCGCGCGATCACGAGATCGAGATGCTCCATGGTGAACTGGCACGGGTGACCGAGGCGATCAAGGAGCAGGCGATCGAGCTGTCGCTGGTGCGAGGAAAATCGCGTTGGGCCTGACCCTCGCCGAGGTCCCTCCGCGTGTGCCTGGCGAGGTCAAGGAGGGCCTGCTCAAGCTGGTCGACGGAGCGGTGGCCGGCGGCTGGCCGCACGCACGGGCGTGCCGCACGCTGGGTGTGTCGGACGTGCGGATGCACCGGTGGCGGAAGCGCCTGCGCGGCATCGGCACGCTCGAGGACCTCGCGCCGGGCGGCAATCCGGTCCACCGGCTGCGCGACTGGGAGATCGACGCGATCTTGCGATTGATCGAGGACTGGGGGCCGACCGACCGCACCCACCGCAAGCTCGCACACCGCGGCAGCTATCTCGGGATCGTGTACGTCGCGCCCTCTACGGTGCTGCGTGTGGCCGAATCGGCGGACGTGGCCCTGCCGGGTGAGCCGTCGCGTCCGAAGCCGGCCGCACGTCCGCTGCCCGAGATCCCGTGGGAACCCAACCGGATCTGGATCTGGGATGCGACCCACTTCACCCGCTGCGACCGGGCGGTCTATGCGATCGTGGACGTCGTGTCGCGCTACTGGATCGGGTGGCTGTCCACCACCGAGCAGACCACCACCCAGGTCCAGCTGCTGTTCGCCGACGCGCTCGAAGATCAGGGGCTGCTTGACGGTGAGGGCCGCCCGCTCCGCCATGGCGACAAGGACGCGCCAGCGTTGATCGCCTGGTCGGATAACGGCCCGGAGATGACCGCCGGGGACACGAGGACGTTCATGGCGCTGATGGCGATCCTGCAACATCATGGACGTCCCGGAACCCCGACCGATCAGGCTCACATAGAGAGCTTCTTCGGCCACCTGAAACGCGAGTGGCCCCACCTGGTACGCATCAAGGATGCGGCCGTGCTCGACACCGAGCTCGCTCGCGTGCGCACCCTGTGGAACACGGTGAGGTTGCACGAAGCCGTCGGGTATGTGACGCCCGATGACGAGCACCACGGCCGCGGCCCACGCATCCGCCGGGCACGTACCGCCGGCATGAAGCAGGCACGCCGCGGCCGCATCGACTACAACAGAAACCACCCGCCCGAGCACCACACATGAGTTGGGTTAGAACACCGGCCGGCTCTATCAAAGACTCAGATACGCCTCACG
>PWWI01000115.1 GCA_003561535.1 Nitriliruptoraceae bacterium
AGTTCCTGGTGGAGCGGGCCACCGAGCCCGACGCCCGCGCGGTGTTCATCGAGATGAACCCCCGCATCCAGGTGGAGCACACGGTCACCGAGGAGGTCACCTCCGTCGACCTCGTCGCCTCCCAGCTGCGGATCGCTTCCGGTGCGACCCTGGAGGACCTCGGGCTGCACCAGGAGACGATCACGGTCCGCGGAGCGGCGCTGCAGGCGCGGATCACCACCGAGGACCCGGAGCAGGGGTTCCGACCCGACACCGGCCGGCTGTCGGCCTACCGATCCCCCGGTGGGGCGGGCATCCGGCTGGACGCTGGCAGTGCCTACGTCGGTGGGGAGATCAGCCCCTTCTTCGACTCGATGCTGGTGAAGCTGACCGCCCGGGGCTCCGACTTCGACATGGCGATCCGCCGCGCGCAGCGTGCCCTGGCCGAGTTCCGTGTCCGCGGGGTTCGCACGAACATGCGGTTCCTGCAGGGGCTGCTGGCCGAGCCGGCGCTGGCGGCCGGCGACCTCTCGACCTCCTTCATCGACGATCGCCCGCACCTGCTCCAGCCCTCAGCCGGCACCAACCGGGCGCAACGGCTGGCGACCTTCCTGGCCGAGCGCACGGTCAACCGTGACTACGGACCCCCACCGCAGCTCCCCGCACCGGCCGCCAAGCTCCCGGCGCTCGACACCTCGGTGCCGCCTCCGCCGGGTAGCCGCGACCGCCTCCAGGAGCTCGGGCCGGATGGCTTCGCCCGGTGGCTCCGCGACAGCGACGAGGTGGCGATCACCGACACCACCCTGCGCGACGCCCACCAGTCGCTGCTGGCGACCCGCATGCGCACCTTCGACATGCTGGTGGCCGCCCCCCACCTCGCGCACGGGCTGCCCCAGCTGCTGTCGCTCGAGGCCTGGGGCGGGGCGACCTACGACGTTGCGCTGCGCTTCCTCCACGAGGACCCGTGGCGGCGGCTGGAGCAGCTGCGCGAGGCGATCCCCAACATCAACCTCCAGATGCTGCTGCGGGGCCGGAACCTGCTCGGCTACACGGCCTACTCCGAGCGGGCGGTCCGCGCCTTCGTCGAGGAGGCGGCCAGCGCCGGGTTGGACATCTTCCGGGTGTTCGACGCCCTCAACGACGTCGACCAGATGCGTGCCGCGATCGGGGCGGCCCGGGACGCCGGTGCGCTGGCCGAGGGCACGCTGTGCTACTCCGGCGACCTCACCGACCCGAACGAGGACATCTTCACCCTCGACCACTACCTGCGGGTCGCGGAGGGCGTGCTCGAGGCCGGCGCCCACGTGCTGTGCATCAAGGACATGGCCGGGCTGCTGCGTGCCCCTGCGGCGCGGGTGCTGGTCGCGGCGCTGCGCGAGCGCTTCGACGCTCCCGTCCACCTCCACACCCACGACACCGCCGGGGGCCAGCTCGCCACCTACCTCGCCGCGATCGGCGCTGGCGTCGACGCGATCGACGGGGCGGCGGCGCCGCTGTCGGGGATGACCAGCCAACCCAGCCTGACCGCCATCGTGGCTGCGACCCAGGGCGGTCCCCGCCGCACCTCCCTCGAGCTCGAGCCCCTGTGGGCGATGGAGCCCTACTGGGAGGCGGTGCGCAAGCTCTACGCCCCCTTCGAGTCGGGGCTGCGCAGCCCCACCGGCACGGTCTACCGGCACGGGATCCCCGGTGGCCAGCTGTCGAACCTGCGCTCCCAGGCGGCGGCGCTGGGTCTCGGCAACCGCATCGAGGAGGTCGAGGAGGCCTTCGCGCGCTGCGACGAGCTGTTCGGCCGGATCATCAAGGTCACACCGACCTCGAAGGTCGTCGGTGACCTCGCCCTGTACGTGGTCTCCGCAGGCGTCGACATCGATGCGCTGGAGGAGGACCCCTCCCGCTTCGACCTGCCCGACAGCGTGATCGGGTTCCTCCGCGGCGAGCTCGGCACCCCCCACAGCGGCTGGCCGGAGCCCTTCCGCACCAAGGTGCTCGAGGCCAAGGGCGCGTCCAAGCCGGTCGCCGCCGCCGCGCCTGAGGAGCTGCCCGACGAGCCCGGACCGGCCCGTCGTCGCGCCCTGGACCGCCTGCAGTTCCCCGGCCCCACCGCCGACTTCGAGCACGCCCACGAGCTGTGGTGGGACGTCGCGCGCCTGCCGACCGAGGCCTTCTGGCACGGGCTCGACCAGGACCGGGAGATCGCCATCGACCTGCGCCGGGGCACCCGGGTCTACTTCGGGCTCCAGGCGGTCACCGAGCCTGACGAAGGGGGCTTCCGCACCGTGCTGCTGACGGTCAACGGCCAGTCGCGGCCGATCGAGGTCCGCGACCACGCCATAGCCAGCGAGGTGGCCTCGGTGGAGAAGGCGGACAAGGGCAACCCCGCCCACGTCGCCGCGCCCCTGACCGGGGTGATCACCTGGACGGTCGACCCCGCCACCGAGGTGGCCGCGGGCGACCCGGTGGCCACGATCGAGGCGATGAAGATGGAGTCGACCATCTCCGCGCCGCACCCGGGCAAGATCGCCCGGGTGGCGACGGCCGCGGGTACGAAGGTGGAGCCGGGCGACCTGGTCTGCGAGGTCACCCCCGCGGACTGACGCGCGGCTGCGCGGCCGGCCCGAGCCGACGGAGCTGACGGGTCCGGCCGCGCAGCTCTGCGCCGGCCCGGCCGCGCGGGGCACGCAGCCGGCCATCCGTGGCCGACCCGCCGCCCCACCGTGGCCACGCCGGCACCGCGGGGCACGCAGCCGGCCAACCGCGGCCGACGCAGCGCCCACCGCGGCCGACGCAGCGCCCCACCGTGGCCGACGCAGCGCCCCACCGTGGCCACGCCGGCGCGGCGGCGCGGCTCTGCGCCGGCCCGGCCGCGCTCAGCCGCCGGTGACCACTGCCACCCCTGCGCTCATCCCCAGGCGGCTGGCCCCGGCCGCGAGCATGGCCAGCGCGTCCTCGTAGCTACGGATGCCGCCGGAGGCTTTGACCCCGACGTCGTCGCCCACCGTGCGACGCATCAGCGCCACGGCGTGGGTCGACGCGCCGCCGCTGGGGTGGAAACCGGTGCTGGTCTTGACGAAGTCGGCTCCGGCGGCCACCGCGGCCTCGCAGGCTGCCACGATCTGGTCGTCGGTCAGGGCCGCGCTCTCGATGATGACCTTGATCGCGGCCGCGTCGGCCACCTCGGCACGGACCGCGGCGACCTCGTGCTCCACCGCGGCGCCGCCCCGGTCAGCGAGCGCCCCGAGGTCGATCACCATGTCGAGCTCCTGCGCCCCGTCGGCCACCGCACGCGCCGCCTCGGCCGCCTTGATCGCGGGCAGGTGCGCACCGGAGGGGAACCCGATCACCGAGCAGGCCAGCGACGGGTGGCCGTCGAGGTGACGCGCGACGAGCGCGACCTGCGTCGGGCTGACGCACACCGAGGCGAACGCGTGCTCCACCGCCTCGGCGCACAGCCGCTCGACCTGTGCCGCAGTGGCCTCCGGCTTGAGCAGCGTGTGGTCGATCAGCGCACTGAGCTGCTGGCGGTCCACCGGGTACCTCCTCGCATCCGGCGCTCCCGCCCGACCGTCGAACGGTGCCGGGAGGCCTTCGGCGAGCGTAGTACCGCGAGGCTCAGCCGCCGCCGCGACGCGCCGCCACGAAGGAGCGCACGCCGAAGCCGAGGTAGACCGCACACACCAATGCCGTGAGGCTGGAGACCACCACCGCCTGCGGGCGTGCCACCTCGTCGCCCGCCAGGACCGCCGGCAGTTCCACCACGTTCATCAGGGTGCCGAGGAAGCCGAGGAGCGCGAGCACGAGCGCCGCGTGGATCGCGGTGCGGCGCCGGGTTTCGTCACCGGCCCACACACCGAGCCCGAGGACCGGAAGACCGAGGACCGTCGGCAGCAACGCGGTCAGGCTGGCACCGCCGGTCACGGCGTAGCCGGCCACACCGAGCACGATCAGGACGGCACCGGTCACGCGGGTGATGAGGACCATGTCGTTCATGACGACCTCTGGGAGCTGGGAGGAGCTGGGAGCTGAGCGCACCCCCGAGGGTACGGAGACCGGCGGGCAACGATGTCCAGCCGCACGGCTGGTCAGACCGCCAGCACCTGCGCCAGGGTGTCGACCAGCAGGTCGACCTCCTCCTCGGTGATCACCAGCGACGGAGCGAGGCGGATCGTCGACCCGTGGGTGTCCTTGGCCAGCACCCCGCGTGCCAGCAGCGCCTCGCAGACCTGCCGACCGGTGCGGTCGCCGGCGATGTCGATCCCGGCCCACAGGCCCCTGACCCGGAACCCCGACAGCGCTCCGGCCGGTAGCGCCGCCAGCCCCTCGGCCAGCCGGTCACCGAGCCGTGCCGCGCGATCCTGCCACTCGCCGGTCGCGAGCATGCGGACCACCTCGGTGCCCACCGCGCACGCCAGCGGGTTCCCACCGAAGGTGGAGCCGTGGGAGCCGGGGGTGAACACGTCCATCACGTCGCGGTCGGCCACGATCGCCGACAGCGGCAGGATCCCGCCGCCGAGCGCCTTGCCGAGGATCCAGATGTCGGGGGTGACGTCCTCGTGGTCACAGGCGAAGGTCCGGCCGGTGCGGCCGAGCCCGGACTGGATCTCGTCGGCGAGGAACAGCACGCCCCGCTCGTCGCACAGCTGCCGGACCCCACGCAGGTAGCCCTCGGGCGGGATGATGACCCCACCTTCGCCCTGGATGGGCTCGATCAGCACCGCACAGGTGTCATCACCGATCGCCGCGGCCATCGCCTCCAGGTCGCCGTAGGGCACCAGGTCGAACCCCGGGGTGTAGGGCCCGTACCCGTCCCGCGCGTCCGGGTCGGTCGAGAAGGACACGATCGTGGTGGTGCGCCCGTGGAAGTTGCCCTCGGCGACCACGATCCGTGCGGTGCCGTCGGGGATGCCCTTGACCTGGTGTCCCCACCGCCGGGCCGCCTTCATCGCGGTCTCGACCGCCTCCGCCCCGGTGTTCATGGCCAGCACCGCGTCCTTGCAGCACAGCGCCGCGAGCTCACCGGTGAACTCCGCGAACCGGTCGTGGTCGAAAGCGCGGCTGACGAGGGGGAGCCGGTCGAGCTGGTCGTGGGCCGCCGCGATCAGCCGCGGATGCCGGTGACCGAAGTTGAGCGCGGAGTAGCCCGCGAGGGCATCGAGGTAGCGACGGCCGGCGACGTCGGTGACCCAGGCCCCCTCGCCGTCGGCGAGCACCACCGGCAGCGGCTTGTAGTTGTGCGCCGAGTGGGCGTACAGCTCGTCGAGGTCGTAGGAGCTCGGGACGTGGGACGTGGTCGCGGTGGTCGCGGACATGCGGACACCTCCGATCGGGGTCGATGACCCACCGGCGGCACCCGCCTGCGGGCCATCACCGTACGATGCCTGAAGGCGCCGACCTACGCTAGAGGCGTTCGAAGGAGCGATGGTTCGTTGCGTCTCGATGAGATCGACCGCCAGATCGTTGCGTGGCTGCAGCGCGACGCCAGGGCGAGCTTCCGCGTGATCGGCGACGGCGTCGGCCTCTCGGCGCCAGCGGTCAAGCGACGGGTGGACCGCCTCGTCGACGAAGGGGTCATCCAGGGATTCACGGCCGTGACCGATCCCCGGGCGCTCGGGTGGGGGACGGAGGCCTTCGTCGCGGTGTTCTGCGAGGGACGCACGATCCCGGACCGGATCCGCACCGCCGCAGCCAAGCACCCCGAGATTGTGGCCGCCTACACCGTGACCGGTGACCACGACGCGCTGCTGCACGTCCGCGTACGTGACACCGGCCACCTCGAGGACGTCCTCGAGCGGCTGCGCAGCGAGGAGTTCATCTCGCACACCCGCAGCCTCGTGGTGCTCTCGCGCCTGCTGGAGCGCGAGGTTCCGCTCCAGAGCTGAGCACCTCGTCGCGGCGCTCGGCCGGCAGGTCCCTCACGTCACAGCCACCGAGGTGGATCCGGCCGGCCGTCGGTGCCGTCAGGCGGTGTCCTCAGGCGCCCATCGCCGCTGCGACCACGGGGCCGCCGGCGAAGGCGTCGGCCAGGGCGGTGAACCCCTCGGCGTCGCTCGGTGGCGTCGACAGGCCGATCAGCGGCTCGCCGCCGGCGTCGGCCGCTGGGGTGCCGACCGCGTGGCTGGCGAGATCGTAGACACCGAACCGTGTCGCCACCTCGGCGAGCCCGTAGGCGACCAGTTCGCTGCGCAGCGACGACGCCATGATCGCGGCGTTCAGCGCGATCGAGGTGTCCAACAACGCCGGGACGAAACCCCGGTGGTCCGCTGCGTCCGCGCCCCAGTTGCGGAGCATCGCCGCGTGCCCGAGCCGGATCGCCGGGAACAGCTGGTCCACGATGGCCCGGAGCTGGTGCTCGGCCGAGAGGCCGAGGTAGCTCGCGGTGTTCAGGTAGGCGTCGACCGCCGCGGTGACGGCCCCACAGCTGGTGTGTCCGAGCACGACGACCAGCCGCAGCGTCGGGAGGTACTGGAAGGCGTAGTCGAGGCTGCCGATGACCTCCGCACCGAGCACGTTGCCGGCGAGGCGGAGCACGAAGAGGTCGTTGACCGCCCGTCCGAAGACGAGCTCGATCGGCACCCGTGCGTCGGCGCAGCCGACCACCGCGGCGAAGGGCTCGTGGGCGAGGATGCCGCCCGGGGCGGCGTCCAAGCCCAGGTCGCCCGCGGCAACGGTGATCATCGCCGGGCTGGTGGGATCACGGTCGGGGTCGAACAGCCCGCTGAACTCCCGGTTGCCGGACTCCAGCAGCTGCTGCGCTCGTTGAGCGGTCGCTGGACGGCGCTCTCCGCTCTCGGGGTCGATCCCGAAGCGGTAGACGACATCGACCATCCGGTGCTCTCCTGGCGCCGATCAGTGCGCGGTCAGTGGTCGTGCTCGGCGGCGTCGGCCTCGGCCTTGTCGGCGTGGACCGTGTCCGGCTCGTGCTCCGGCGGAGCATAGGCCGTGACGATCCGCAGAGGCTCTGAGCCGGTGTTGATGAAGTTGTGGTGGACGCCAGCGTGGACGAAGGACAGGTCCCCGGCGCTCACCGTGGACGTGACCCCATCGAGGACCGCCTCACCCTCGCCGTCGACGAAGAGCAGCACCTGGTCGTGGCCCTCGTGGGTCTCGGCACCGATCTCCTCGCCGGGCTGGATCGTCATGACCACGACCTGCATCTTGTCGCCCGTGATCACGACCCTGCGGAAGTCGTCGCTCTGGCGCGCGAGCGCGATGACGTCGACCTGGTCCTTGGC
>PWWI01000313.1 GCA_003561535.1 Nitriliruptoraceae bacterium
CCGAGCTGTGGGGACGGGCGACCGGCCGCCACCTCAACAAGGAGGTGCGGAACGGGTCCCGTCCAGGCGACCATCCCACGTGACCCAGCGCATCGTCGCTGCAGAGACGAGCCCCCGCCGACTCCTCGGCGGGGGCTCTGTCGTGCGCTGCGGGTCAGCCCGGTGGTGTCCCCAGCAGCGCGGCGACGAGTTCGTTGACGTAGGCCTCATCGGGCCCGGTCGCCGTGATGGCGGCGCGGCCCTCCTGCTCCACGCCCCCGACCAGAGGCAGCAGGGGATCGGCGTCGACGGTCACCACGACCCCGCCCGCCTCCTCGATCAGCAGTGCCCCGGCGGCGATGTCCCACACCTTGGGCACGATCGCGATCGAGGCCGCGGCGACCCCCTCGGCCACCAGGGCGATGTCCAGGGCCATCGAGCCCATCCCCCTGGGGTTCAGCTCGAGCCCTGCGCCCCGGGCGCGCCGTGCCGTGCCGGTGGTCAGCATCACGGGGACGTGCCCGTTGCTGGGATCGCGCCAGGCGACCGGTGGACGGACCTTGAGCGGTCGACTGGTCGGTTGCTGGTCGCGACCGTCCAGCGAGGTCGTCCGGCTGGTCATCGTGCCGCCACGCCCGGCGATGGCGGTGTAGCGCCGACCCAGCACCGGTGCGTCGATGACCCCCAGCACGGGGAGACCCTCGAACAGCAACGCGACCGAGATACACCAGTACGGCAGCCGGTTGGTGTAGTTCGAGGTCCCGTCGACCGGGTCGATCACCCAGGTCCAGGTCGTGGTCGGGGCCATCGTGCCCCGCTCCTCGCTCAGGATGCCGTGGTCGGGGAAGGCGTCGGTGAGGCGGTCGCGGAGGCGGTCGTCGACCGTGGTGTCGGCGGAGGTGACCGGCGTGCCGTCCGCCTTCTCGGTCACCTCGAGGTCGCCGCTGCTGACCAGCAACCACCCGGCGACCTCGTCGAGGCCCTGGCCGAGCACGTCGAGGCACTCGTCCAGGGAGGTGCCCTCGGACGGTGGGTGCGGCGTGGGGGCAGGGGAGCTCACGTCGGGCACCGTACCCCGGTGCCCTCCACGGTGGTCCTGCTCGCCGCTACGGTCGGCACCGCGACGGCAGTACGACACGACAGCGGGCGGTTGCGGGGGCGCCGTAGGGCCGTGGCGACGGCGACGAGGAGCGGCACGGTGGCCAAGCGGGTGCGGATGACCGCCCAGCAACGGCGGGAGCAACTCGTCGGGGTGGCCCGGTCGCTGTTCGCCGAGCGCGGCTACGAGGCCACCTCGATCGAGGAGATCGCCGAGCGGGCCGGGGTGTCCAAGCCGGTCGTCTACCAGCACTTCGGCGGCAAGGAGGGCGTCTACGCGGTGGTCGTGGACCGGGAGGTCCAGCGGCTGACGTCCTCGCTGGCGGCCGCGTTCGATGCGCGGGATCCGCGCGCGGTGGCGGAGTCGGCTGCGGAGGCGTTCCTCGACTACATCGAGGACCACGAGGAGGGCTTCCGTGTCCTGATCCGTGATGCGCCGATCGGCATGACCGGGGGGTCCTTCGCCAGCGTGATCTCCGACGTGGCGACCCGGGCGGAGCAGCAACTCGTCGATGGTTTCAGCGACCAGGGGTTCGATGCCGAGACCGCGCCGATGTACGCCCTGATGCTGGTGGGGGCGGTGGCGCTGGTCGGCGAGTGGTGGCTCGAGCACCGCGACTGGCCGCGTGAGCAGGTCGCCGCCCACATCGTCAACCTGCTGTGGCACGGGTTGCGGGGACTCAAGCCCGACCCGGTCGACCGCTACGTCGCGCGACGTGCCCGGGCGGCCCGCTCCGCTGGCGCGGATCGGGGCGACGCACGCGAGGATCCCGGCGATGCCGCGGCGAGGGAGCCGGCCGGCTCGCCGGTCGAGGAGGACGTGAGATGAGGATCGCTGCCGTCCAGCACGACATCGTGTGGGAGGACCGGGACGCCACCCTGGCCAGGCTCGCGCCGATGGTGGCACGCGCCGCCGCGGCGGGCGCGGAACTGATCGTCCTCACCGAGATGTTCGCCACGGGCTTCTCGATGTCGACCCACCTCACCGCCGAGGAGGAGGACGGTCCGACCGTGGTGTGGCTGCGCGAACAGGCCCGCTCCCACGGGGTGGTGCTGGCCGGCTCCGTACCCCTGCGTTCACCCACCCCCGAGGCCGCGGGCCCGGCCGGCCTGCCGACCAACAGCCTGATGGTCGTCGACGCCGACGGGGTCCGTGCGCGTTACGACAAGCTGCATCCCTTCGCCTACGCGGGGGAGCACGAGCGCTTCCGCGCCGGGGCCGACGTCGTCAGCACCGAGGTGGGAGGGCTGACCATCGGGCTGTCGGTCTGCTACGACCTGCGGTTCGCGAACCTGTACTGGGAACGCTCACCAGCGGTGGATGTCGAGCTGGTGGTCGCCAACTGGCCGGCGGCACGCCGCCTCCACTGGCGCCGCCTGATCGACGCCCGGGCCATCGAGAACCAGACCTACGTGGTCGCCGTCAACCGGGTCGGATCAGGTGGTGGCCTGGACTACGCCGGCGACAGCCGCGTGGTGCATCCCCTCGGGGAGGTGCTGGTCGCCGGCGCCGGTGAGGAGACGATCCTCCTCGCCGACCTCCGAGCGGAGGTCGTCGCCGAGGCGCGGCGCACGCTGCCCTTCCGCGACGACCGGCGCGTGCTGGGGCGGTGATGCCCCGACGGGGCGCCGCGATCAGGGGATCGTGATGCCCTGCAGCCGGGGATCGGCCGGGGGCAGCTGAGGGTCCATCTCGGTCAGGGTGTCCACCAGCAGCTGCGCGATCGCCACGTCCCGTGCCCACCGCCGGTCGGCCGGGATCACGTACCACGGCGCCCAGTCGGTCGAGGTCTCGGTGATCGCCTCCTCGTAGGCGGCCTGGTACAGCGGCCAGTCCCGGCGGGCCTCGATGTCCTCGGGCTCGAACTTCCAGTTGCGCTCCGGATCGTCGATCCGGCGCTGGAGCCGGGCACGCTGCTCCTCGTGGGAGATGTGCAGCCACACCTTCAGGACCCTGGTGCCCTCGTCGGTGAGGAGCCGCTCGAACTCACGGATGTGGTGGTAGCGGCGCTGCCACACCTCGGGCGGCACCAGCTCCTTGACCCGCACCACCCCGACGTCCTCGTAGTGCGATCGGTTGAAGATGCCGATCTTGCCGCGGCGGGGCACGTCCCGGTGGACGCGCCACAGGTAGTCGCGGGCCAGCTCCGCCTCCTCGGGGCGCCCGAAGCCGCGCACCCACACCCCTTGGGGGTTGACGCCCTCGAACACCCGCCGGATCGTCGAGTCCTTGCCGGAGCTGTCCATCCCCTGCAGGATCAGCAGCACGGACCGCCGCGACTCGCCGAACAGGTGGGCCTGCAGTTCGCGCAGCTGCTCCTGCAGTTCCGCCAGCCGTGCGTAGCCGTCCGACTTCTCGCCGAGGCCGAGCCGGCTCTTGGTCTCCCGCTCCGCGAGCCGGGCCGGCTCGCCGGGTCGGACCTGCAGTTCGTCGAGCACGTCGTCCCCCTCTGTGGGCGTGGGTGGTGTTCGGCGGGTCGCTCGGGAGCTGCTGCCCGGGCGCCCTGGCTGGGACGTGACCCTAGGGGCGACGGTGGCGGCTGGCAGCCGTCCCGCCCCGGTGTGGGTGACCGCAGGCTGGCGCCGGGTCGCGCCGGTGGCCGGGTAGCGTCGAGGTGAGCACCACCTCGCCGTCATGCAGGGAGCTCCCCCCGTGCGCATCGCGCTGGCCACCGCCTCCGACCAGGTCCACACCGACCAGGACGACGCGCCGCTGCTGGCTGCGCTGTCGGCGGCCGGCCACGAGGCGTCACTCGAGGCCTGGGACGACCCCGAGGTGGACTGGGGGCGCTGGGATGCGGTCCTGATCCGGTCGACCTGGGACTACCACACGCGTCGCGATGCCTTCGTGGACTGGGCCGGTGAGGTGGGTGGTCGCACCCGGCTGTTCAACGACGCCGAGGTGGTGCGGTGGAACACCCACAAGAGCTACCTGATCGAGCTGGAGGAACGCGGGACCCCGATCGTGCCGACCGCGTGGCTGGCTCGGGGTGACCGTGCGGATCTGGCCGCGCTCGCGGCGGCACGGGGCTGGGACGAGGTCGTGCTCAAGCCGGCGGTCGGCGCCGGCGGGGACGGCATCGAGCGGCTGCCAGCGAGCCGTGGGCAGGCGGCGCTGGATGCGCTGAGCGACGCCGGTGACGTGCTGGTGCAGCCCTTCCTCCCGACGATCGCGACCGCGGGCGAGCTCAGCGTCATCCTCTTCGACGGCCAGGTCAGCCACGCCGTCCGCAAGCGCCCCGCGGAGGGCGCCTACCTGGTCCAGATCGAGCACGGTGGGGTGTACGAGCCGGTGCCCGACGTGCCGGCCGAGGCCGCCGAGCTGGCCCGCTGGGTCATCGAGGCGACGGGGCAGCAGCTCCTCTACGCCCGGGTGGACCTGCTGGTCGACGCGGTCGGGACGTGGCAGGTCAACGAGCTCGAGCTGACGGAGCCGAACCTGTTCATGGACCTGGTCGAGGGCTCCGCCGAGCGCTTGGTGGTGGCGATCGAACGCGCCATGGGCTGACCGGCACGACGCCGCCTCGCACGATCACGGAGTACCTCGATGTCCCAGCTGTTCACACCGCTCGAGCTGCGGTCGGTCACGCTGCGCAACCGCATCGGGGTCTCCCCGATGTGCCAGTACCGAGCCACCGACGGGCTGGCCAACGCGTGGCACCACGTCCACCTCGTCTCCCGGGCGGTGGGAGGCAACGCCCTGGTGTGCGCCGAGGCGACGGCGGTGCTGCCCGAAGGTCGTATCACCCCGGCGTGCCTCGGGTTGTGGAACGACCAGCAGGTCGAGGCGCTGGCGCCGATCGTCGCCGAGCTGCGTGACCACGGGGCGGTCCCGGCCATCCAGCTGGCCCACGCGGGTCGGAAGGCCTCGACGGCACCGCCGTGGCAGGGCGGTGGTCCGGTGGCCCCGGAGGACGGAGGCTGGGAGGTGGTCGCGCCCAGCCCGGTGGCCTTCGACGAGCGGGCTCCGGTGCCCAGCGAGCTGGACGCCGCGGGGATCGCGCAGGTGGTCGCGGCGTTCCGGTCGGCGGCCCAGCGTGCCGCGGCGGCGGGGTTCGAGCTGCTCGAGGTCCACGCGGCCCACGGGTACCTCCTGCACAGCTTCCACTCGCCGCTGTCCAACCACCGCGCCGACGACCACGGCGGTGACCTCGCGGGCCGCACCCGGCTCACCCGGGAGGTGGTCACCGCGATCCGGGAGGTCTGGCCCGACCGCCTCCCGCTGGCCGTGCGGCTGTCCGTCACGGACTGGGTGCCCGGCGGGTGGTCGGAGGACGATGCCGTCCAGTTGGCGAGGTGGTTGGTCGAGGACGGTGTCGACCTGATCGACTGCAGCTCCGGGGGGACGCTGCCCGGGGTCAGGGTGCCCACGGCCCCTGGCTACCAGGTCCCCTTCGCCGCTCGCCTCCGCCGCGAGGCCGGCGTCGCGACGGCGGCGGTCGGGCTCATCACCGAGCCCGAGCAGGCCGAGGGGGTCGTGGCCGAGGGCGATGCCGATCTGGTCCTGCTGGGCCGGGAGTCGCTGCGCGACCCCTACTGGCCGCGTCGCGCCGCCGTCGCCCTGGGGGCCGTGGACCGGCTGGTGGTGCCGGATCCCTACGCCCGCGGCTGGACGTGACCCGCCAGCACGTGGCAGCCCGACGCTGACGCCGGCGCACGGTTCGCCTATCGTGCTCGCTGGTGGTCGGGGACAACGTGTCGCGTCCCGGCTGCCGCATCCGCACGAGCGACCGTCCCGGAGGACCCCGTGAGCGCCATCTCCGCACCGAACCCCGTCGCCCCAGGTCGCGTTCTGGCCGACCTCGTCCCCGGCTCACGGGTCAAGGACGCGCTGTTGGTCGGCGCGTTCGCCGTCGTGCTCGGGCTGTCCGCGCAGATCGCGGTGCCGCTGCCCTTCACCCCGGTCCCGGTGACCGGGCAGACCTTCGCGGTCCTGCTCGGTGCGGCCGCGCTCGGCGCCGGCCGCGCGACGCTGGGCAGCAGCCTGTACCTCGTGCTCGGGGTCGCGGGTGTGCCGTGGTTCACGGCGACGGGCGGAGCGTCCTTCGGCTACATCATCGGGTTCGTCGCGGCGGCCGCGATCGTCGGTCGTCTCGCCCGGCTCGGCAACGACCGCACGGTGGGCCGCACGGTCGCGCTGATGGCGGTCGGCAACCTCGTCATCTACGCCTTCGGCATCACCGGGTTGGCGCTGTTCCTGGGCGTGGGTCTGTTCGAGGCGACCGTGCTGGGTGCTGTGCCGTTCCTGATCGGTGATGCGCTGAAGCTCGCTCTCGCAGCGGCGCTCCTGCCGGCTACCTGGAAGCTCGTCGGGTCCCACCAGGCCTGACCCCCTCTCCCGCGTCGGCTGGTCGAACCCCCCGTTGGCCAGCCGGCGCGGGTCCCGCTGGGCCTGGTCGCTCGTGGCCGTGGCCACGGACCGTGGGGGCCCACGCCTGGCGCCGCGCGTGGCAGAACGACCCCGTCCGCTGCCCCAACCACCTGCGAAACTGAAGCGTCGTCAACCGCGGAGGGTGGCAGGTGGCCAGGTACGCGATCACGGGTTCGAGCGGGCTCATCGGCGAGGCGTTGATCGCCTCGCTGGCCGCTGACGGGCACACGGTGCAGCGGGTCGTACGTGACGGCTCGAAGGCCGGACCGGACGACGTGGTGTGGGACCTTTCGGCGCGCTCGATCCAGGCCGAGAAGCTCGAGGGCGTGGACGTCGTCGTCCACCTCGCCGGTGAACCCATCGGTGATTCGAGGTGGACCGACGAGACCAAGCGTCGCATCCGTGACTCCCGGGAGGTCGGTACGCGGTTGATCGCGGAGGCGATCGCGGGGTTGTCCTCCGGTCCGAAGGTGTTCCTCTCCTCCTCGGCGGTCGGGTACTACGGCGACCGCGGTGACGAGCTGCTCACGGAGGACTCCAGCGCCGGTGACGACTTCCTGGCCGAGGTCTGCGTGGCCTGGGAAGCGGCGGCCCAGCCGGCGGTCGACGCCGGCATCAGAACGATCCACCCCCGCACGGGGGTGGTCATCGCCGAGGGCGGCCCGTTGATCGAGAAGATCGATCTGCCCTTCCGGCTCGGGGTCGGTGGGCGGGTCGGCAACGGCTACCAGTACGTGCCCTGGATCTCGCTCGTCGACGAGGTCCGGGCGCTGCGCTTCCTGGCCGAGCACGACGAGCTGTCGGGGCCGGTGAACCTCGTCGGTCCCGAGCCGGTCACCAACCGGGAGCTGACCAAGGCACTCGGTCAGGTGCTGCGCCGGCCCACGGTGCTGCTCATCCCGCCCTTCGCGATCCGTCTGCTGTACGGCGAGATGGGGGTCACGCTGGCCACCGTCAGCAACCGCGTCCTGCCGCAGCGTCTGCTCGATGCCGGTTTCACCTTCACCCACACGACCCTGGTCTCGGCGTTGGAGGCGGCGCTGCTCGACGAGCGGGCGGCATGAGCGTGGCCGACACCGACGTGCTCATCGTCGGGGCCGGGCTGGCCGGGTTGACCTGCGCGCTGACCCTGCGGGCCGCCGGTCGCGAGGTCACCCTGCTCAAGGCCAGCGACGGCGTCGGTGGCCGGATCCGCACCGACGTGGTCGATGGCTACCGCCTCGACCGGGGCTTCCAGGTGCTGCTGACCGGCTACCCCGCCGCCCGAAGCTGGTTCGACCTCTCCGCCCTCGACCTGCGGCCCTTCTCGGCGGGGGTCGTGATCCGGCACCGGGGACGCTTCCGGCGCCTGGCCGACCCGCTGCGCGCCCCGGTCGCCGGCGTGGCGTCGATCACCTCGCCGATCACCACCGTCGGCGACGGGCTCCGGCTGCTGGCGTGGAGGCGGTCGGTGCTCCACCCGGGTGGGCAGGAGGTCGCGGCCCGGCCGCAGGTCCCCACCTCGCAGCTGCTGGAGGAGCGCTCGTTCTCCCCGGCCATCACCGCCGGCTTCTTCTCGCCCTTCCTGGCGGGCACCTTCTTCGACCCCGGGATGACCACCTCCTCGCGGGTCACCGAGCTCGTGTTCCGCAGCTTCTTCCGCGGCGACGTGGCCATCCCCGCCCTCGGGATGCAGCAGCTCCCGGAGCAGCTGGCTGCCCGGCTGCCGCTGGACACGATCCGGCTCGAGCACCCGGTCGAGACGGTCGACCGGGGCAGCGTCACGCTGGCCGGTGGTGACCGCCTGTCGGCCGAGCACGTCGTCGTCGCCACCGACGGTCCGGCGGCGCAGCGGTTGCTCGGTACGCGCCTGCCCGGTGGCGTCGCCCCCGACCGCGGGACGGCCACCGTGTACTACCGAGCCAGTGAGCCCCCGTTCGCCCGGCCCGACCTGGCGCTGGACGCCGACCACGACGGACCGGCCACCACGCTGGCCGTGATGAGCGAGGTCGCG
This sequence comes from Nitriliruptoraceae bacterium, assembly GCA_003561535.1. Classification (GTDB taxonomy): domain Bacteria; phylum Actinomycetota; class Nitriliruptoria; order Nitriliruptorales; family Nitriliruptoraceae; genus T1Sed10-7. The sequence goes on from PWWI01000313.1 coordinate 8,442, forward strand.
CCGACCTACGCCCCGCCGGGCGGCGACGCGCTGGTGTCGGTGTCCACCGTGGGGGTGCCGCCCGAGGACGACCGTGGGCTGGACGCGGCGATCCGGGCCCAGCTCACCGGGTGGTACGGCAGCGAGGTGGCCGGTTGGGAGCGCATCGCGGCCTACCGCATCCCCCACGCCCAGCCGCGGCAGAACGTCGAGGACCTGCCCACCCTCGCCCGGGAGGTGCGGGTCGACGCGACGACCTGGGTCTGCGGTGACCACCGTGATACCTCGTCGATCCAGGGGGCGCTGGTGTCGGGCCGCCGGGCGGCCGAGGCGTTGCTCGCCGCCTGACGATGCTCGGTCGTCGCGGTGGTCGCGGTGGTCGCGGTCGTCGCATCGTGGCCGGTGCGCTGGGCGCCGTGCCGGCCATCGGTGGCCGGTTTCCTGCCCCGCGGTGTCCGACGTCGAGGTGGTGGGGCGCTGCGCCGGCCAGGGTCGGCCGCCTGCGTGCCCCGCCGTGCCGTGCCCCGCCGTGCCGGGTCCCGCTGTGCTGTGCCCCGCCCCGCCCCGCCCCGCCCCGCCCCGCCGTGCTGTGCCCCGCCCCGCCCCGCCCCGCCCCGCCGAGGCAGGGCGCCGTGCCGGCCATCGGTGGCCGGTTTCCTGCCCCGCGTTGTCCGACGTCGAGGTGCTGGGGCGCTGAGCCGGCCATGGGTGGCCGGTTTCCTGCCCCGCGCGACTCCACGCCGGCTCCACGCCGGCTCCACGCCGGCTCCCTGCGGCCCGGTGGCCAAGGAGAGGCGGTGGCTACAGTGAGGTGAGGACGCGTGACGGGAACTGGGGTGTCCTGGCGACCGACACGCGGCTCGCTCTTCGTCGGAGGTGCCGGTGTGCCGTACCTGCCCGCGTCGGATCGTTACGAGCGCATGCCGTACCGGCGGGCTGGCCGCAGCGGCCTGCAGCTGCCGGCCATCTCGCTCGGCCTGTGGCAGAACTTCGGCGAGGACCGTCCTCTGCAGGCGCAGCGTGACATCCTGCGTCGCGCCTTCGACCTCGGCATCACCCACTTCGACCTGGCGAACAACTACGGCCCGCCCTTCGGCGCAGCAGAGGAGCACTTCGGGGCCGTCCTCGCCACCGACTTCGCCCACCTGCGCGACGAGCTCGTCGTGTCCACCAAGGCGGGCTACGACATGTGGCCGGGGCCCTACGGGCAGTGGGGGTCGCGCAAGTACCTGCTCGCCAGCCTCGATCAGAGCCTGGCCAGGATGGGGATCGACTACGTCGACATCTTCTACTCCCACCGCTACGACCCGCGCACGCCTCTCGAGGAGACGATGGGGGCGCTGGACACCGCGGTGCGGCAGGGCAAAGCCTTGTACGTGGGGATCTCGTCCTACTCCTCGGCGCGGACCCGCGAAGCGGTCGCCATCCTGCGCGAGCTCGGCACGCCGCTGTTGCTCCACCAGCCGTCGTACTCGCTGCTCAACCGCTGGATCGAGGAGGACCACCTGCTCGAGACCCTGGAGGAGGTCGGCGCAGGCTGCATCGTGTTCTCCCCGCTGGCACAGGGGCTGCTGACCGACCGCTACCTCGACGGGCTCCCGGAGGACTCGCGGGCCGCCCGGGCGTCCGCCGACTCCTTCGATCGAGAGCTGATCACCGAGGAGAACCTGACCAAGGTCCGCGTGCTCGATCGCATCGCGACCAGCCGGGGCCAGTCGCTGGCGCAGCTGGCGCTGGCCTGGACCCTGCGCGACGAGCGGGTCACCTCGACGTTGATCGGGGCCAGCAGCGTGTCGCAGCTGGAGTTCAATGTGGCGGCGCTGGAGCGGCTGTCGTTCACCGCGGACGAGCTCGAGGAGATCGACCGCTACGCCATTGAGGGCGGCATCAACCTGTGGCGGCCGCCGGATCTGGGCTGACGGTCCGGTCCCCGGGCAGCAGGACCAGCTTGCCCACGTGGTCACCCTCGGCGAAGTCGGCCTGGGCGGCGTGGATCCGGGTCAGTGGGTAGGTCCGGGCGACCTGCGGGTCGATGCGGCCGTGGCGGGCGTCGTCGACGAGCCGGCGGAACTGCGCGGGTGTGTGCATCGTGGAGCCGATCAGGCGTCGGCGGTGGAGGTAGAGGGTGCGCAGGTCCAGCGACACGAGTGGGTCGGCCACGGCACCACAGGTGACCCACCGGCCGCCGGTGGCGAGCAGGGGGAAGAGCTCTTCGAACACCCACCCGCCGACGACGTCGGCCACGACCGCGACCGGCCCTTCGGCCGCCTCCCGGATGCGGTCGGGTATCGACCCCTCGTCCCGCAGGACGGTGTGGCTCGCCCCGGCGTCACGGACGGCCGCCTCGTGGTCCGCGGTCGTCAGGGCGATGACGTGAGCGCCCCGCGCGTGGGCCAGTTGCACCAGCGCCAGCCCGACGCCGCCCGAGGCGCCGGTGACCAGCACCGTCTCGTCGGCGCGGACCTGCGCGCGCTCCAGCATGCCGGTCGCGGTGCCGTAGGCGATCGGCAGGCAGGCCAGCTGCTCGTCGCTCAAGGGCGAGTCGGTGACGTCGTGAGCCTGGTCGGCGGCGATGACGACGTACTCGGCGAACCCGCCGTCCTGCTCGGAACCCAGCACGGCCACGAGGGTCGGCTCGTCGGCGTCGGCGGTGCTGTCGTCGGCGTCGGCGGTGCTGTCGTCGGCGTAGCGCGTCGGATCGAGGAGCACTCGGCGTCCGATGATGGCCTCGTCCACCCCATCACCGACCGCGGTGACGACCCCGACGACGTCGCCCCCCTGGATGCGCGGGAAGTCCAGCGGCACGCCCTGCCACCCGGCGACCGCATGCGGGTCGTCCTCGCGACCGTAGGCGCCTTCCCGGGTCCAGAGGTCGGTGTTGTTCACCGCGGCCGCCGTGACCTCCACCAGCACCTCGCCCCGGGCGGGGTGGGGGACGGGCACGTCGTCGCGGACCTCGAGCCGCTCCGGGCCACCGTGCCCCGTGAGCACCGCTGCGAGCATGTGCTGCTGCGTCATGACGGTCCTTCGCGTCGTCGCTGCGTGCCAGCGCTACCCGGCATGGTCGCCGACCGTCGGGTCGAGCGCACGTGCGGCCACGCCAGCGCCCGCCTGCAGGTCCCGACGCGTCCTCGGCGAGGTCACTACCGTGGTCGACATGGACACCCGCGGGCTGCTCACCGACGCCTTCCACCGGCTGCCGCCGCTCGTCCGAGAGCTCGCCGACGGGGCCGACGACCACCTGCTGCACACCCGTCTCGACGACGATGCGAACCCCCTCGCGTGGCTGCTGTGGCACACGATCCGGATCCAGGATGCCCAGGTCGCCGAGCTCGCCGGGCGTGAGCAGGTGTGGACCGCGCAGCGCTGGGTCGACCGGTTCGGTCTGCCGCTCGACCCCGAGGACCACGGCTACGGGCACCGTCGCGAGGACGTGGCTCGCGTCCGCGTCGCCGACCCCGGGCTGCTGGTCGGCTACCAGGACGCGGTCACGGCCATGGTCGACGACTACCTCGCCGAGGTGGACGCCGCTGAGCTCGACCGAGTCGTCGACGACGGCTACGACCCGCCGGTGACCGCTGGCGTCCGGCTGGTCAGCATCCTCGGCGACGCCTTCCAGCACCTCGGCCAGGCCGACTACCTGCGTGGGGTCCTCGAGCGGTCGCGCTGAGGCGCTCGTAGGCGGGCGTCGGTCGTGCTCGGCTGGCCGCCCGGCCATCGGCGGGGTGGCCAGCCGGTCACGGATGGCCGGGAAACCGCCCCGCTCTGCCCTACATCGAGGTGGTGGGGTGCCGTGCCGGACAGCCGTGTCCGCTGGTGCGCCCCGCGCTGGCCGCTGGTGTGCGCCGCGCTGGCCGCTGGTGTGCGCCGCGCTGGCCGCTGGTGTGCGCCGCGCTGGCCGCTGGTGCGCCCCGCGCTGGCCGCTCGTCTCCGGCGAGGTGGCGGTTGCTGCCGTGCGACGTCGCCGCGGGCCGCCCCGGCGCTACCGGTGACGGCCGGCGCCCAGCTCCCCGGCCCGTTGGAACACCGCGTCCAGCATCCCCTCGGTGAGCCGACCCGTGAAGGTGTTCTGCTGGCTGACGTGGTAGCTGCCGAGCAGCACGCGGCCGTCGGGCAGCACCACCTCCGAGCCGTGACCGAAGCGGGGTTTCCGCCCGGACCAGCCCGTCTGCCGCAGCACCGCATCCCACGCGAAGCTGCCCAGCGCCACCACGACCCGCCACGGCAGCAGGTCCAGTTCCGCGGCCAGGTAGGGCGCACACCGGTCACGCTCGGCCACGCTCGGACGGTTGTCCGGCGGGGCGCAGCGCACGGCCGCCGTCACGTAGACGCCGGTGAGCCCCAGGCCATCGTCACGCGACACCGAGCGCGCCTGGTTCGCGAACCCGGTGCGGTGCAGCGAGGCGAACAACCAGTCCCCGGAGCGGTCCCCGGTGAAGATCCGTCCGGTGCGGTTGGCGCCGTGGGCCGCCGGGGCCAGCCCCACCACCACGACCCTGGCGCGGGGGTCACCGAACCCGGGGACCGGGCGGCCCCAGTAGGTCTCATCGGCGTAGGCGGCGCGGCGCTCGCTGGCCACCTGCTCCCGCCAGGCGACCAGCCGCGGGCAGGCCCGACAGCCGATCACCGCCTCGGACACGGCCTCGAGGTCGGGGAACGGTGATGCGGTCGTGGCGGCCATGGCCACAAGGCTACGTAGGCGGCCGTCCACCGGGCGCCGGACCTGCGAACCTGCAGGGTGCAGCGGTCCGCACGGATGGCTGTGACCCGAGCAGGACCCGAGCAGGAGCGACGACGTGGCGACGTGGCAGGTGTGGTTGACCGGGTTGGGCACGGTCTCGGTGATGATGCTGGTGACCTGGATCATCAGCCTGGTCCGCAAGGACGCGAGCCTGGTGGACCGGGTCTGGGGGCTCGCCTTCGTCGTGGCGGCGTGGACCTACGCCCACTTCGCCGATCCACCGACGGCCAGGACCTGGCTGACGCTGGCCCTGGTCACCATCTGGGGGCTCAGGCTCTCCGGCTACATCACCTGGCGCAACTGGGGGCACGGTGAGGACAAGCGTTACCAGGCGATGCGCCGGCGCAACCCCGACACCTTCGCGGTGCGCAGCCTGGTGACGGTGTTCCTGCTCCAGGCGGTGCTGGCGTGGTTCATCTCCCTGCCACTGCTGGCTGCCACCCTCTACGGCGCGCCCGAGGGGCTGATCTGGCTCGACTACCTCGCCGTCGTGGTCTGGCTGGTCGGGTTCGCCTTCGAGGCGGGTGGGGACTGGCAGCTGTCGAGGTTCCTCGCCGACCCAAGCAACCGGGGCAAGGTGATGGACCAGGGCTTCTGGCGCTACACCCGTCACCCCAACTACTTCGGCGACACCGTGGTGTGGTGGTCGTTCTTCCTGCTGGCGCTGTCCACCGGCGCGTGGTGGACGGCCGTCGGGTCGATCGCCATGACCTTCTTCATCGTGAACGTGTCGGGCGTGGCGCTCACGGACAAGAACATGGCCAAGGGCGGGAGCAAGCGCGAGGGGTACGAGGAGTACGTCCGCCGCACCAACGCCTTCATCCCGGGACCGCGCAAGCCCTGAACGGCCTCTGCGGTACCGTTGCAGGGCGGTGAGGAGGGGGGTGTGGAGGCGGTGACGGGTCAGGAACGCCCCTTCGAGCTGGACCGGGCGACGTGGCAGAAACTCGTCGAGCACGCGTGGTCCGACTTCCCCTACGAGGTCTGTGGCCTGCTCGGGACGCAGCCCGACGGATCGCACCGGCACTACCCGATCGACAACACCGAGCGGTCCGTCACCACCTACACCATGGACGGCAAGCAGTTGCTGAAGGCCATGCGTGAGATCGAGGACGAGGGGTGGGAGCTGGCGATCTACCACACCCACACCCACACCCGTGCCTACCCCTCCGCCACCGACATCCGGCTCGCCGCCTACCCGGAGGCCACCTACCTCATCGTGACCCTCGAGGACCGCGACCCCCCCGACATCCGCGCCTTCCGCATCGTGGACGGTCGGGTGACCGAGCGGCCCGTCCTGCTCCGCGACCAGCAGGTCGCCTGATGGCCTGGTTGCTCGCCCGCCGGGCGCTGAAGTACACACCGATCGCCCTGGAGGCGGCCCGGCAGCTGGACCGGCAGCTGCGGCCGCACGTGCTCGCCTACGGCTCGGCCCGGGACGTGGACGGTTTCGTCGCGCGGTGGACCGCCGGCGACGGGGTGCACTGGGTGGTGTTCCCGGACGAGGCCGCGGCACCGCTGCGCGCCTTCCCGCCGCTCAGCGCCACGGAGCTCGTGGTGGTCGACGAGCAGCTCGATCGTGGGACGCTCAGGCACCACGCCGAGCTCCCCGAGGCCCGGATCAAACAGACGGGGTCCAAGCTGGCGAGCGTGCCCGCGAAGCTGACCCAGCGGCGCCGCGACGACGACTGAGCGCTCGCCCCGCGAGCTACCCTCGCGGCCGACGCCGCGCGCCGATCCGACCGTTCCCTCCACCTCGAGGTCCCCATGGCCACCGTCCGCATCCCCTCCGTCCTGCGCAAGCACACCGACGGCGCGGCGAAGGTCACCGCCGACGGCGCGACCGTCGGCGAGGTGCTGCAGGCCGTGGTGGCGGCCCACCCCGGGCTCGAGGAGCAGCTGTTCGACGGCGGGGCGGTGCGCGGGTTCATCAACGTCTACGTCGATGACGAGGACATCCGTTACGTCTCCGGCCTGGACACACCCGTGGGCCCCGACAGCGAGGTGGCCGTCATGCCGGCGGTGGCGGGTGGGTCCGGTGGGTCCGGTGGCTCCGGTGGGTCCGTTGGGTCCGGTGGCTCCTTCGATCCGCGGGACGGGGTCGACGGGGTCGTCGGCGTGGTCGCGACGGCCTGACCGGTGCGCTTCGGGGACATCTCCCAGGCCATAGGTCGCACCCCGCTGGTCGCGCTGCCGCACCTGTCGCCGCCGGGCCGCACGATCCACCTCAAGCTCGAGGGCCACAACCCGACGGGGTCGGTGAAGGACCGGGTCGCCAAGTACCTCATCGAGCAGGCCGAACGCTCCGGGCACCTGCGTCCCGGTCAGCGGATCCTGGAGCCGACCTCGGGCAACACCGGCATCGGGCTGGCGGCGATCTGCCGGGTCAAGGCCTACCCGCTGACCTGCGTGCTGCCGGAGAACACCTCGGAGGAGCGCAAGCAGTTGCTCACCCTGTTCGGGGTGGAGCTCGTGTACTCGCCGGCGACGGAGGGCTCGAACGGATCGGTCCGGGTCGCCCGCGAGCTCGCCGAGGCCGACCCGGATGCCTACATGCCCTTCCAGTACGGCAACGCGGCCAACGCCCTGGCGCACTACGAGACGACCGCGCCGGAGATCATCGCCGATCTCCCCGAGGTGGCGGCCTTCGTCGCCGGGCTCGGCACCGGTGGCAGCGTCACCGGGGTCGGACGGCGGCTGAAGCGGTGGAACCCTCAGGTCAAGATCTACGCCGCCGAGCCGGAGTACGGCGACCTGGTCTACGGGCTCCGCAACCTCGACGAGGGGTACGTGCCGGAGGTGCTGGACCTCGAGGTGCTCGACAGCCGGATCAAGGTGGACTCCCGCAAGGCACTGGGTGCGACCCGGCAGCTCGCCGAGGCGGAGGGCATCTTCGCCGGGGTGTCGACCGGCGCGTCGCTGGTGGTCGCCCAGCGGGTCGCCCCCCGGCTGCCCGAGGGCGCGCAGATCGTGGCGATGTCGCCGGACGGAGGGTGGAAGTACCTCTCCACCGGGGCCTACGCGCCCGGCGACCTCGATGAGATCGCGACCTCGATCTCCGGCACGCTGTGGGCGTGAGCGGGTAGCGTCCGCTGCGCGCGGGATCCGCCGTGCAGCAGCGAGCGCGAGGTCGGGTCGATGGGTGCGGTCGCGCGGGCGGGTGGGGCGGCGGCGGGTCTCGGTGCCTACGTCCCCCGTGTCCAGGTCGAGTGGCTGCGGACCGCCGAGGAGCGGCGCTGGCGGCGTGTGGACGCCACCCTGGTGTTCGTCGACGTGTCGGGGTTCACCGCACTGTCGGAACGGCTCGCACGGGCGGGTCGCATCGGTGCCGAGGAGCTGACGGACACGATCGGCTTCTGCTTCGACGCCCTGCTGGAGGTGGCGTACCGCGGTGGGGGCAGCCTGCTCAAGTTCGGTGGCGACGCGCTGTTGCTGCTGTTCTCCGGCGAGGGGCACACCGACCGTGGCTGCCGGGCGGCGGTTGGCATGCGGCAGGTGCTGCGCGACCTCGGCAAGCTCGAGACCTCGGCCGGCCCGGTCGCGCTGGAGATGTCGATCGGTGTCCACAGCGGTGAGATCCACCTCTTCCTCGTGGGGACCTCGCACCGCGAGCTGGTGGTGACCGGGCCGGGCGCCAGCGAGACCGTCGCGATGGAGGCGGCAGCTGACGCCGGACAGATCGTGGTCAGCCCGTCGGCGCGGGCGGTGCTCGATCCGGCCGTCGTGGGCGACGCGTGCGGACCCGGCTTCCTGCTGGTCGCAGCGCCAGCCGGTGCGGATCCTGGTCCGGCACCGGCCGACAAGGAGGGTGATCCCGGTGCACTCGAGCGCTCGCTGCCGCTCGCCCTGCGCCAGCACCTGACGAGTACCGGGCGCGACGCCGAACACCGCCGCGCGACCGTCGCCTTCCTGAAGTTCCGGGGGCTCGACGCGCTGCTCGCCGCCGAGGGGGAAGCGGCCGCCGCTGCGGCGCTGGATGCGATGGTGACCGGGGTGCAGTCGGCAGTGGATACCCACGGGGTGACCTTCCTGGGCACCGACATCGATGCCGGCGGCGGCAAGGTCATCCTCGTCGCCGGGGCCCCTGCATCCGGCGGCAACGACGAGGAGCGCATGCTGCTGGCCCTGCGCGACCTCGTCGAGCAGCCGTCGCGCCTCGGGCTCCAGGTCGGCGTCCACGCCGGACACGTCTTCGCCGGCGACGTCGGTCCGGCCTATCGGCGGGCGTACACGGTGATGGGTGACGCGGTGAACCTGGCGGCACGCGTGATGGGTCGATCGCTGCCTCGTGCCATCCTCGCCACCGACGACGTGCTGAGGAGCTCCCGGACCTCCTTCGCCAGCGATCCGTTGGATCCGTTCACGGTGAAGGGCAAGCGCGAGCCGGTGCTGGCGGCCCGCGTGGGCGCGGCCACCGGCGTCCGAGCTGATGCCAACTCCATCGGTCTGCCCTTCGTCGGCCGCGACACGGAGTTGGCCGCCTTCGATGCGGCCATGGCGCAGGCGCGCGACGGAACCGGTTGCCTGGTCGACGTGATCGGCGACGCGGGGATCGGGAAGTCCCGGTTGATGGCGGCGTTCCGGGAGCGCACCACCGACCGGCCAGTGGTCGAACTCGTCTGCGAGTTACACCGCGCCTCGGTGCCTTACGGCACGACCCGCAAGCTGCTGCGCACCGTCGCGGGTATCGCCTCCGATGCGACCGAGGCCGAGGCAGCGGAGCGGCTGCTGTCCCTGGTGCGTCGGGAGCTCCCCGACCTCCTCGCGTGGGCACCGTTGCTGGCGATCGCCTTCGGGACGCACCTGCCGGCCACCGAGGCGACCGCGACGCTCGACGAGCGGTTCCTGCGACCCCGGCTCCACGAGGTGGTCACGAGGTTCCTGAGCTGGGCCTGGGACGGACCGACGCTGCTGACCATCGAGGATGCGCAGTGGATGGACGAGGCCTCCACCGACGCGCTGCGGGCGGTGGCGACGCGCCTCGGGGAGCGGCCGTGGGTGTGGTGCCTGACCCGTCGGGAACAGGATGCGGACCCGGCCCCGGAGATCCCCAGGATCACGATGGCCCTCGCCCCGCTCGACGCTGCTGCCACCGCGGCGCTCGCTGATGCCGCCACCGCGGCCGCGCCATTGGCGTCTCACGACATGTCGCTGCTCGTGGAACGCAGCGGCGGGAACCCGCTGTTCCTCCAGGAACTCGTGAGCGCCGCCCGGGATGTGGGTGGGGTGGAGTCGCTGCCGGATTCCATCGGGAACCTGGTGACCGCGCGCATCGATCGCCTCCCAGCGGTCAGCCGCGGCGTGCTCCGCGAGATCTCCGTGCTCGGCTACAGCTTCCCGCGAGACCTGGCCGCCGCCGTTCTCACCAGCGGCGATCCCAGTGACCTGGGCCAGCTCGGGGAGTTCCTCGTCGATGAGGGTGAGCTCGTGCGCTTCCAGCACGCGCTGATCCGCGACGCGGCCTACGAGGGCCTGCGCTACCGGCTCAGGCGTGACCTGCACGCCAAGGCGGCCGAGGTGATCGCCACGGCCGCCGAACCCAACCAGCAGCAGGCAGCACTGCTGTCCTTCCACTACTTCCACGCCGGCCGTTCGGACGAGACCTGGCGTGCCTCGCTGACCGCCGCCGAGGGTGCGCGTGCCGTGTACGCCAACGCGGACGCCGCGACCTTCCTGGAACGGGCGGTGGAAGCAGCCCGAGGCCTCGACGGGCTGAGCCCCGAGGAGCTGGCGCGGGCCTACGAAGCACTCGGTGACGTTCGCGAGCTGATGGGCACCTACCGCGAGGCCGCCGAGGCCTACCGCGCGGCGCGGCGACTCCACCCGCCCGATCCGGTCGCGGAGAGCCGGCTGATCCTCAAGCAGGCGAAGGGTCACGGCTGGCTCAGCAGGTACTCGCAGGCCCGTCGGTGGATCCGCCGAGGACTCAAGCTCATCGAGGAGCTCGACGGACCCGACGCGGCGGGCGAACGCGCGGCCCTGAGCGTGTGGTACGCCCAGTTCTGCGTGGAGGAGGGGCGTTACCAGCTGGCCCTGCGCTGGTGCCACCGCGCCATCGCGGAAGCCGAGGCCACCGACGCACGCGAGGTCCTCGCCCACGCCTACCGGCTCCTCGATCGCGTCTACGTCGATCTGGGGCGGATCGAGGACGCGACGCACTCCGCGGCGGCCCTCGCGCTCTACGAGGAGCTCGGGGACCTGCGGGGCCAGTCCGTCGTCACCAACAACCTGGCCGGTCTCGCCTACTACCTCGGCGACTGGGCCACCGCGCGGGAACAGACCCGGCGAGCCCTCGAGGTGTGCCGTCAGATCGGTGACCAGGCCGGCGTGACCAGAGCCACCCAGAACCTCGGCAAGCTGCTGTGCGACCAGGGGCGGCTCGACGAGGCTGCCGAGCTGTTGACCTCGGCGTTGCGCATGGGGCAGGCGGCCGGCCACCGGGCCGTCGTGGCGATCGCCCAGCGCGACCTCGCCCGCGTCGCCGCCCGGTCGGGCCGGCCGGAGGAGGCGCTCGAGTTGCTCGCGGCGGCCCACGAGACCTTCGTTGACATCGGTGCCGAGGCCGACGACGTCGACACCCTGGCCGTGATCGCGGAGTGTCACCTCCTGCGCGGTGAGCACGAGCGGGCGATGGCGGTGGTCGACGAGGCGCTGGAGCAGGACCACGCCCTCGGGGGGATCTCGGGGCAGAGCCCCCTGCTCCATCGGCTGCGTGGCTACGCGTTGTGGCGCCGAGGCGCGAGCGGTGAGGCCCGCCAGGCGTTGGAGGAGAGCCTCGCCGCCGGCCGGTCACGAGATGCGGATTACGAGGTCGCGCTGACGCTCGATGGGCTCGCGAGCCTGGCGTCGGACCGGCCGGACGATCCGGCTTCAGGGCAGGTGGAGAGCTGGCTCGCGGAGAGCCGCGGGATCCTGGAGCGGCTCGAGGTGGTGCGGGTACCGGAGCTCGAGGCGCCGACCCGAGCGTGACCTCGGCCGGTCACCCAGCGAGGGTGACCGGCGGGTCGGCTGTGAGCGGAGGTCCGGTCAGCCCATGGTCCAGCGCGTGCCCCAACGAACGGTTATCACCGGGGCGCCGTTGCGCTTGACCCGCGACTCGACGCAGGGGGTGTCATCGGGCCCGGAGCAGTCAGACAGGAACCCGCTGGTCTGGAACTCGGTGCCCTCGTCATGATCCGTCAGTCCGAACCGCTTGAGGTTCTCGGTGTCGTCGGCGTTGACGACCCGGTTGCCGAAGATGTCCACGAAGGTCGACAGATCAGTGAACGGGGCCAGCGGTGTGGCGCAGATCTGGTAGAAGGCGACGCCGTTGTTGGTCTGTCGCTGGTCGTACTGCTTGCTGACCCGGAACTCGATGATCTTGTCGACGAGGTTGATGCCGTTGATGGTCACCTGGCTCGGGATGTAGCTGTAGTCGTCAACGTCGTAGTCCATCGGGTTGCCGCAGACCTCGAAGGGGTTGGCCACGGCGCTGCCGAGGATGCTGCCGTTGTCACCGTCAGCCAACCCGGATGCGGTCGTGGTCCCGTCACCATCGTCGTTGAGGGTGGTCGTGCACCGGACTCCCTCTTCGCAGGTGGTACCGAAGGCGAACACCTCGAAACCCTCGGACTCGACGTCGAGGTAGCCGTCCGCGGAGGCCGTGAGCGTGTAGGTGCCGGCCGTGTCGACCTCTAGATCGTCGAAGGTCGCGATGCCGCCGACGGTGTCCTGCGTGAGCGTGCCGTCGAGGCCGTCTTCGATGTAGGTCAGGGCGATCGAGATCGAGGCCGAAGCTTCGGCGATCACAGCCCCGTCCCCATCGACGATGGCGACCTGCGGCGGGTAGAGCCCGTCCACGCCGGGGATCGCCACGTCGACGCTGGTATCGCCCGGCTGCTCGACGAACGCGAGCGTGCCGCAGCTGATGATCATGGTCGTCGGCTGCTCGCCGACGAGGACCAGCTCGTTCGCTGTGTCACTCGTGCTGTTGAAGTCGTTGGCCTGCTTGGCCTGGGTCGTGAACTCCACCGACGTGTCGTCGTCTCCGGTGGCGGTCGCGGTGAAGGTGACGTCGATCGTCGCGCCCGGTGCCGCCGAGAGGTCGTCGAGGCTGATCACTCGGGTGACGTCGTCGTAGGAGACGATCGGGTCCGTCTTGGGGCCCCGCTGGCCGGAAACCTCGACTGCGAGGTCGTCGGCGCCGTCGGCGTCCGTGCTGAGCACGACCTCACCAGGGACGTCGATCCGCGCGGAGCCGAGCCGCTGCTGCGAGGAGGTGTTGGTCAGCGTCAGCGTGAACGCCTCCTCGACCCCGTTGCAGACCTCCTCGGGCGTGACCGAGGCGGTGTAGGACCGATCGGTCGTGTCGTCCTCCGCCACCGCTGGGAGCGCGAGGGCCGAGACGACCATCAGGAGGCTGAGGGCCAGTGCTGAGCGGCGGGCCAGGGCCCGGGATGGACTGCGTGTCATGGGCTTCCCTTGCGTGGAGGCGGAACGGCCGGAACGGACCAGGCCCTGTCAGCGGCCGTTGAGGTCGTCTCACATGAGGACGAACGACCCTGCTGGCGTCCTTGTGGTCTGCCAGTAGGGCCGAACGGCCGGCCGTCGTAGGTCACACTACTCCGACCGTGCCCGGCGGGTAGCCAGAACCGCGGCGGAAACGCTGCGGTCACGGACCCTTCACCGAAGCGTGATCGGCCAGTGACGCAGGGTGAGGGCGGCGACGCTCAGTGCCCGCTCGGGGTGCGCTCATCCGTGCGCTGGTCATCGGCGAACGTGCGCAGGGCGTCCACCGACTCCTCGTAGCCACGCTCTGCGACCGGTCCGACCACGTCGAAGGCCAGCAGGCCGACACCTCGCAGCTCGAACTGCAGGTGCAGGTCGGCCAGCCCCGCCTCGATGCCGCGGTCCCGCGCCTGTGCGGCGGCGACCAGCATCGAGCGCATCAGGGTGGGCATCAGCCGCGGGACGCGCGGGGCTTTCATCCCCGGCGTGAACCGCCGCGCGAGGACGCCGCCGCCACGCACGTAGAGACCGTGGTCACCCTTGGCCGTCGGTCCCAGGACCGGGGCGACGTCGGAGGCGATCACGATGCCGCCGGGCGTCTCGCGCCGCGCGACGTCCACCGGCAGGTTGTTCATCACCCCGCCGTCGACGTGGAGGTCGTCCCCGAAGGCCACCGGCGGCATGACGCCGGGGATCGACAGACTCGCCCGCATCGCGCGTTGCAGGTCACCGCGGCGGTGCACCACCGTGTTCGAGTGGGTCAGGTTGGTCGAGACGCAGCGGTAGGGCAGCCAGGTGTCCTCGATGTCGCGGCCCTCGACCCCACGCTCGATGGCACGGGCGATGCGCTCCGCGGCGATGATGCCGCTGACCGGGATGGTGTAGTCCAGGACGCGACGGAACAGCTCCGTGGTCCGGTCGACCAGATCCTCGACCGGGGTCTCCATCGCCACGAGCGCGCCGAGGGCGGCGCCGACGCTCGCACTGGCGATCCCGTCGATGGGCAGCTCCACCTCACCCATCGCACGCACGAGGCCGAGGTGGGCGAAGCCCTTCGCGCCGCCACCACCGAGCACCAGCCACACCGAGCGGCCGCGCACGTAACGGGCGAGGCGCTCGATGTCGTCGGTGTGCCCGGCACGCAGGTGCAGGTGGTCGTCGACGTCGCGGTCGGCCAACCAGGCTGCCGTGCCGTGGGGACGGTCGGCGTCCGCCGGGTGGTGCAGGAGCAGGGTGATGCGCTGGTGCGGGAGGTGGCGCAGCGGGAGCAACGCGCGCTCGGACGAGGTCGGCTCCGCATCGCCCGCGGCGTCCGCCACCAGCAGCACCTGGTCGGCCCGGTCGATGCAGCGCTCCGACCACGCGGTGCGCTCCGGGTCCGCGACCAGCAGCAGCAGGTCGGTCTCGGCCTCCAACTCGTCCAAGAACCGCTCGACCCGCAGCTCCGCCGCCTCGCCGCGGTGGGCCTGCGCCGCGCCCTCGAGGCCCACCGCTGCGTCCACGTCCGCCGCCGCCACGACCCGGGCGGAGCCGGTCCGTGCCAGCACGTCGGCGAGCGCAGCGACCAGCGGCGTGGCCGCCACCTCGGGCGCGGTCGGCACCACCGCGATGGCGGCGTTGTCCATCCGTGCCCGGTCGTACTCGTGCCGGGCGTCCTCCTGGCGTGCCACGAGCCGGCGGACCACCGCCAACAACGTGGCCGGGTAGGCGAGTAGCAGCGTCTCGATGCTGGAGCGTGGCAGACGCGCCAGGTGGCTGCGACGGGCCGCGACCACCGTGGCGGTGCGGGGGGCGTCGGCCAGGAGCGCGTGCTCCCCGATCAACTCGCCCGTGCCGACCTCGCCGACCGGCTCCACGATGCTGCCGTCACGGTCCCGTTGCAGCACGCGCACCCGACCCGAGACGACCACGTAGGCGGCGTCCGACTCGTCGCCCTCGGAGAACAGCACCTCGCCGGGGGCCACCGTCACGATGTCGCTGCGCTCCACCGTGGCGGCCAACTCCGTCACATCGGCGTCCGGGAACAGTTCGGCGAGGTGGCGACGCAGCCGCGTCGCCAGCAGCCGGTCGGAGGCCGTGCGGGCGAGTTGCACGCCGAGCGCGGGCTCGCGCTCCAGGAGGGTGATGAAGCGCTCGCCGTCGATCGCCGCCACCTCGGCGTCCTCCAGGGCGCGCAGCGTCGCTGATCGTCTCGCGCCGCTGAGCACGGCGATCTCGCCGATCACCGCGCCGGGGTCGAGGCGAGCCAGGGCCGCGTCGTCGGTGTCCCCGGGCTCGGCCAGGGCGGCGAAGTGGCCGGACAGCACGACGTAGAGCGTCTCGGCCACCTCGCCGGTCTCCACCAGGTGTTCCCCCCGGTCGATCGGCAGCACGCGGCTGGCATCGGCGAGCGCCTCGAGCACGGCCTCGTCCAGCCCCGCGAACGTGGGGATCGCTGCCAAGCGGCCCACGAGTTCAGCCTCCGTCATCATCCCTGCTCCCGCCTCCACGATCCCGGAAGGGAACGCTAGTGCCCCGAACGTCTCACGTGCGGGCGTTGTTGGCAGGACGCGGCTCCCCGCCGCTGCCACCCGGGCGAAACCTCGTCGAAACTTCGGTGACGCCGGCCCGTGACGGCGTTGCGCTTGGTTCTGGCCGGCTCCTGACGCCGCCGGATCACCTGGCTCGCCGGATGCCGGTGCGGCCGCGCCCGTGGTGGCGGAAGGCAGCGGGTGGAACGAGGAGGGAGCCGGGTGCGGGACACGATCACGCGGATCATCGAGGAGGTCCACCGACGCTACGCCGGCACGATGGACGGCTCACTCGCCGACTACATCCCGGAGCTGACCCGCGCCGACCCGAACCACTTCGGCATCGCCGTGGTCACCGCCGACGGCTACCGCTACGCCGTCGGCGACGTCGACGTGCCGTTCACGATCCAGTCGGTGTCCAAGGCCTTCACCTACGGGATGGCGCTGGACCACCGGGGGGCGGCAGCGGTGGAGGAGCGCGTCGGGGTCGAGCCGTCGGGCGAGGCGTTCAACTCGATCAGCCTCGACCCGGGGACGGGCCGGCCGCGCAACCCGATGATCAACGCCGGTGCGATCGCGGTCACCGGCATGCTGCCGGACCGCGAAGCTGAGCCCCGCTTCGAGCACATCCGGTCGACCTTCTCCCGCTTCGCCGCCCGTGAGCTCACCTGGGACGACGAGGTCTACGCCTCCGAGAGCGCCACCGGGTTCCGCAACCGGGCCATCGCCAACCTGCTGCGTAGCTTCGACATCCTCGACGGGCCGACCGACCCGGTGGTGGAGGACTACTTCCGCCAGTGTTCGCTCCAGGTCACCTGCAGCGACCTGGCGACGATGGCGGCGACGCTCGCACACGGCGGCGTGAACCCGGTCACCGGCGATGCCGTGCTCACGCTCGGCAACGTGGAGAAGGTCCTGTCGGTGATGGCGACCTGCGGGATGTACGACTACTCCGGCACCTGGGTCTACGAGGTCGGCCTGCCCGCCAAGAGCGGGGTCGGCGGCGGGGTCCTCGGGGGGCTCCCCGGACAGTTCGGCATCGCGCTGTTCTCGCCGCTGCTGGATGAGAAGTTCAACTCCGTGCGAGGGGTGGCCGGCTTCCGCGATCTGTCGCGGGAGTTCGACCTCCACCTGCTGCGTGCACCGTCGATGTCCAAGCACGCCATCCGCCGCCACTACCGCCTGAGCGACGTCAGCTCCCGGCGGGGGCGACCCGATGAGGACCTCGAGCTCCTGGCCGAAGTCGGTCGGAAGGTGCTCGTGCTCGAGTTGCAGGGCGATCTGTTCGCCGCCTCCCTCGAGCGCGTCATCCGGTCACTGGCCAGCGACGGCGACGGTGTCGAGGTGGTCGTGCTCGACCTGCGCCGGGCCGGTGCCACCGACGGCTCGACCGTCGGGCTGCTGCGGGGTCTCGCCGAGACCGTCGCCGCCGTCGGGCAGCACCTCGTCGTCACGGACCAGGCCAGGGTCCTGCCGTCCGACGCCTTCGCCGGCCTCGACGTCGAGGTGGCACGCACCCTCGACGACGCGATGCGGGGATGCGAGGACGCGCTGCTCGGTGACGCCGGCCGGGCACCCGCGGGGTCCGTGCGGCTCGACCTCGCCGAGTTCGAGCTGGTGCGCCACCTCGGCGACCACGAGCGGGCACGCCTGCTCCCGCGGTTCGTGGAGCGCAGCTACGCGGCGGGCGAGGTCATCGTCGAGCAGGGGGCGGATGCCGATGCCCTCTACCTGCTCGGCTCGGGCGTCGCCGAGGTGGAGTTCGCGGATCCGCTGGACGGCAGCGTCGAGCGCATCGCCGACCTGTACCCGGGGGTGGTCATCGGCGAGCTCGGACTGCTCGGGCAGGGCCGGCGCTCGGCGACCGTGCGCGCGGTGACCGACGTGGCCTGCTTCGAGCTGAGCCGCTTCGAGCTGATGCGGCTGCGCAGCTCCGACCATCTCGTCTACACGCGGATCATCGAGGACCTGCTGGTCAGCACCGCGGAGCGGCTGCGGCGTGCGAACCGTGAGGCATCCCTGCTGCGGGACTGATCGCTGTGGATGCGACCGCTGCGGGAACTGGCTGGTCCCGGCGCGGCGGTGACTAGCCTGAGCGGACGCCTCCCGTGGCTGACCGAGGAGTGGACGCCGTGGTCCTGGACCTGACCGTGTTGGGCTGTGCCGGGTCGCACACCGGTGTGGGGCGGATGTGTTCGGGCTACCTCATCGAGGCGGCGGGCAAGCGGATCCTGCTCGACGCGGGCAACGGCTCGACGGGCAACCTGCAGCGCGAGCACCGGGTCCGCGACCTGGACGCGATCGTGATCAGCCACCGGCACGTCGACCACTGCATCGACCTGATCGGCTGCTACTACAACCTGCGCTTCGACCCCGACCACCACGGTCGGATGCCGCTGTACGCCGCCGCCGAGGTCCACGAGCTCCTGACCGGCCTGCTGTCGGGCGACTCGCCGATGTCCTTCGACGACGTCTTCGAGCACCACGAGGTCGGCCATGGCGACCACATCCAGATCGGCGAGGTGTCCCTGACCTTCGCCCGCAGCCTGCACCCGGTGCCGACCGTCTCCACCCGCATCGAGGTGGAGGGGCTGACGGTGGTCTACTCCGGTGACTCGGCGGGCGGTCCCGATCTGGTGGAGATCGCCCGCGGCGCCGACCTCTTCCTGTGCGAGGCCACCTGGACCGGCGATGCGGGCGACCACCCGCCCGACATCCACCTCACTGCGATGGACGCGGCGAAGGTGGCCAACGAGGCCGGGGTCGACCGGTTGGTGCTCACCCACATCGCCGGTGGGACCGATCGGGAGCGCGTGGCCGCCGAGGCGTCCGGGGTCTTCGAGGGGTTCATGGAGATCGCCGACGACCTGGTCCGCTACCGGGTCGAACCCCGCGGGTAGGGTCGCGACCCGCCCCCTGCCCACCACCGGCCCTGCCTCGAGGTCCGCCATGCCCCGCGCCGATGGTCGTCGTCCCGACGAGCTCCGCCCCGTCACGATCGTTCCCGACGCCCAGCGTCACCCGGCCGGCTCCGCGCTGGCCCGGTTCGGCGGCACCCACGTGCTGTGCGCAGCGTCGGTGGAGGAGGGCGCACCCCGGTTCCGGGACCGCAAGGGCTGGGTGACCGGCGAGTACGCGATGCTGCCCGGCGCCACCGACACCCGTTCGCGGCGCGAACGCAACGGCCCCGGCGGCCGGTCCAAGGAGATCGAGCGGCTGATCGGCCGCTCGCTGCGTGCCGTGGTCGACCTGGACGCCCTGCCGGATGTGACCCTGACCGTCGACTGCGACGTGCTGGAGGCCGACGGCGGGACCCGCACCGCGGCGATCACCGGGGGCTGGGTCGCGATGGCGCGGGCGTTGCGCTCGCTCGGCCACGACGGCGCGCTGACCGGTCAGGTCGCCGCCATCTCGGTGGGGGTGGTCGACGGTGAACCGCGCCTGGACCTGCCCTACGAGGAGGACGTCCGCGCCGAGGTCGACATGAACGTGGTGGCCACCGTCGACGGCCGGCTCGTCGAGGTCCAGGGCACCGCCGAGGGCGCCCCCTTCGACCGGGCGGCCCTCGACCGGCTGCTCGACCTCGCCCTGGCTGGCTGCGAGGAGCTGTTCGCGCTCCAGCGGGCGGCGGTGACGGCGCCCGCGACCACGGGGGGGCTGGGCCGGGAGGTGCGGGCGTGAGCGGTGTCCCGCGGGGGGTGGTGGCGACCGCCAACCCGCACAAGCTCACCGAGATCCGCGCCATCCTCGACGAGCACGGGGTGGCGGTGGAGCTCGTCGCGATGACCGAGCTCGGTCTCGACTCCCCGCCGGAGGACGGTGACAGCTTCGAGGCCAACGCGCTCATCAAGGCCCGGGCCTGTGCAGCCGCGACGGGGTCGGTCGCGATCGCCGACGACTCCGGGCTCGCCGTCGACGTCCTGCATGGTGCCCCCGGGGTCTACAGCGCCCGCTACGCCGGGCCAGAGGCCGACGACGACGCCAACAACGCCAAGCTGCTGGCCGAGGTCGCCGAGGTCCCGGCTGAGCGTCGCACGGCCCGGTTCGTCTGTGCCGCAGCAGCGGTGGCGCCGGGCGGCCACGAGCTCGTGCTCCGGGGCGAGATGACCGGTCACCTCGTCGATCGACCGCGCGGGACCAACGGCTTCGGCTACGACCCGCTGTTCGTCGCCGACGCCACCAGCGACGGGCGTACCAACGGTGAGCTCGCACCGGAGGAGAAGGACGCCATCAGCCACCGGGGCGCCGCCTTCCGCGCCGTTGCGGAGCATCTCCCGGCACTGCTGTCCGAGGACCCTGCCGGCTCCTGAGCCAGGTTCGGATGCGGCGAGGTGGTGGGCCTCAGTCGCGGACGACCCTCCGGCCGTCGATGTCCTGCACGTCCACGCGGATCCAGAAGGAACGGTCCCCGGGCAGTGCCCACGGTTCGAAGGACCGGGCGTGCAGGGTCTCGATCTCCGCCTCGTCGGTGACGATCGAGGCGCGGCCACGCGCCACCACCGACCACCCGATACGGCGTTCGGCGTCGCCCGCGTCCGCCTCGATCACCACCACGTTGCCGGCCGCGGCGGACCCGAGCTTCGAGCCCGGCGCAGCCCGGAAGTACACCGCGCCGCCCTGGAGCAGGTGGTTGACGGGGAGGACCATCGGATCGCCGTCCACCACGAAGCCGATCCGGACGTAGGGGGCCTGCTCCAGGTGCTCGACGCACGCGTCACGGTCCATCGCGATGAGATCCCCCGGTCGAGGCGGATTCGACACGTGGTTCCCTCCCGTCGCCGGCTGCCGGTCAGCCGGCTCGGCAAGCCTAACGGGCCTCGGCTGGGCTGGCGCCGGTTGCGGTTCGGCGCTGGCCCCGGCCCCGACCCCGGCGCTGGACCGGGCGGGTCACGGATGCCGGATGCCCTCGCCCGCGAGCACGGCGCGGTAGCCCTCGCGGTAGGTCGGGTAGGTGAGTTCCAGGCCCGTTGCGCGCAGCCGCGCGTTGCGGCACCGTTTGTCCCCGCCCCGGCTGCGACGGACCTCGCCGACGGGTGGGGGAGGCAGCCCGAGCTCGGCTGCCAGGAACGCCAGGACCTCGCCGAGCGGCGCGGGTTCGTCGTCGACACCGAGGTAGCAGGTGGCGGGGCTCGACGGCAGTCCGGCGAGGTGGAGCAGGGCGGCCGCAGCGTCATCGCGGTGGATCCGGTTGGTGTGGACCCCGCGTTCCGGTCGCAGGGCCCGACCGTCGCGGACCTGATCGACCAGGCGGGTGCGGCCGGGCCCGTACACACCGGCCAGCCGCAGCGACACCGCATCGGGCCGGCGTTGCCACAGCGCCCGCTCCGCCTCCACGAGGACCGCCCCCGTCGCGCTCGTCGGGCCGGTGGGGGTGTCCTCGTCCACCTCGCTGCCGTCGCCCACGCCGTAGACCGCGGTGGACGAGGTGAACAGCACGCGGCGGGGTGTCGCTCCCGCCGCCTCCAGCGCGTCCAGGACCCGGCCCGTGGCCGTCACGTACGCCCGGCGGTACGCGTCGACGTCCCGGCGGTCGGCCGCGGTGGTGAACACCACCACCTCGGTGTCGGCGGGCAGCGGCGGCAGGTCGGCTCCGAGGTCGGCGGCGATCCGGTGGAAGCCGTCGGGGAGGACCTCGGCACGGCGGCGGAGCCCGTGGACCCGGTGCCCGGCCGCCAGCGCCCGGAGGCCGAGCTCGGTCCCGAGGTCGCCGCAGCCGGCGATCAGCAGGTTCACGGCGCGACCGCGGTGACGAGGCGATCGTTGAAGGGGCCCCAGGCCTGCCGCGCCCAGGGCCCGAACTGGCGATCGGCCAGCTCGGCCGCCGCCAGGCCGCGGTCCGGATCGACCCACAGGAACGAGCCCGACAGACCGAAGTGCCCGAAGGTGCGGGGCGAGAGCCGGGTGCCCGTCCAGTGGTCGGTCTTGGTGCCCTTGAGCTCGAACCCGAGCCCCCAGTCGTTGGGCGAGTGACGGCCGAAGCCTGGGACGACCCCGTCCAGGCCGGGGAAGGCCACCGAGGTCGCCTCAGCCAGCAGCGACGGCTCCAGCAGGGTGGGTGCGAGCAGCTCCCGGGCGAAGCGCAGGAGATCGTCCAGGGTGCCGTGGACCCCGTGACCGGCCGGTCCGCCGAGCCGGGTGCGGCTCATGCCCAGGGGGGCGAACACCTCGAGCTCGAGGTGGTCCTCGAAGGAGGTGCCGACGCGGGTCGCCACCAGATCCCCCAGCAGCTCGTAGGCCCAGTCGGAGTAGCTGCGTCGACGCTCCACCGGCATCGTGGGACCGCCGGCGTGCAGCGGCAGGCCGCCGGTGTGGGCGAGCAGGTGCCGCACGGTGACGCCGGGATGGCCTCCAGGGACATCCACGGGCTCGTCGAGGCGGACCTCGCCCTGCTGGCTCGCGAGCAGTACGCCGTAGGCGGTGAGCGGCTTGGAGACCGAGGCGAACCACAGCAGTTCGTCGGTGGGCCCGTGGGTGGCCAGCACGCGCTCGGCGGTGGTGACGCCGACGGTGACGGTGGTCGGCTCCCACGCCTCGACCTCACCCAGCACCTCCGCCAGGGTGCGGCTCTTCGTCACCTGTCCCACGTGTGCTCCATGCCATAACCGGTGTGCCGGTGTGCCGGTGCTTCGGCACCGGCCGGACCCCGTCCACCGTCAGCGCTGACGTCGCCGGGCGGCGGCAGGCTACTGGGACCGGAGTCAGTGAAGCTTCGGAGCTCGCTGCCCAGGTCGACGGGGCCAGGGTCGTCCTGGTCGTGGTCCGTCCCGCGGCCCCGCCCCCATACCCCCCGGCCCCCCGCCCCCCCGCCCCGGCCCCCCGCGCCCCGCGCGGCCCGCCATGCGAGAACCAGCGGCTATCTGCTGTTTCTCGGACGGGCGGCCGGTCGGGCGTGTCGTTGTCAGCGATCGGGTGCGAGAACCAGCGGCTATCTGCTGCTTCTCGCGGGCGCCCGGGTTCGGGAGTACTTCTCGCGGGCGCCTGGGTTCGGGAGTGCTTCTCGCGGGTGCCCGGGTTCGGGAGTACTTCTCGCGGGCGCCTGGGTTCGGGAGTGCTTCTCGCGGGCGCCCGGGTTCGGGAGGCCGATCCATGGATGGATGGCGGCGTGAGCCCACCGGTGCGGACGACCGGCTGTACCGACCGGCCACGGCGGAAAGGCCGTCCGGCCATCGCGCAGGGGCACTCCCGGTCGGTAGCGTCGCGCAGTGAGGATGCCCGATGCCGCGATCGCTGAGCCGAGCGCGCCTGAGTCTGGCGCGCCCACTCTCGGCGCGCCGACGGCCAGGACTTGGAGGATGCGGTGACAGACGCGAGGACCGGACCGGACGGCAACGTGGCCGAGGTGGCCGACAGTGACGCGACGCCCACGGAGCAGCCCTGGCACGCCCTCCCCGCCGACGAGGTGCTCGACGCGCTGGACACCGACCGGGCCGATGGGCTGACCTCGGACGATGCTGAGCGCCGTCTCGAGGACCACGGCCCGAACGAGCTCGGGAAGGACGAGCCCCGTGGCGAGCTCGAGATCCTGCTCCACCAGTTCACCAGCCCCCTGATCTACATCCTGCTGGTCGCGTTCGTCGTCACGATCCTGATCGACGAGTACACCGACGCGGCCGTCATCGCCGCGGTGCTGGTCATCAACGCGATCATCGGGTTCATCCAGGAACGCAAGGCCGACCGGTCGGTCCACGCGCTGATGCAGATGGCCGCCCCGACCTCGACGGTGATCCGTGACGGCAAGGAGTCTGAGGTCGATGCCATCGACCTCGTCCCCGGAGACATCGTGCTCCTGACCTCCGGGACCCGGGTGCCCGCCGCCCTGCGGTTGATCCGCACCATCTCGCTGGAGGTCGACGAGTCGCTGCTGACCGGGGAGAGCAAGCCGGCGGCGAAGTCCACCGATCCCGTGGACGAGGATGCGCTCGTCGGCGATCGCAGCAGCATGGCGTTCATGGGCAGCGCCGTGACCAGTGGTCGTGCCCGCGCGGTGGTCGTGGCCACCGCGTTGCAGACCCAGCTCGGGACGATCTCTGAGTCGATCCGTGCCGAGGAGAAGCCCGAGACCCCGCTGCAGCAGCGGATGAACCGCTTCGCCAACATCATCGCCATCGCCGTGCTGAGCTCCACCGTGGTGGCCTTCTTCCTCGGCCTCGCGCTGGGTGGTGAGGTGGATGAGATGTTCCTCACCGCCGTCGCCCTGGCGGTGGCGGTCGTGCCGGAGGGCCTGCCGGTGGCGTTCACCGTCGCGATGGCCCTGGGGGTGCGGCGGATGGCGCAGCGCAACGCGATCATCCGCTCCCTGCCGGCGGTCGAGACCCTCGGCAGCACCGACACCATCGGGTCCGACAAGACCGGCACGCTGACCGCCAACCGGATGACGCTGGTGCGCGGCTGGAGCCCCGATGGCTGGGTGCGGTTCGACGAGGCCGAGGACGGAGACGAAGGGGACAACGGGGACGACGACGCCGAGGAGGTGGTCGCGGCCGCGGATCCCCTCGCGGAGCATCCCGACGGCGCCTTGGCCAGCAGCGTGCGCACGGCCGTGGTCACCAGCGAGGCCGAGCTCGTCGTCGAGGACGGCGAGGTGGTGGACCACCGCGGCGATCCGACCGAGATCGCCCTGCTCGCCGCCGCGCGGGCCGTCGGCAAGGACCCACGTGAGCTGCGGGAGGAGGCCGAGATCCTCGCCCACGTCCCCTTCGAGTCCGACCTTCGGTACTCCTTCGTGGTGGTGAACGAGGACGGGCCGATGATCCGGCTCAAGGGTGCACCTGAGCGGGTCCTCGAGCTGTGCTCCGAGGTGCGCGACGGTGAAGGCACGGCTCCCCTGGATCCGGACGCGGTGCTCGCCACCGCCGAGGAGATGGCAGCGCAGGGCCTGCGGGTGCTGGCGCTCGCGGAACGGCGGCTGGACGAGTCGGCCGCCGCCGACATCGATGAGCAGCATCCGCCGACCCCCGAGGACCTGATCCTGACCGGGCTGGTAGGGATGCAGGATCCGCCACGGCGCGGGGTCAAGGAAGCGATCGCACGTGTCCGTCAGGCCGGGATCCGCGTGATCATGATCACCGGGGACCACGCGGTCACCGGGAGCGCGATCGCCGACCAGCTGGACATCAGCGAACGGCCGGAGACCCTCACGGGTAGGGACGTTGAGGACATGTCCGACGAGGAACTGGCTGAGGCGGTGCTCGAAGTCGACGTGTTCGCCCGTGTCGCGCCCGACCACAAGCTCCGGATCGTGCACGCCCTGCGGTCCCACGAGCAGGTCGTTGCGGTCACCGGTGACGGCGTCAACGACGGGCCGGCGCTCAAGGCTGCCGACATCGGGGTGGCCATGGGGCGGGACGGCACGGATGTCGCCCGAGAGGCCAGCGACATGGTCCTCACCGACGACAACTTCGTGTCCATCGCCAACGCCGTTGAGGAGGGTCGGGTCGTCTTCGAGAACGTTCGGAAGGTGACCTACTTCCTGCTGTCGACCGGGGCCGCGGCGATCGTTGCGATCCTGACCTCGATCGCAGCGGGGTTGCCGCTGCCGTACGTCCCGGCGGCCCTACTGTGGTTGAACGTCGTCACCAACGGGTTGCAGGACGTTGCGCTGGCGTTCGAGAAGGGTGAGCCGGACGTGCTCGACCGGCCCCCGCGGCGCCGCGAGCACCCCATCGTCAACGCGGTGCTGTGGGAGCGGACCGCCCTGACCGGGGTGACCATGGCGCTCGGGAGCCTGTGGGTGTTCACCTGGGCGATCGATGTCGGACTGTCAGAGGCCCAGCAGCGGGGCGCTGCGCTGACCACCCTGGTGCTGGCCATGGCCGCCCACGTCTACAACGCGCGGTCCGAGCGTCGGTCCATCGTCGTCACCAACGTGGTCGGCAACCCCTTCCTGCTCATCTCCACGATCGTGGCGCTCACCATCCACGTGTCCGCCAGCTACTGGGAGCCCACCCAGCTCGTGCTGCAGATCGAGCCGGTCACGGCCGGTGGCTGGAGCCGGATCGCGGTGGTGATGGTCGCCGTGGTGCTGGTGAGCGAACTGCACAAGGCCGTGCGCTCCCGCACCCGGCCGCCATCCGAGACCGACTGACCCGCGAGGGCGGCTCGCACCCCCGGGGCGCCGGCCTACCCCTGTGGCCGCGCGCCCGCGCCCGAGCTCGAGCCGCCCGCGCCCGTGCTCGAGCCCACGCTCGAGCCGCCCGCGCCGGAGCCGCCCGCGCCCGAGCCCCGCGGCGACCCGTGCGAGAACCAGCGGTTATCTGCTGCTTCTCGCGCGATCAGCGGGTCAGCCGTGTGGTTGACGGCGATCGGGCGCGAGAACCAGCGGTTATCTGCTGCTTCTCGGAGATCTTCGGGGGAGGACGGCCGTGGTCGGAGGACGGCTGCGGTCGGAGCCGGACTGGGGGGACCGGGGGCGGCCGGGGGCGGACCGGGGTAGGACGGCCGCGGCCGGGTCAGCGGTACTCCGGGTTCGGCGCGTCGGACCTGCAGCCGGCATCCCACAGCGTCCGCTGGTTGCCGTGGGCCGGGAACCCGCCGGCGTCCTTGAGCCACCTCGCCATGTGCAGGAGGTTCCAGGTCATGAAGGTCGTGTTGCGGTTGGTGAAGTCGTTGTCGGGCCCGCCTGAGCCATCGTCGGCGTAGGAGGGGCCGGGACCGGCCTCGCCGAGCCACGCGGCGTCCGCCTGGGGTGGGACCGTGTAGCCGAGGTGTTGCAGGCTGTAGAGCACGTTCATCGCGCAGTGCTTCGCGCCGTCCTCGTTGCCGGTGACGATGACCCCGCCGGTCCGCCCGTAGTAGGCGTACTGGCCCGCATCGTTGAGCTGGCCCGAGTTCCCGTACAGGCGCTCGATCACGCGGGTGGCCACGCTCGACTTCTCGCCGAGCCAGATCGGGGTCAGCAGCACCAGGATGTCGGCGGCCATGACCCGCTCGAACAGCGCCGGCCAGTCGTCCCTGGCCGCTCCGTGTTCGGTCATGTCCGGGTAGACGCCCGGAGCGAGGTCGTGATCGACCGCTCGGAACTGGTCCACCGCGACCCCGACCGCCTCGAGGATCGCGATCGAGCGATCCGCCAGCGCCTGGGTGTGCGACAGCTCCGGCGAGGGCTTCAGGGTGCAGTTGACGAACAACGCGGTCAGGTCGTCGTAGCGGGCAGGTGCGTCGTCGCACAGCGCGCGCTCGCGGTCGTTCAGTGCTGGCATCGAGGTGTCCTGGTGGTCGGGCCCGGCAGCACGATGCTCCGGTGTCGCGTCCACGTCAACACTTCGGGCCCGGCGGCTCGTCCATCGAGCGCCGATCGAGCCCGCCGAGCCCTCAGCGCCCCCTGGGGACCTGCGACAGCCACGGGGCGGGGTCGATCGAACGGCCCTGCATGCGGACCTCGAAGTGCAGGTGCGGGCCGGTCACCGTCCCCGTCGCTCCCACCGTGCCCAAGCGCTGTCCGCCCACCAGCTGGTCGCCCCGCGCCACCTCGATGTTGTTGAGGTGGGCGTAGCGGGTGAGCACGCCGCCGCCGTGGTCGATGTCGACCACCAACCCGTACCCGCCCCTGCTGCCGGCCATGACGACCCGTCCTGGCTCAGCTGCGACGACCGGCGTGCCGGTCCGCGCCGCCAGGTCGAGGCCGTGGTGCATCCGCATGCCCCCGAGCACCGGGTGACGACGCATGCCGAAGGCCGAGGAGACCCGGTGGGCCCCGTCCACGGGGAAGTGGCGGCTGGCCGCCCGCTCGAGGCGCCGCTGCTCCTCGGCGAGCTCGGTCGACAGCCGGTCCCGGGCCTCCTGCAGCTCCCGGGTCCGGTCCTCTGCCGCTGTCAGGGCCGGGATGACGCCCGCGTCGAGCTGCTGCTGGGGTCCGGCGACCGCGAGCTCCGCCTCCTCGAGCTGCAGGCGAAGCGCCGCGAACACCAGGGAGGAGCGCACCGCGTAGCGCAGCTGCAGGTGGCCGTGGCTGCCAGCCGCGATCGCGCCCCCCGCGCCCCCCACGCCCACCGTGGCCGACGCTGCTGTCGCGGTGACGATCGAGCTGGTCGCCGGGTCGTAGACGGCCTCCCAGTCACGCAGGGATGCTGCCGTCGACGCGCCCTCCGCTGCCACCTCGCGGTCGGGAGACGCTGGTGGGGTCGCGGAGGCGGGTGACGCTGGTGGGGTCGCGGAGCCAACGGTCCGGTGGTCCGGTGCCGTCCCGTGCAGCGCGTCGAGCTGCTCGAGGTACCAGTCGGTGGCCCCATCGGCGAGCCCGGAGCGGACCAGGAGCGCCTCGAGTGCCTCGTCGACCTGCTCGGTGCTCGTGCGTCGGTGGGCGACGTCGAGGTGGGCGCGGTGCAGCTCGGCCGTCGCGTCACGCTGCGCGAGCAACCGCTCGAGCCAGCGCAGCGAGCGGTCCCGCTCCTGCGAGAGCCGATCCACCTCCGACCGGAGCTCAGCGATGCTGCCGCGGACCACCTCGAGGTCGCTGTCGACGTCGGCGATGCGCGACTCCAGGCCTGCGACGCTGGCAGGCGTGGCCGCAGCGGCCGGAGCCTGGCCGAGGAGCGCGACCGCGAGGAGCAGCACCAGCGCAGCCGCCAGGGACGCCGCGGACGGGCGAGCCGCCGGCGACCAGCTGGTCCGGCCTGAGCTGCTGCCGATCGGGAGCACGGCGACTCCGGGAGAACGCGGGATCGGGGAGCGGGAACGGAACACACCAGGCATCGGCCGTTGGGGCGTCCCCTTGAGCCACCGGTCGGCGAGGTGGAGGTAGCGTGGGGATGTGGATGTACTGGTACGTGTCTACGCCGGGCTCGTGGACCTGGTCGGACGGGCCGAGCTCGAGGTGCCTTTCGGGAAGCCGAGGTCGGTCAAGGACCTCCTCGGCTCCGTCGGTGTCCCACGATGCGAGCTCGGGTTCCTGCTGGTCGACGGTGAGGTCGCCACGCCGGATCGGCTGCTGGTCGGCGGCGAACGGGTGGCCGCCTACCCGCCCCTGCGCCAGCTCGTCCCGGATCCGGGCGACCACCTGTGGCCGTCACCGCCCGAACCCCGCCGTTTCGTGCTGGACGTGCACCTCGGGACCCTGTGCCGACGGCTGCGCCTCCTCGGGTTCGACGTCTGGTACCGGTCCCACGCCGATGACGACGAGTTGGCGGCCGTCGCGGTGACCGAGGGCCGGATCCTGCTCAGCCGTGACCGGCAGCTGCTCCTGCGGCGCACGATCCTCCACGGCTACTGCCCCCGCGCCGACGACCCCGACGACCAGCTCGCCGAGGTGGCCGAGCGGTACGGACTCGGGGAGCGGTGCCGGCCGCTGACTCGCTGCGTGCGCTGCAACGGCGACCTCGAGGTGGTCGACAAGGCCGAGGTGTTGGAGGAGCTCCCTCCCCGCACCCGCGCGGCGTTCGACACCTTCGCGCGCTGTTCGGCCTGCCACCGGGTGTACTGGCCCGGCGCGCACACCCCGGCGATCGAGCGAATCCTGGCCAGGGTCGGCGCCCAGGGCAACGGCCCGGGCGGCCCCTAGCGCGGGACTCACACCGTGTCGTCGGAGGAGCTGGAGGGGTCCCGGACACCGAGCGCCTGCTCCAGCGCAGCGACCCGCCGCGTCAACGCCCGCACGGCCGCTGCGAGCTCGGTGACCGACGCGTCGCCCTCGCCGGCCGTGGACGGCGTCGCCGGCTCCGACGGCCCCGCCCCGTTGCCCGGCTCGTCGCCGCCATCGCGGCCCCTGGGCAGGGGCGACGGACCGGTGCGTGCGGCGTCGTCGGATGCCGTAGGAGCGGCCGTCGCCCCGTCGCCTCCGAGCACGTGCCGCCACCGCGCCTGCTTCTCGCCGGGCCGGCGCGGCAGTTGCGCAGCCAGACCGCGGTCGCGGAGCTCGGCCAGCGCCGCCTCGAGGGCTGCCGCATCGGCGATCGGGTGGAGCCGCTGGGTGCGCGCACGCAGCTCGCCGGGGGTCTGTGCGCCCCGCAGCAGCAGCACCGACAGGACGGCCAGCGGCGCGGTCGAGGACAGCTGGAGCTGTTCGTCGAGGCGGTGGGCGTGCTTCTCGGCTCGTTCACCTGCCCGCAGCACCCGCCGTGTCAGCGCCCGCTCCCGCAGGCGGATCAGTGCGGGCCGGAGCACCGTGGTGTCGTAGCTGACCACCGGATCCCGGTTGGTCGACTGGTTGCAGCCGGCGAGCAGCGCCTTCTCCGTCAGCGGGTAGCTGTCGGGCGTCGCCAGCTGCTTCTCGACCAGCACCCCGAGGACGCGGAGCTGCACCTCGCTGAGCGGTTCCCGTCGCAGGTCCATGGTCGATGACCCTAGCCGCGAGCAGGTGGGGCGGGTTCAGGGGCGGGTCTCGCCGACGCAGCCGTCCGCGGCGACGCAGTAGCGGTCGCCGTCGTCATCGGTGAGCGCCCGCGGGTAGGCGCCACCACCGAGCCGGCGCGCGGCGTCGGTGGCGGCCTGCTGGCTCTCGAAGGGCCCCTCCACGATCACCCACAGTCCGGGGTTGAGCGAGGGGTAGTGGGAGGACCACAGCAGCAGACGGTCCTCCGAGGCCTCGACGCGCTCCAGCGCCTCCTGCTCGCTGAAGTCCTCACCCGACAGCGACTCGATGACGGTGACCCAGCGCTCCTCGGACCCCGAGAGCACGATCGGGGCCCGGTCGCACTCCTCGAACTCCCACGGCCGCAGCTGCTCGACCGGGGCATCGTCGGCGACCTCCACCACACAGCCACCGCCGAGGTCGACGGTGGCGGGCGAGTCCTCGCCGTCGTCCGATCCGTCGTCTGATCCGTCGTCCGATCCGTCGTCTGATCCGTCGTCCGGGGCCTCGTCGTCCGATCCGTTCCCGTCGCCCTCGTCGGGTTCCTCCACCTCGGCTGCCGATCCGGCATCGCCGGCGTCCGGCTCCGAGGGTGGCGCCGCGGGGTCGACGTCCACCAGCACCTCGCGCTCGAGATCCGGGGAGCCGGTCGTGAGCAGGGCGACACCCCACAGTCCGAGGCTGCCCAGCAGCAGCGCGACGACGATCGCGGCGGCACGGGACCGCTCGCGTGAGGCGATCGGGGCTGAACCGGCCATGGATCTCCTCCGGGGTCGTCCACCGTAGCCAGCCTCGGTGGCGAGGTCGGTCAGGTGATGGCGAGGAACACCTCGGTGTCCTCGGGGCCCGGGTGGGTCGCCACCTCGGTGAAGCCGGCCATCTCGAAGCAGTCCAGCCAGCGTTGGCGCGGGAACAGTCCGAGCACGTGGCGATCGTGAGCGACCTCGACGTCGTCGCCGTCGCGGAGCAGGAAGGCGTAGTCCGCGACGTAGGTCGTGTCCATGGGGTCCGGATCCCAGGTCCACTCCAGGTAACGCAGGCCGCGGTCGCCCTCGTCGTGGCCGCCGTGCGCCGTGCCCGGCGCGAAGGTCTCGCGCAGGTGGTCAGGGCAGATGAGGGCGGCCCCGCCGGGCCGCAGGTGGTGCGCCGCCGTGCGCAGCCCAGCCAGCAGGTCCGCCTCGGTGCACAGGTAGCCGACCGCATCGTGCACGAAGACCGCGTCGAAGCGGGTGTCGAGCCGCAGCGACCGCAGATCGCCGACCAGGTGCTCGCAGTCGGGGTTGATGGTGCGGCTGAGCTCCAGCATGGCCGGCGAGAGGTCGGTGAGGGTCATGCGGTAGCGGGAGCGGAGGTGGGAGGCGTTGTTGCCGCCGCCGCTTCCGAGCTCGAGGAGGGTGTGGACCTCGGTCGCGCCCTCCAGCAGCTCCGCGTAGCGCGCGGCCTCCTCGGCGTACTCGTGAGGTGCAGTGAGGAGGTGGAACCAGGCCGCGAACTCGTCGTACATCCGCGGGAGTGGTCCACCACGCCCGGCGCTCACAGCGTGGTCTCGAACCAGCTGCTGACCACCCCCACGAGGCGCTCGGCGACCGCCCGGTCGCTGACGAGGTGGTCGGCGCCGATCAGGGGGTGGAAGCCCTTCGGCTGGCGCGCGGCGGCGAAGATGCGCTCACCCTCCTCGATGCCGACCACCTGGTCGTCCGGCGCGTGGATCACCAGCAGCGGGCGGTCGAGATCAGCCACCGCTCCCGACTGGTCGTGCTGATCGAGCTCGTCGAGGAACCGGTTGGAGACGGCGATGTCACGCCCGCCGATGCGGATCCCGATGCGGTCGTCGGGGAGCTCCTCGGCGTCGGTGAACAGGCGCTGCAGGTGAGCCGGCGAGGAGGGCGCGGCGAGGGTGACCACGGAGCGCACCGTGTGCAGGCGCGGCGCAGCGAGCAGGCTCGCGGCGCCCCCCAGGCTGTGACCGAGGAGGCCGCACGGGCCGAAGCCCTGATCGATCAGCGCGGTGGCGGCGGCCACCAGGTCGCGGACGCTGTGGGCCACGGTCGTGGTGTCGAAGTCTCCGTCGCTGTCGCCGAGCCCCGTGAAGTCGAACCGGAGCACGGCGAACCCGGCCTGCTCGAGGCCCCGGGCCAGACGGGTCATCGTGTGGATGTCCTTGGAGCAGGTGAAGCAGTGCGCCAGCAGGATGCTGCCGGACACCTCGCCGTCGGGGACGTGCAGCACCCCGGCGAGCGTGGCGCCGGTGCTCCCGGGGAAGGTGAGATCCTGGGTGCTCATCGGGGCTCCTGTGGGGTCGTCGCCCGGGGGTGATCGGGGCTCGTCGGTGCAGGGCCGGCCGCCGGGTCCGGCACCGGCGAGCGCCGCTGGAGCGAGCAGGGAACACCAGAGGAGGCCAGGGTGTTCCCCCAGCATGACGACCACGACGGTACGGGCACGGACGGGGACGGAGACGGATAGCGTCGCCCATGTGGCCGATGACCGCACCGACGCGCGCTTCCGGGAGCAGGTGCTCCCGGAGCTCGAGGTGCTCTACCGGGTCGCGCGTCGGCTGACCGGATCCAACTCCGATGCCGAGGACCTGGTCCAGGACACCCTCCTCAAGGCCTACCGGGCCTTCGACCGCTTCGACGGCCGCTACCTCCGAGCCTGGCTGCTCACGATCATGCGCAACCACCACCGCAACCAGCTCCGCAAGCGTCGCCCCGACCTGTTGGACGACGAGGTGGCACAGCGCCTGCCGGGCCACGGGCAGGATGCCCGGCGGGATGGAGTGGACGAGCGGGCGTTCCACGACGACCTCGACCCCGTGGTCCGCGAGGCGCTGCGGTCGCTGTCGCCCAAGCACCGGTCGGTGATCGCGCTGGTCGACCTCGACGGCCTCACCTACCGCGAGGCGGCGGAGCTGCTCGGGGTGCCGGTGGGCACCGTCATGAGCCGGCTGCACCGTGCCCGGAGCAAGGTCAGGTCGCGCCTCGAGGCCCACCTCGACGTGGAGGACACGAGCTGATGCGTCATCGACCCCAGCTGCCGCTGCCACCCGAGCCCGACTGCCACCAGGTCGGCGCCGTCCTGCAGTCCTACCTCGACGGCGAGCTCGGGGCGGAGGACACCGGCGTCGTCGCCGCCCACCTCGAGCACTGCGAGCGGTGCGGGATCGAGGCGGCCACGGTCACCAGGGTCATCGACGCGATCCGCCGTCAGCGGCCCGACCTCGCCCCTGACCCGCTCGTGCGGCTGACGGGCTTCGTCGAGCAGCTGGGAGCGGGCGGTCCCGACCCCTCGGGGTCCTGAGCGTCGGGGGCCTGAGCGCACGTTGGCTCGCGCCCGTCGGTGCCCCGGCGCCCGTCGGTGTCCAGGTGAGCGTCGGTGCCCCGGCGCGCGTCGCCGAGCCCGCGAGCGGCGCTACCCGTCCTGGTCAGGCGTCGCTGCCCGTCGCGGGGCGGGGGACGCGGAACCCGTCGAGCCCCGTGCGGCACAGCTCCGCGCTGGCCTGGGGGTCAGCGGGTGCGTCGCAGCTGAACGACCACATCGCCGCCGGCGACGACTCGGGGATGAACCACTGGCGCACGTAGCGCTCCTCGCCGCCGAACACCTCGGCGGGGACCGTGAAGGCGACGAGCGCGATGTCCCGGTCGTCCCACGAGGTGACCCGGGTCTCGCGGACCTCCAGCCCCTGGGCGGTGAAGCGCTCGCGCAGGTCGTCGGTGAGCTCCTCCAACCCGAGCTCCAGCCCCGGATCCGACCGGTTGACGTTCCCCTGCCAGGACACGACCGTGCCCGGGAGGGTGTCAGCGTCGGCCACGACCGCCCGGATGTTGCTGTCAGCCGTCGCCGAACCGAGGGCGGGGAGCCAGAAGCCCCCCCAGGCGGTGTCCTCCGTCACGCTGCCCACCTCATCGATCGGGGCGCCCACGGTCCACACCGCAGCGTGGCTCGGACGTGCCAGCACGAAGCTGCCGTCCCGGGCGTCATCGACCACCTCGGCGTCCCAGCCGTCACCGAGCTCCTCGGCGATGGCCCGGGACTGCTCCTCGGGGGTGTCGGGTGCGTCACCGGTACAACCGGCGACCGCGAACCCGACCGCGACAGCGAACAGGGCGATGCGGCGCATGCATCCTCATCGTGCTCGGGGGATCGGGGGACAGGCGGACCTGCGGACCTGCGGACCTGCGGACCTGCGGGGGGAACCCATCGCCCTGCCGGGTTGTTCCACCCCTCTGGTGGCGCCGCCGGCGGCGTCAGACGTTGCGGTCGGCCCGGACCGTGGCCCTGCGCCCCTTGATCGTGGACCCACGCAGCGCGCGGATCACCTCGTCGGCTGCGTGCCGGGGGACCTCGACGAGGGAGAAGTTGGGCGTGATCTCGATGTTGCCCACGTCCCGGCCGCTCAGCCCCGATTCGTTGGCGATGGCGCCCACCAGGTCCTTGGGTCGGATCCCGGCGCTCTGGCCGGCGCCGATGAAGATGCGCACGGTGTCGCCGCCCCCACCACGCCGGGTGTCGGCGCCCGGACGGCCGCCCCGTCCGCCGCCCCGTGCGCCCTCCGGCCCGCGCCGTCCGCCGCCGCGAACGCCGTCCGGCCCGCGCCGTCCGCCGCCGCGGCTGCCCTTCCCGCCCCGGTCGTCGTAGAGCCGGACCTCTGGGAGCTCCTGCTCGTCGGCATCGGTCCCGGCGACCTGCTCGTGGACCAGCGAGATCGCGGCCAGGGTCAGCTCCATCAGGTCGAATCCGTCGCCGAGCGACTCGACGACGCCACGGAAGCGCTCGAGGTCCTCCTCGGCGAGGAGCCGGGCCTCCAGCGTCTCCCGGGTCAGCTCCAGACGGCGGGCCCTCAGGTCGGCGACCGAGGGGATCGACGCCACCTCCAACTCGGCGCCGGTGTGCTGCTCGATGGCCCGGACCAGCCGCTGCTGCCGCGGCTCGACCAGCGTGATCGCCACCCCGGACCGACCCGCCCGTCCCACCCGCCCGATCCGGTGGGTGTAGGACTCCGGCGCGGCGGGCACGTCGTAGTTGATGACGTGGCTGAGGTGCTCGATGTCCAGACCACGGGCGGCGACATCGGTGGCGACCAGCAGGTCCGCCGTCCCGGCCCGGAGGCGGTCCATCACCCGGTCCCGTTGCTCCTGGTCCATCCCACCGTGGAGCGCCTCGGCGCGGTAGCCGCGCCCGTTCATCACCTCGGTCAGCTCGTCGACCTCGTTGCGGGTCCCGCAGAACACGATCGCGGCCTCGGGGGCCTCGACGTCCAGGATGCGACCCAGCGCCGCCGGCTTGTGGTTGCGCGCGACGACGTAGGCGCTCTGGCGGACACGCGGGCTGTGCCGCACGCCCGCCTGCTCGCGTCCGATCGTGACCCGCATCGGGTCGTCGAGGTAGCGCCGGGCCAGCTGGTCGATGCGCGGAGGCAGGGTCGCGGAGAACAGCACCGTCTGTCGGGTCGCCGGCGTGGCTGCCAGGATCGCCTCCAGGTCATCGGCGAAGCCCATGTCGAGCATCTCGTCGGCCTCGTCCAGCACCACCACCTCGAGGTCGTCGAGGTGGAGCGTGCCCCGGGCGAGGTGGTCGACGGCCCGGCCCGGGGTGGCCACCACCACGTCCACGCCACGCGTCAGCGCCTTGAGTTGCCGCCAGATGGGTTGGCCCCCGTAGATGGGGAGCACGCGGGCGTCGACACCGCGGCCGTAGGCGTGGACGGCCTGGGACACCTGCATGGCGAGCTCGCGGGTGGGGACCAGGATCAGGGCGGTCGGGTTCCGGCCCCGGTCGCCGTCGGGCAGGCGTTGCAGGACCGGCAGGGCGAAGGCGGCGGTCTTGCCGGTCCCGGTGGCGGCCTGGCCCAGCAGGTCCCGGCCGGCGAGCAGTGGCCCGATGGCCTCGCGCTGGATCGGGGTCGGTTCCTCGTAGCCGAGCTGCTGCAGCGCGGCCACCAGTCGGTGGTCCAGCCCGAGCTCGGCGAAGGGGGCGGCGCCGGTGGGAGCGGTCATCTTCGATCCGGGGTGGGAGGGGCGGTGTCGAGCTCGCCGCGGCCGGGGGTCGGCGCGTAGTGTCGCCGACCGCTGCCGCTCGCGTCGTCGCTCAGCGTGGCCGTTCGATGGTCGCCGGCGGTGGGACCGGCTGGGGATGGGCCAGGAACGCCGGCACCGCCTGTGGGGACAGCGCCTTGGACCACAGGTAGCCCTGGGCCAGCTGGCACCCGAGCGCCCGCAGGTGGGCCACCTGTACCTCGGCGTCCACCCCTTCGGCGATCACCTCCAGCCCCTGGGCGGCGGCGATCGCCAGCAGCGCGGCGATGACGGGATCGGCGTCGGCCTCGACGCCGAGCGGGGTCACGAAGGAACGGTCGATCTTCAGCCCGTGGAAGGGGAAGCGGCCCAGCTGGGCGAAGGAGGAGTAACCGGTCCCGAAGTCGTCGATGTGGATCCGGACGCCGACGTCGGCCATCGCCTGGAGCTTCGCGGTCGTCACGTCGCTGTGGTCGGCCAGCACGGTCTCGGTGACCTCGAGGGCGAGCCGCTCGGGTGCCAACCCGGTGTCGTCGAGCACGCCGGCCACGGTCGGCACCAGATCGACGTCGAGGAGCTGCCGCGCCGAGACGTTGATCGCCAGCTGCAGCCGGCGATCGACGCCGACCTCGTCCCACGCCGCCAGCTGCTCGCAGGCCCGTCGGAGCACCCAGGCACCGATCGGCACGATGGCGCCGTTGCGTTCCGCGATGGGAACGAACTCCCCCGGACCGATCTCCCCGAGCTCCGGGTGGTCCCACAGCAGCAGCGCTTCCATGCAGGGCACGACGCCGGTGCTGAGGTCGACCAGCGGCTGGTACGCGAGGCGGAACTGGTCGGTGATGGTCGGCGTCGACAGCTCGTACTCCAGCCGCAGCCGCCGTTCCTCCTCGCGACGCAGCGCGTCGTCGCAGATGCGGATCCGCCCGGTGTCGGAGGCCTGCGCGGCGCTGAGCGCCAGGTTCGCGTCGCGCAGCACCCCAGCCGGGGTGGCGCCCGAGGTGCTCGTCGAGGCGGCACCGGCCCGCACGCGCAGCAGCAGGGTGCCGCCGCCGGGGGTGGCGAAGGGCTCCTCGAACAGCTGGGCGAGGTCGTGGGCCAGCGCGAGGGCGGCGGCCTCGCCGGTCGCGGCGGTCGCGGCGGTCTCGCCGGTCTCGCCGGTCTCGCCGGTCGCGGCGGTCGCGGCGGTCTCGCCGGTCGCGGCGGTCTCGCCGGCCTGGTCGGTCGCGCCGGCCTCGGAGCCGAGCAGGACCCCGAACTCGTCCCCGCTGGTGCGCGCGACGGTGCCGTCTGCCCCGACCGCCGCCTGCAACCGGCGGGCGACGGAGCGGAGCAGGTAGTCGCCGGTGCGGTGACCGACGCGGTCGTTGATCCCGGCCATCCCGATCAGGTCGAGCAGCACCAGTGCCCCCGGCCGGCCCGCTCCCCGAGCGGGAGCGAGGAAGCGACGCAGCTCCTCCAGCAGCAGGTCTCGGTTGGCCAACCCGGTCAGCCCGTCGTGGGTGGCCTGGTGCTCGAGCCGGGAGCGGACGGTCAGCTCGTCGGTGAGGTCCCGGGCGGTGACCACGACCCCGGCCACCGCATCGAGGCTGCGCAGGTCCGACAGCGTCAGGGCCAGGTGGCGCCGGCGCCCGTCGGCCCGCGCGATCGGCACGATGTGGTGACGGGTGGGGTCCGGACCGGCCAGCAGCGAGCCCCAGACCGCGCGCAGCACGCGGCGGTCCCGCTCGGCGATGCGGGCCAGGATGTCCTCGATCGACGGGGACGGGGTCCCGAGGAAGCCCGCAGCCGCCGGGCTCACGTAGGTGACCTGATGCCGGTCGTCCAGCACCACGATGGGGTCACCGGCGTGCTCCACCAGAGCCTCGAAACGGCGGTGGGACGCGTCCAACTCGTCACCCAGTTGGTCGACCTGCCGTCGCGCGTCCTCCTCGCTGGCGCTCAGCCGCCGGAGCGCGCGCTGCTGTGCGGTGAGGTCGTGGATCACCACGTTGACCAGCTCGCGGGCCCCGACCCGGATCGGGGCGGTCGCCACCTCGACGTCGCGGAGCTCCCCGTCGGAGAGCCGGTGCCGTGCCAGCGTTCGCCACGGCGGCCCCTCACCTGCGGGGTCGCCGGAGGCGTCCGACGCCCAGGGCGGGAGGGCGGGGTGCTCGTCGACGCCGTCAGGCACGTCGACGTCGGCAGCGTGAGCGGGGACCGTGAGGTCGTCGAGGTGGAGACCAGCGAAGGTGGCGGCGTCGTAGCCGTAGAACCGCTCGGCAGCGTCGTTGGCCGCCACGATGGCGCGCTCGTTCGGGTCGAGCAGGAGCATGATCGACGGGTGGGTGCCGAACAACCTGCGCCAGCCCTGCTCGGTGACCACCTCGGCTTCGACCATCCGCTCGAACGCTCCGCCCTGGTGAGCTGTCACAGGCCCTGCGGACCCTTCGCCGACGTCGACGGTAGGTCGCCGTTACCGTGGCCGCTCACCGCGTCAGCGAGCGGAGGGAGGACGGCGTGCCCGTGGTCGGCTGTCCGCTGTGCGGCGAGGAGGAGGAACTCGCCGGCGAACGGCTCGACGAACGGATCCTGCTGACCTGTGAGGTGTGCGGGCACCGGTGGGACCGCGACACCCGGCCGCGGTGCGGGTTGTGTGGTTCGGAGGACGTCGAGGGCATCCCGACCTCCACGCTGGAGGAGGCCGGCCGCGCGGGGGTGCGGACCCCGTCCGGGATCCGGCTCGTCCACTACTGCTGGTCGTGCTACGGCAACGACGTGATCTCGACCGATCCATCGCCAGGCCCACGACCTCCACCGGGCCGCAGTCGGGACCTGCGCGCCCTGCGCGGGAAGGGAGGGTGAGCGGATGCCACTGGCCTTCGAGCAGTTGAGCTGGGACGACACGCCGATGGGCGTCCTGGGGCTCCGGCGACGTCATGATCCGAGCCTCGGCGAGGACGTCTACGAGGTGAAACTCGGCGACGAGTTCCTGATGTCCAGCCACTTCACCGTGGCGGAGATCGCGCTGGCACGGCTCGGGTTGGCGGAACTCGACCGCGCGGACATCGACGTGGTCGTCGGCGGTCTGGGGCTCGGCTACACCGCACAGGCGGTGCTCGAGGATCCGCGGGTGCGCTCGGTGGTGGTCGTGGAGGCGCTGGGCGAGGTGATCGCCTGGCACGAGCAGCAGCTGTTGCCGGAGGTCGTGGGCCTGGCCACCGACCCGCGGATGCGTCTGGTGCAGGCCGACCTGTTCGGCGCGCTGGCCGTCGGCGAGGGCTTCGATCCCGACCAGCCGGCGCGCCGTTTCGACGCCGTGCTCATCGACATCGACCACTCCCCGCGCCACGTGCTGCACCCGAGCCACGCCGCCTTCTACACCCCCCACGGGCTCGAACCTCTGGTCCGAGGGCTGGCCCCGGACGGGGTGTTCGGCCTGTGGTCCGACGACCCGCCGGACCAGGACTACCTCGACGTCCTGGATGGTGCGTTCGGACGGGTACGGGCGGAGGGGGTGGCCTTCGCCAACCCGCTGACCAAAGGCACGTCGACGAACACGATCTACCTGGCCTCCGAGCCCCGGCGGCGCTGAGCCGGCTCGGTCGTCGTCAGCTGACGCTGCCCCCGAGTGCCTGGATCGTCGCCCGGAGCCACGGGCCGAGGTCGCCGGGGTGGCGGGCGGAGATGAGGTTGCCGTCGACGACCACCTCGGCGTCCTCCCACACGCAGCCGGCGTTGACCATGTCGTCCTTGATGGCGGAGAAGCTGGTCGCCCGGCGCCCGTCGATGATGCCAGCGGAGATCGGGACCCAGCCGGCGTGGCAGATGAAGGCGATCGGCTTGCCGGCGAGGTCGAAAGCCCGCACGAGGTCGAGGACCGCCGGCGAGCGGCGCAGGGCGTCGGGAGCGAACCCACCCGGGAGCACCAGGCCGTCGAAGTCGTCGGCTGACACAGCGTCGACCGCAGCGTCGACCGGGAAGGGCCCGTGCCCCTTCTTGCCGGTGACCGCTGCGCCGTCGGGGCTGGCCGTGGTGACGTTGGCCCCTTCCTCGGTCAGACGCAGGACGGGGTAGAGCAGCTCGCTGTCCTCGAACAGATCGGCGGCGAGCACCAGGACTCGGGAGTCGGACAGGCTCATGGGGGCCCTCCTCGGGGTCGTTCGCGGTGGTCTTCGCGGTGGTCGGGCTGCCGGGGTCGGGGGGCCGGGGTCCGGCGATGACCAGCGTGGGGTCCCCGCCGGTCCGGTGCGCTCCGGGGAGGGCCGGATGGACACCGGTCGGTCTCGTTGGTCGCGCGGGTGCTCAGCTGCCGCGGGCGGGCGCCAGCAGATCCGTGGTGCCGGACGCGGCGGCGCTGACCAGGTCCGCGTGGACCGGCGCGTCGGGGACGTGGGCCGGGCGATCGACGGCCATCTCGCGGCGCAGGACGGGCACGATCTCGGTGCCGAGGATCTCCAGCTGCTCGAGCACGGTGGCCAGCGGGAGCCCGGCGTGGTCGATCAGGAACAGCTGGCGCTGGTAGTCACCGACGTGGTCGCGCATCGCGGCGTAGCGCTCGATCACCTGCTGCGGGCTGCCGACGGTCAGTGGCGTCTGTGCGGTGAACTCCTCGAGGGACGGCCCGTGGCCGTAGACGGGGGCGACGTCGAAGTAGGGGCGGAACTCCTCGACGGCGTCCTGGGAGTTCGCCCGGACGAACACCTGCCCGCCGAGGCCGACGATCGCCTGGTCCGCCGACCCGTGGCCGTGGGCCTCGAAGCGCTCGCGGTAGAGGGTGACCATCTCCTGGGTGTGGTGCAGCGGCCAGAAGATGTTGTTGTGGAAGAAGCCGTTGCCGTAGAACGCGGCTTGTTCGGCGATCTGAGGCGTGCGGATCGAGCCGTGCCACACGAAGGGCGGGACGCCGTCGAGGGGGCGCGGCGTGGCCGTGAAGCCCTGCAGCGGCGTGCGGTGCTTGCCGCTCCAGTCCACCACG
Source organism: Nitriliruptoraceae bacterium (assembly GCA_003561535.1). GTDB lineage: Bacteria > Actinomycetota > Nitriliruptoria > Nitriliruptorales > Nitriliruptoraceae > T1Sed10-7. The sequence continues at coordinate 49,411 of PWWI01000313.1, forward strand.
TCCTCCCGCCACAGCCGGTGCAGCAGGTCGTAGTGCTCGATCGTCAGCTCGAGGGCATCGCGCAGGTCGTAGCCGAACCAGGGGTAGACGGGCCCGGTGTTGCCGCGGCCGAGCATCAGGTCGACCCGCCCGCCCGCGAGGTGCTGGAGCATCGCGTACTCCTCGGCGATGCGCACGGGGTCGTTGGTGGTGATCAGGGTCGTGGCCGTCGACAGGATCAGGCGCTCGGTCCGGGCCGCGATGTAGCCGAGCAGCGTGGTGGGAGAGGAGGTCACGAAGGGCGGGTTGTGGTGCTCACCGCTGGCGAAGACGTCGAGGCCGACCTCCTCGGCCTTGAGTGCGATCGCGACCATGGCCTGGATGCGCTCCGCCTCGGTGGGCTCGCGGCCGGTGGTGGGATCGGGGGTGATGTCGCCGACGGAGAAGACACCGAACTGCATCTGAGCTCCTTGTGCTGTGCTCGCGGGAAGTTGCGCCTGCAACGAACGGTCACGGTACCGGTTCGGGCGGCGGTGGGCCAGGCGCGGTGCGCGAGCCGGCTGGTTGGGCTTCCCGCGGCGGCCGGCGAGGCGGGGTGGGGTGGGTTGGCGGCCATCGGTGGCCGGCTGGTGTCACCGCGGCGGCCAGCGGCCAGGGGCCGGCGGGAGGCATCGGCTGGCTGGGGCGGGGTGGGTTGGCGGCCGGGGGTGGCCGGCTGCTGTCACCGCGGCGGCCAGCGAGGCGGGGCGGGGTGGGTTGGCGGCCATCGGTGGCCGGCTGGCGTCACCGCGGCGGCGTGGCGCCCCGGCGGTCACCGCAGGACGACCAGCGAGATCACGGCCACCGTCACGACGTACCACGCGAAGCGGTCGATCCCGGCGCGGCTGACGAGCCGGACCAGGAAGGCGATGGCGAGGTAGCCGGAGACGGCCGCCGCGGCGATGCCGATCAGCAGCTCCGAGGTGGTGACCGTCTCGAGATCGTCGACGCGCGGCAGCTGCACCACCGCGGCACCGGCGATGGCCGGCAGGCCGAGCAGGAAGCCGAAGCGGGTGGCCGCCGGTCGCGACAGGCCGGCACCGATGCCGGCGGAGATCGTCATGCCTGAGCGGGACACTCCGGGTAGCAACGCGAGGGTCTGGAAGAGCCCGACGATCAGCGCCTCGCGCACGCCCATGCGTTCCACCGTGATGGCGCCGGCCACCTCGTCGGGGAGTGGTCGTCCGCCGCCGGCCCCGCCGGCCCCGCCGGCCCCGCCGGCCCCGCCGGCCCCGCCGTCCCCGTCGTCCCCGTCGACCGGTCCCGGGATGGTCACGTGGCGTCGCAGCTGGCGTTGGTGGAGGCGTTCGCCGGCGATCAGCACCGTGGCGGTGAGCAGCAGCAACCAGGCGGTCGCGGTCGGGGAGGAGAACACCGACTCCACGGCATCGTCGAGGGTCAGACCAGCGACGGCCACGGGCAGGCTGGCGAGCACCAGCAGGCCGAGCAGGCGCCGGTACATCGTGCGCTCATCCGAGGGGGTGCGCGTCGTGATGGACCGGGCGATCCCCCACAGGTCGGCTCGGTAGTAGAGGATCAGGGCCAGCAGCGTGCCGAGGTGGAGGGCCACGTCGAAGGCCAGGCCGTGCCGCTCCCACCCGGCCAGCGCCGGCACGAGGACCAGGTGGGCGGAGGAGGAGACGGGTATGAACTCCGTCAGTCCCTGGACGATGCCGAGCACCAGCGCCTGCACCCAGCCCGCTGCTTCCGCCATGCTGCCCCGCCTCCCGACCGGGTGGTCCTGGCGCCCGGTGGCGCGGACGTTACGCGCTCGGTGAGCCGGCGGCGGCTGTGAGGGGTGACCGGGTGGAGGTGCGGGTCGGGCTCAGGCGTCGATGTCGATGTCGCGACCCTTGCCGAAGGCGATGTGGCCGCTGATCTCCGCGGCGGCGTCCTTGGGCGCGGGGGAGTACCAGGCTGCATCGGCCAACGCCTGCCCCTCGCCGACCAGGTCGAGGTAGTAGGCCTCGCCCTTCCAGGGGCAGTGCGTCCGGGTGTCGCTCTCGCGCAGGAGCGCACGGTCGACGCTGTCGGGCGGGAAGTAGTGGTTGCCCTCGACGACGACGGTGTCGTCGGAGCGGGCGATGACGTGGCCGTTCCAGCTCGCGGTGGGCATGAGGAGCTCCGTGGTCCGTGGTGGGGATCGGGCACTGCGGTGCGTGTCGATGAGCTACGGAGATGGGAACCGCTGCGGACGTGCTGCACTTCCCTTCCGCCCGGCAGCGCCATCGATGGCCGTCCGCCGCGACGTCGGTCTCGTCCGGATCGGGTGATGGTCCGCGCCTGCGTGCGTGGCATCCTGCCGGCGCGCCCCAGGCCTGGTCAGACCAGCTGCGGGCGCCGAGGCCGATCGAGCGGGGGAGCGAGAGGACGCGTGATGAGCAGCAACGAGCCCGGCAAGGGCCAGAGCTTCACCGAGGGCTCGGTCACCGTGGGTGATCGCATCGTCAGCATCAAGCTGATCATCGGGGCCCTGATCCTGGTCGGTGTGACCTTCTTCGTCATCCAGAACACCGAGGATGTCGCGCTCAACTGGCTGTTCTTCGGCTTCGTGATGCCGTTGTGGGTCCTGACGTTGATCCTGTTCGGCTCCGGGATCCTGATGGGCTGGGCGCTGCACGTGCTGCGTGTGAAGCGGCGCGGGAGCTGACCGTGCCACCTCGCAGGACATGGGGGTGGGGCGTCGGGAGCTGACGGCCTCGTCGTGGGTGCCCGCCAGTGCTTCAGCCGCGTCAGGCGGCAGCGGCGCCCGGCCTGCCACGGGTCGTCGCGGCGCAGGCGATCGGCCCGTCACGTGCTCGCGGCGGCCAGCAGCCCGAGCGCGTTGGTCGCCCAGTGCGCCAGCAGCGGTGCGAGGAGGCTGCCGGAGCGCCAGCGCAGCCAGGTGAAGGCGAGCCCGGCCACGGTCGTGACGACCACCCCACCGACGATGGCCGCCAGGCCCGCCGGCGAGGTCGGGGCGATCTCGTTGAGCTGCAGGCTGACGGCCGTCGGCGCGATGTGCCAGAGGCCGAAGACGACGCTGCTGGCGAGCACCGCCACCTTCGGGGAGCAGCAGCGCAGGAAGACCGCCAGGAGCACGCCGCGGAACGCCACCTCCTCGAACAGCGCGGTGCCCAGCGGGATCCTGACGAGCATCGCAGCGGCCAACGCGCTACCCCCGAGCTGGGCTCGCTCATCGGCCAAGAGCGAGGACACGAAGGGCAGCGCCTCCGCGAACGCGACGCCGCCGGCGAGCACGATCGTGATGGCCACGACTGCCCCGGCACCCCAGCGCAGGCCGTCGCTGACGCGCTCGCGTGCCAGGCCGAGCGCTGTCGCCCCGATCCCGGCTCGCCGTGCGGCGATGAGGAGGCCTGCGGTGAGGAGCAGGTTCCGGAGGGTGTAGGCCGTGTCGCCGATCACCAGGTTGGCGATCAGGCTCCACACGACCAGGCCCGCGCTGACCGCCAGTGCTGCCCCCACGGAGCGACGTCCGCTGGGCCCCGGTCCCGGTATCGAAGCGTTCGTGTTCCCCATCGCCGTCTCGGCTCGCAGTGGGGGCACCCCCACGTCGGTGTGGCGCCACGTCACACGTCGATCCGGCCAGCCGACGCTCGGAGTCGTCGGATCCCGGCCGGGTCAGGTGCCCAGCCCGCACGGTAGGTGGTGCGGCTCAGGCTGGGCCCGGCCGGGCGTACCCCATCGGTGGCGAGTCCCACCGGTGGGGCGACCCACTGCTCGCGCAGCCGCGTCAGCCGGTCGGTGGCGGCGGGCTGACCACCTCGTCGTGGGTCGCAGCCAGGGCTTCGCCGGCTTCCGGCGGCAACGGCTCCAGCACCGGTCGCGCCCGTCGACGGCGCCGCGCCGGCACGAGGTCGCGCATCGCCTCCAGTCGACCGAAGCACAGCATCCGGTCGCCGGCTTCCAGCTCCCGGCTGCCCTTGGGGTTGGGCACGACCCGCGTCCCGCGGGTCAGCGTCAGAACGGTGATGTCCCGCTCCCGCAACCTCGAGGTCGCCAGGGTCCGGCCCACCAGGTCGGAGCTGTCCCCGATCTGCAGCTCAGCCACGCCGTAGCCGGTGCTCACCGTCAGCCGCTGCCGGACGTCGAGCTCGGGGAAGGCCACCTGGTTGGCGACGTAGTCGATGATCGCGCCGGCGATGTCCAGCTCGCTGGCCGCCTCGATGCCCTCCAGCCCGGGGGAGGAGTTCACCTCCATCACCATGGGTCCGTGGTCGCTCTCCAACATGTCCACGCCCGCCACCTTCAGCCCCATGATCTGGGCCGACTGGACCGCCACCCGCTGGTACTCCTCGTCCAGCTCGACGGCCTCGGTGGTGCCACCCCGGTGGACGTTGGAGCGGAACTCCTCGCCCCGGGCGGTGCGTCGCATGGCCGCCACCACCCGGTCCCCGATCACGAACGCGCGGATGTCGCGGCCCTTGCTCTCAGCGACGAAGCGCTGGATCAGCACGTTCTGCTTGGTGCTCTGCAGGGTCTCGATGACGGCCTCGGCGACCTTGGTGTCCGGCGCGAGGATCACCCCGATGCCCTGGGTTCCCTCCAGCAGCTTGATGACCACCGGGGCGCCCCCGACCCGCTCGATCGCCGGGAGCACGTCGGCGCGGTCCCGGGCGAAGGTCGTGGCGGGGATGCCGATGTCGTGGCGGGACAGGATCTGGATCGACCGCAGCTTGTCCCGGGAGTTTGCGATCCCCGCGGCCGTGGTCGGGGTGTAGACGTCCATCTGCTCGAACTGCCGCACCACCGCCATCCCGAAGAAGGTGATGGAAGCCCCGATCCGGGGCAGGATCGCGTCGTAGTCGGACAGCGGCTTGCCGCGGTACTGCAGGTCCGGCTCGTCGCTGGACAGGTCGATGGCGAACCGCAGGGTGTTGAGCACCCGGGCCGTGTGCCCGCGCTCCTGCGCCGCCGTCTTCAGCCGGCGTGTGCTGTAGCTGCTCGGGGCACGGGACAGGATGGCCAGCTTCATGCACGGTCCTCGATCGGCGCGGGGAGGTCGCTTCGTTCCCTGGCCACGGTAGCCGCCGGCCCTCGAGCTGCCGCCGGGCACACGGACGGTTAGGGTGAGTGGTCGCACCGACGCCGAGCGCCCGCCGAGCGCACGCCGAACGCATCCCGAACACCCGCCGAACGCACGCAGAACGCATCCCGAACGCACGCCGGAGCGGGCCGCCCGAGCCGCGCGTGCCTCGGTCCGGCCCGGAGGAGCTGCTGTGGCTGGAGACCACCGACCACACCGAGCCGCACACCGGCCCGAGGTCCGCTCCTCGGGTGCGACCGCGGCCGGCGGCGTGGGCCCGTCGACACCTGCCGCCGGGCACCGGGTGCCGGCATCCTCGCCCCTGGTGCCGCGGCTCCAGCGCTTCGGCACCACGATCTTCTCCGAGATGACCGCGCTGGCGGTCGCGCACGAGGCCGTGAACCTCGGACAGGGGTTCCCGGACGAGGACCCGCCCGCGGCGGTGGTGGCGGCGGCCCACGCCGCCCTCGATGCGGGCCACCACCAGTACGCCCCGGGACCGGGCATCCCGGAGCTGCGCGCCGCCATCGCCAGCCACCAGCAGGCCTGGTACGGGTTGGTCTTCGACCCCGACACCGAGGTGACCGTGACCTTCGGGGCGACCGAGGCCGTCGCCGCCACCCTGCTCGCGGTGTGCGAGACGGGCGACGAGGTGCTCGTGCTCGAGCCCACCTACGACGCCTACACCGCCGTGATCGCCATGGCCGGTGCCCGCGAGGTGCGGGTGCCCCTGACCCCGCCCTCAGGCGGTCCCGGGGGCGAGCGCGATGCCTGGCGGCTGGACCTGGACCGGCTGGCGTCGGCCATCACGCCCCGGACCCGGCTCCTGCTGCTCAACTCGCCCCACAACCCCACCGGGGTGGTCCTCGGCGCCGAGGAGCTCGACGGCATCGCGCGGCTGTGCGTGGACCACGACCTGCTCGCGGTCACCGACGAGGTGTACGAGCACCTCGTCTACGACGGTGAGCACCTGCCGCTGGCGACCCGTCTGGGGATGGCCGAGCGCACCGTGACGATCTCCAGCGCCGGGAAGACGTTCTCCTGCACCGGGTGGAAGATCGGATGGGCGTGCGCGCCGCCGGCCCTGACGGCCGCCGTGCGCACGACGAAGCAGTTCCTGTCCTTCGCCGGTGGGACCCCGCTCCAGCACGCCGTCGTCACGGCCCTCGGGCTGCCGACGGCCGAACTCACCGCGGTCGGCGAGCTGCACCGGGCCCGACGCGACCTCCTCGCCGACGGGTTGGTGGCCGCCGGCATCCCGACCACGCGGGCGGCTGGCACCTACTTCGTCACCGCCGACGTCGCCGCCATCGGCTGGGACGACGGCGCCGCCTTCTGCCGGTGGGCGCCGGCCGCGCTGGGGGTGGCCGCCGTCCCCGTCTCCGCCTTCGTCGAGGACCCGGCACCGGTCGCCTCGCTGGTGCGGTTCGCCTTCTGCAAGCCGGACGCCGTGCTCACCGAGGGGGTGCGCCGCCTCGGAGCCGCTCGGCTCTGGTCCGCGAGGTAGCGCTGCGTTACCGTGAAGAGCCCCGACAAGGGGCCGTCCCGTGGGCGCCGGCTTCCAGGCGATCGCCGTCGACTACGACGGCACGCTGACCCAGTCCGACCGGCCCGACCCGGAGGTGCTCGCCGCGATCCGAGCGCAACGGGAGCGCGGCGTGGTCGTGGTGCTCGTGACCGGCCGCATCCTGTCGGAGCTGCGGGCGGTGTTCCCGAGCGTCGAGGAGGAGTTCGACGCCATCGTGGCCGAGAACGGCGCGGTCCTGGTCGATGCGGACGGGGTGCAGGACCTGGCGTCGGAGGGGGATCCGGCGCTCGCCCGGGAGCTCACCCACCGGGACATCTCGGTCCGCCAGGGGCGGGTCCTGCTGGCCTGCGACGCCGAGCATGCCGGCGCGGTGGTCGAGGAGATCGTCCGGCTGGGCCTTGGCTGCCAGTTGGTCCACAACCGGGCGGAGCTGATGGTGCTGCCCAACGGGGGGACGAAGGGCACGGGTCTCATGCAGGCCCTGGGCAACCTCGGTATCTCGCGCCACAGCACCCTGTCGGTCGGCGACGCCGAGAACGACCACCACCTCCTCGAGGTGTGCGAGCTGGGGGTCGCGGTCGCCAACGCCGTCGACGCCCTCAAGCGGACCGCCGACGTGGTGCTCGACCGCCCCGACGGCAGCGGGGTCATCGAGTTGCTCCGGGGTCCGCTGGTGTCGGGGGAGCGGCGGGTGGCGCCGCGCAACTGGGTGGTGACCCTCGGGCGTGATGCCGCGGGCGACGAGGTCCAGCTGCCGGCGTCCCAGGTCAACCTGCTGGTCGTGGGTGCGAGCTGCTCCGGCAAGTCCTACCTGGTCGGGCTGCTCGTCGAGCAGTTGGCGCGGATGGACTACAGCGTGCTGGTGCTCGATCGCGAGGGCGACCACCGTCCGCTCACCCAGCGGCGCGGGATCCTGGGGGTCGGGGGCAGGGATCCGCTGCCGAGCCCGACCCAGCTGGCCGAGCTGCTCCGGCACCGGTTCAGCAGCGTCGTGGTGGACCTGTCCCCCTTCGATGACGAGGCGCAGCGCGCCTACGTCGACGCCATCGCGCCGGTGATCCTCGCGCAGCGATCCATCACCGGGCTGCCCCACTGGCTGTTCTTCGACGAGGCCCACGAGCTCCCCTTCGGGCGGACCGACTGGAACGGTGTGCTCGACGAGGGTGAGCACGGCTTCGGGTTCAGTTCCTACCGTCCCGACCACCTGCCGGCGGCGGTGCGGCGTGCGGCGGAGTTCCTGGTCGTCACCGCGGGTGGGACGACGGGGCGTGAGGAGTCCCTGCGCTTCGCCGCCGAGGCCGGGCAGCTCCCGGTCGACCGGCTCGCGGACCTGCTCGGCGACGAGCGTGGACGGGCGGTGCTGGTCGACCTCGCGGGTGACGGCGAGCCTCGCGCCTTCACGGTGCAGGCACGCAGCACGGGGCACGTCCGGCACTGGCACAAGTACATCGACGGCGAGCTGCCCCGCTACCTGCGCTTCTACTTCACCGACGGGGCGGTGGCCGGCAACGTCCGGGAGTTCCACCGCCACCTCGGCAACTGCAGCGCCGAGCTGCTGGAGCCCCACGCGCTGCGGCACGACCTCTCCCGCTGGCTCCGCGAGGTCCTGCAGGACGAGGACCTCGCCAGCATCGTCAGTGACGCCGAACTGGAGTTCCGCAGCGACCGGCTGTCCGTCGAGGGGTTCCGTGACGTGGTCCGCACGGCCATCGAGGCCCAGTACCTGGAGTGAGCGCCGCCGCCTGCGTGCCCGGCTCAGCGGGGCACCTCGCTGACCTCCAGCGCCAGATCGCCGTCCACCACCTCGGCGTCGACGCCGCGATCACGGTCGATGCGGACGCTGAGCCGCGCGTCGCCGATGGGCAGATCCGTCACCTCGAGGCTGCGGAACGGCGGGGGCCACAGCGGATCGATGCGGACGCGGCCGCCCGGGAGGTCGGCGTGAAGGCCGAGGCAGGCCCGCAGCAGCAGCAGCGCGCCGGCGGCGGCCCAGGCCTGCGGACGGCAGGAGGCGGGGTAGGGCACGGGTGCCGGCGCCTCGTCACGCGCGAACCCGCCGAACAGCTCCGGCAGGCGCGAGGAGAAGCCGGGAGCGACCTCGACCAGCCCACGCAGCAGGCCGGTGGCCACGTCCTGCTGGTGGCGGACGGCCAGTCCCCAGACCGCGATCGCGGTGTCGTGCGGCCACACCGAGCCCGTGTGGTAGCCGAGCGGGTTGAAGCCGGCACTATCGCTGGCCAGCGTGCGCAGCCCCCACCCGGAGGCCAGCCGCTGGTGTCCGAGCTGGGCACCGATCAGGGCCGCTTCGGTCCCGTCCACCAGCCCGCTGGCCACTAGGTGCCCCATGTTGCTGGCGGGGCCGTCAACCGCCCGTTTCTCACCGTCCAGCGCGATCGCCGGGTAACGGCCGTGGTGGTCCTCGATCCAGAACGACGCCCGGAACCGGTCAGCCAGGTCGTCGGCCCACCGGTCCCACCCGCTCGCGCCGGGACGCCCGAAGTGGCGCAGCAGCTCCGCCCCGCGGCGGGCCGCGTCGTAGGCGTAGGCCTGCACCTCGGCCAGCGCGATCGGTGGCGTGGCCAGGGTGCCGTCGGCGAACTGGACCCCGTCGTGGCTGTCCTTCCAGCCCTGGTTGTCCAGGCCGCGTGCCTGCAGCTTGCGGTACTCGAGGAAGCCGTCGGCGTCGCTGTCGCCGTCGCTGCACAGCCACCCGAGCGCAGCCTCCACGTGGGGGAGCAGCGGGCGCAGGCGGTCGTCGCCGAGCCCGCACCGCCAGGCCTCGTGGGCCAGCACGACGAACAGCGGTGTGGCGTCGATCGTGCCGTAGTAGTTGGGTGGCAGGTCGCCGCGGTGGGTGAGGCTGCCGCGTCGGATCTCGTGGAGGATCTTGCCCGGTGCCTCCTCCGTCCCCAGGTCGTGGCGGGTGCCCTGCCGGCGGGCGAGGGTGCGCAGCGTGCCGTCGGCCAGCGTCAGGTCGAAGGGCAACGACATCAAGGCCGTCCACAGCGAGTCGCGTCCGAACAAGGTCAGGTACCAGGGACTGCCGGCGGCGCAGAAGGCGTCATCGGGCGCTTCCGGGTCGACCATGCGCAGGGCGTGCAGGTCCTCGACGCTGCGCTCCACCAGCCGGGTGAACCGGCGGTCGGAGCACCGCACCGACCAGGACGGCCGGTGCCACGGCGTTGCGGGCGCCGCCACGGGCACGGGCAGCGCCACGCACCGACGAGGCGGGCTGACGGTGCCGTAGACGTCGGTCGCCACCACGTCGAGGCAGACCCGTGTGCGCTGACCGGCGGGGAGCTGGCAGGCCACGTACAGGGTGTCGGTGTCGCGGCGGTGCGCGACCGGGTCGACGGTCACGGTGACCTGATCGACGCCGTCGGCGCGCACGAAGGCGAGCCCGCCGTCACGGTGCTCCGCCGGGACGGGGTCGATCTCGCGGTCGTGACGGACGTCGAAGATGTAGGCCAGGTCGCTGCCCAGCCGCAGCCCGACCTCCACCTCGAGGTCCGTGCGTCCGTGGTTGCGCAGGTGGATCTCCTCGTGCAGGCACCCGTCGACGACGCGGCGGCGCTCCACGACCACGGTCGGGTCCGGCCCGGCGCCGGCGACCGGCACGTAGGCGTGGAAGGTGGCGCTGGACGGACCGGTGTCGGTCGCGGTGAGCGGCCGGGGAGGCAGGCCGTCGACCAGCAGCTCGAGCCGATCCAGGAAGCGGGTGTCGCGGACGTAGACGCCGTGATCGCCGCCGCGCAGGATGTCACCGTTCGGATCGGAGACCACGAAGGTCTCGCCGCGCACGCAGGTCACCTCGCCGAGTGGCCCGACCATCGGTGGTGTGGTCATGAGCGGAGCTCCGTTCGGGACCTTGGGCCGTGGCCGCGGAGGCGGTGACCTCGCATGCTCGCTTGACCACCGACATCGCGGGGTGCGTGATGGCCGACCTGCTCCGGGTGACGTGCCGCAGCTGCGGCCCCTGCTTCGTCTCCTCGCACCAGGGGCAGTGGGGCGCCCTGCTGTCCGGTGAGGTGACCGAACTGGAGGAGCGGTGCCCCCACTGTGGCGCCACCGCGGTCTACCTGGTGGCCGACTACGACCACGGACCGCTGGTCGGCCGCATCGAGCCGGTGCGTTCCCCGGACCGCTGAGCCGCCGGTCGCACCGGTCCAGCCGGTCATGTCGGTCCCGCCGCGGCATCGACGGGCACCAGCAGCATGGGCACCTCCGAGGCGCCGAGCAGCAGCCGGACCACCTCGGCTCGGCCTGGCGAGAGGTCCTGCGACCAGCCGAGCACGATCAGGTCGGCCGCCTCGGCGGCGGCCACGGCCAGCACGCCCCGACCGGGCGCGCCGCTGCGCAGGACGATCCGTGGGGCACCCTCGGTCACCCGGTGGCGGGCCA
>PWWI01000045.1 GCA_003561535.1 Nitriliruptoraceae bacterium
CGTTCACCGAAGCTGCGCACGTCGTCGCGGCCGACCTTCTCACCCCAGATCAGCGTCGGCACGGGGTGCCAGGAGTGCGCCTGGAGCTGGGTGGGAGCCGAGTGGTCGCCGGTGATGGCCAGCACGTCGGGTGCCAGCTCGACCAGGTCGGGGATCACCTCGTCGACCGCCTCGATCGCTGCCACCTTCGCCTCGCGATCCCCGTCGTGGCCGGCTCGGTCCGCGGCCTTCTCGTGGGCGAACAGGTAGTCGTAGTCGCCCCAGTGCGCCGACATGAGCTCCACCTGCTCGGCCAGCGAGGCCACCACGGGCAGCACGTCCATCCCCACCAGGCGGGCCACCCCCCGGTACATCGGGTAGTTCGCGACGGTGGCAGGGCGCACACCGAACCGGTCCTGCATGCTGGGCAGCTCGTGGAGGGTGTCGAAGCCACGGAACAGCACCACGTCGGCGTCCTGCTGCACCAGCGAGTCCCGGATGGCTGCGTCCAGCTGCCGCAGGAGCTCGGCGGTCCGCTCGGCCTCGGGCGCGGTGGCGGTCGGTTCACGCGGTGGCACGCCCACGTGCTGGGGGTCGAGGTCCTGGACGCGGGGGTCCAGTCCGTCGCCACGGAGGACGAGGAGGACGCGGTGCTCGGAGACGTGCCGGAACGTGACGTCGACGTCGTCGAGGGTGACGTCGGCCTGGAGGTGCTCGACGATCGCCCGTGCGCGGTCGTCGTCGATCCGCCCGGCACGTCGGTCGCTCACCCGTCCCTCCTCGTCGAGGAACGCGAGGTTGCCCCGCGCCGCGACGTCGCCCGCCTGCAGCTCCACGCCCAGCCCGATGGCGGACAGCAGACCACGCCCGAGGTCGTACTCCAGCGGGTCGTAGCCGAACAGGGCCAGGTGCCCAGGCCCCGAACCCACCGTGACCCCCGGTCCGGCCGGCAGCGCCAGGCCACACGACGACTCGGACGCCAACTGGTCGAGGTTGGGCGTCCTGGCCGACTCGAGCTCGCTGTCGCGTTCGGCGTCCGCGTAGCCGCCCAACCCGTCGACCACGAGCAGCACGATGTGGGCAGGGTGGTCGTTGACCAGCTCGCGCAGTTCCATCCTGGGACCTCCCTCAGTCGGAGAGTGCGTCGATGGCGTCCTCCAGCGTCGCGACCCCGATGACCTCGAGCTCCGGCGGTGCTGCCCCCTCCGCCTCGTCGACCGACACCTCGGGGACCAGGAACACCTCGGCGTCGACGAGCAGGGCCCCACGCACCTTGGCCGCGACCCCGTCGACGGGGCCGACGTTGCCGGCGAGGTCGATCGTGCCGGTGCCGGCGATGATGCGACCGCCACCGAGCGCGTCCTCGGTCGCGGCGTCGTAGGCGCCGAGGGCCAGCATCAGCCCGGCCGACGGGCCCCCGATGCGCCGGTCCCCGACCGCCCGTGCCTCCACGGGAGCGTCGATGCGCAGGTCGACGGTGGCCACCAGCACGCCGAGGCCGATCTGGCCCACGTCCGTCCCGGTCTCGAGCGGGACGAGCTCCACGGTGAGCGTCAGCTCCTCACCCTCGCGCAGCACGGTGATCTGGACCTGGTCCCCGGCGACACGGTCACCGAGGATCGCCACCAGTTCGCTGGCCAGTGCCACCTCGGTGTCATCGACCGCGGTGATGACGTCGCCCTCCTCGAAAGCCTCGGCACCGGGGGTCCCGGGCAGCGTCGCGATGATCCGTGCTCCGTCACCGTCGACCGTGACCTCCAGGCCCGCGGCATCCAGTCCGACGGCGACCGCAGCGCGGATGCTCTCACGGAACAGCTCCCGCTGGAACTCCTCGAGCTGCTCCGGGTCCACGTCGGGTGGCACGAGGGTCGGGAGGAGGGTCAGCTCTCGATCGCCGACGACCAGCACCTGGGCCGCGCTCGCGATGGTCGCGGGCTCCAACCGTACGACCGTGAGGTGGAGTTCCTCCGCCAACTCGCTCGGCAGCCCGTCGTCCAACTCGATGACCTCGGGCACCGCGATCGCTGGGGAGGGCTCCGTCACCGCCAGGGGGAGGGGAACCACCGCGGCAGCCCAGACCAGCAGCAGGATCGCGACGGCGAACAGCAGCTTGCGCATCAGCCACCCCCGCGCGGAAGGTGTCCGGGAGCATCCGGGCGGCCGACGGAGGTCGCTGTGGCCTGCGGCTCACCGAGTTGCAGGGTCCGCCTGACGACCCGTTCGAGCTGCTCGGGCGCGACCACACCATCGATGCGCTCGCGGCCCTCCTCTCGTGAGGTGACCGCCAGGGGGCGTGCGCCGGCCATCTCACGCAGCGCCTCGGTGATCTCCGCATCACGATCGACCGAGGGCAGCTCCTCGACCGGCAGCATGACCTCCGTCACCGGGCGTCCAGCACGCTGATCCGCGGGCAGCCTCGCCACGTGGTCGATGAGCAGGACGCCGACGGCGCGGCCATCGCGGGTGATCGCGACGGTGCTCTCAGGGCCCACCCGCAGCTGCTCCACGGCAGTGGCGACATCGGTGTCGGCCGTCAGGGTCATCAGCTCGTCGCGCTGCAGGAGCTCGCCCACGGTGAGTCCACCGAGCTTCTCGTCGAGGGCCAGCTGGGCGATCTCGCTCTGGGCTGCGAAGGCGAGGAACCCCCCGATGACGATGAGCCAGACGCCGCCGAGCGCAGCGGCCGGGACGAACAGCAGCTGCACGATCCCGAAGCTGATGATCAGCGCCGCCAGGAGCTGACCGGTCCGGGCCGCGAACCTCACCGCCCGCTGCCGGTCGCCCGTCACCCACCACACCAACGCGCGCAGGATGCGGCCGCCGTCCAGTGGCGCACCCGGGAGCAGGTTGAACAGGCCGAGGGCGAGGTTGATCCAGCCCAGCAGCCCAGCGACCTGGGCGACCAGCTCGAGGCCTGCGAGCCCGCTGTAGAAGGCCACCAGGCCGAAGATCGCCGCGAGCACGAGGCTCGAGAAGGGACCGATGGCGGTGAGGGCGAACTCGTCGCGGGGACGGCGGATGTCGGAGGACATCTCGGTGACGCCGCCGAAGAGGAACAGCGTGATCCCACTGACCTCGACCCCTCGGTGCTGTGCCTCGAGCGCGTGGGCGAACTCGTGCACCAGCACCGAGAGGAAGAACAGGGTCGCGCCGACGACCGCCATGGCCACCGCCGGGGTCGGGGCGTAGCCGACGAGCACGAACCGGTTCCAGAAGCTCCACCCGATCAGCAGCGCGATGAGCACCCACGACCGGTGGATGCGCACCTCGATGCCGGCGATCGAGCCGATGGTGATGCGGTTTCCCACGGTGCTCGCTCCCACGTCTGGCCGACGGTCTCGGTGTTACCTCGTTGACCGGGGCGCTGACCAGGTGGCCGTGACCAGCCCCACCCGGGGCAGGCGGGGCGAACCGTTGCTCACTCGAGCCAGGCCCAGGCCTTGGACTCATCGTCGGACGAGAAGGTCTGCAACTCCACCGGCCCCGCTTGCGCTGCCTTCGACAGCAGATGGGTCGCGGTGTCGTCGGTGACGACGGCGACCCGCTCCACGTCATCGCGGTTCTCCCGCAGGAAGCTGAGCCGCTCGTCCAGCGCGGTGAAGAAGCTCGAGAGCTTCAGATCGGAGAGGCGGAACAGCACGCGGATCGCGTCGTGCTTGGCGATCTCATCACGCAACTCGCTGGCGAGCTGGGTGTACTCATCGTCGGTCACCTCACCCGACAGGGAGTAGCCGATGACCTTGTCGTGGCTCTTCTCGAGTCGACGCATCATGCTGGTTCCTTCGATCGGTGATCAGGGCGTGCCCGGACGCGCGCAGCCTCCGTCGCGTCCCTTTCCACCATAAAGAAGCCAGCGAGGGCTGCGGTCGCCGGTGTGGCCGAACGGCCACGCCCGACCCGTCAGACCCCGGTCCGGCCGGGGTCAGGAGTCGGTGGCAGCCGCTGCCTCGGCCGGCTGCTGCCTCCGCGCCAAGCGGCGACGGATCAGCTTCTCGAGCTCCACCACCGCCAACACGGTGACGCTGATGGCGACCATCCGCCACCAGGCCTCGAGCGGGACCGGCGCGACGCGCAGCACGAACTGCGTTCCCGCCCAGTACAACGCACCGATGTGGACCAGCAGCGCGCCGGCCTGTGCGAAGGCCAGGAACCGGTTCTCCAGAGGGTTCATCGTGAACACTGACCGCAGCTCCGAGCGGCTCGAGAACAGGTGGAAGGCCTGGAACAGCACGAGCGTGGTGAGCGCCACGGTCCGCTCCTGGGCGAGCGTGTAGTCCTGGGCCAACGCCCAGGCGAACATGACCAGCACGCCAGCGCCGATCCACGTCCCCGTTATCGCGGTGCGGACCCACAAGGGTCCGGTGATGATCGGTTCCTCCCGACCCTGTGGCGGCCGATCGAGGACGTCCGGTTCCCCCGGTTCGAAGGCCAGCGACAGGTCCTGCAGGCCCTTGGTGATCAGGTTCGCCCACAGCACCTGGGCCGGCACCATGATGAGCGGCCAACCGAACAGCATGGAGATCGGGATCACGATGAAGGTCCCGACGCCGGTCGAGACCAGGAAGAACGTCACCTTCCGCACGTTGTCGAAGGTGATGCGCCCCTCCTCGACCGCACTGGCGATGCTCACGAAGTTGTCGTCGGCGAGCACCAGCTCCGAGGCCTCACGGGCCACATCGGTCCCGCCTTGGCCCATCGCGATCCCGATGTCGGCATGCTTGAGAGCCGGAGCGTCGTTGACACCGTCACCGGTGACGGCCACGACCTCGTGCGGCCCCCGTGCGGCCTCGACGATACGCAGCTTGTGGTCCGGGTCGACACGAGCGAAGACCGCGACCTCGCTCACGCGTTCCCGGAGCTCCTCGTCGTTCAACTCCTCGACATCGGGCCCGGTGAGCACCTCGGCGTCGGCATCCTGCACGATGCCGAGCTGGTGGGCGATCGCACGGGCGGTGTTGGCGTGGTCGCCGGTGATCATGATCACCCGTTGCCCCGCGCTCTGGCAGCGATCGATCGCCTCCTTGACGCCGTCACGGGGCGGATCGAGCAACCCGTGGAGCGCCAGCAAGGTCAGACCGGACGGCTCCGCTGGATCGTCGGGGTCCTCAGGCGGACCGTCGAGCTGCTGGTAGGCCGTCGCCAGGACGCGCAGCCCGTGGGTCGCCATCTCGTCGGCGAGCTCCTGCAGCTGCTCGGGGTCGAGGTCGCTCGTCTCGACCTCGCCGTTCTCGCCGACACGAGCGATGCGTTCGCACATCTCGAGCAGCGTCTCCGGGGCCCCCTTGACGAACACGAGGTGGTCACCGTCGCGCTGGCGGAAGCTCGCCGCGTACCGGCGCTCGGACTCGAAGGGGATGCCGGCGACCTCCTCCCAGGTCTCGCGGCACTCGTTGGGATCGAAGCCGTGACGGCCAGCGGTCAGGAGGAAGGCGGTCTCGGTGGGATCTCCACCGGTCTCCACCCCCTCGTCCGACACCTGGTACTTGCCCTCGTTGGCGAGCACACCGGCGAGCATCGCCAGGCTCCGTACGTCGGCGTCCGCATCCGGTGGGTCACGCTGCTCCGCCTCGCGGGGGTCGCCCGGCAGCCCCTCGTCCTCGAAGACGAACCGGTCGTCAGCGGTCCACAGCTGCTCGACCGACATCCGGTTCTGGGTGAGCGTGCCGGTCTTGTCGGACCCGACCAAGGTCGTGGACCCCAGGGTCTCCACGGCTGCGAGCCGACGGATGATCGCGTTGCGGTCCGCCATGCGACGCACCCCCAGCGCGAGCGCCACCGTCAGCACCACCGGCAGGCCCTCCGGGATCGCCGCCACCGCCAGCGCCGCTGCCACCGACAGCATGTCGGTGAACGACTCACCGAGGGCGAGGCCGAGCAGCACCGTGATCACGACGGCCACCAAGATGACCACGCCGATGATGTGGGCGAAGGAGTCCATCCGCTCCTGCAAGGGAGAGCGCATGTCCTCGGTCTCACGCATCTCCTCGGCGATATGGCCGAGTTCGGTCCGCTCACCGGTCGCGACCACGACCCCGACCGCTCGGCCACTGGCGATGGCGGAGCCGTCGTAGGCCATGTTGCGGCGCTCGACCAGAGGCAGATCCTCATCCAGCGGCTCCGGATGCTTCTCGACCGGGATCGACTCGCCGGTCAGCAGCGACTCGTCGAGCTGCAGGTCGGTGGTCGACAGCAGCCGTAGGTCGGCCGGGACCCGTTCTCCGGAGCCCAACACCACGATGTCGCCGGGGACGACCTCATGGGACTCGATCTCCACCTCCTCACCATCACGGAGAACCTCCGCGGTCGGGCTCACCAGAGACATCAGGGCCTGGACCGAGGCTTCTGCCCGGCGTTCCTGCAGGAACCCGATCGTGGCGTTGAGCACCAGGACGGCCACGATCGCCCCGGTGTCGACGTAATCGCCGAGCAGGAACGTGACCGCAGCGGCGATGATCAGGATGTAGATCAGCGGGTTGCGGAACTGGTCGACAAGCGTCTGCCACCACGGGGTGCCCTCGTCACCGCCGATCTCGTTCGGACCGTGCTCGTCGAAGCGTCGGGCGGCCTCCTCGGTGGTGAGGCCAGCGTCGGGGTCGACATCGAGATGCTCGATGACCTCCTCGGTCCCGAAGGCGTGCCATGCCGTCGCAGGGGCCTGATCAGCCCGGGTGGTCGTTCCCTCTCTCTCGCGTTCATCGACCGTCTTGGTGTCCTCCGCGCTCACGGGTTCCTCCTCGGGTCATCACGTCACAAGGTCCCACAGCGACCTCCGCGGGCGACGGCAGGCCCGGCCCCAGGGCTCGTGCGCCCGGGGGCGGAGCGCCGGCCCACGGCACACGTCCCCGGCGAGGACCGTGCCGTCGCTCTTCCAAGGCTCATGTGGGGCAGCGACGACCGCAAGCCCTGCGATGCCGCCATCGGGACAGGGTCGAGGTCGTGACCGCGGCCGGGCTCGACACCCCAGCGCACCCGCGGGTGACCGGATCGGCGCGAGAGCGGCCTGGGCGTGCAGCTGGCGGCGCTGCTCAGTGCTGGTCGGTGCCTGCCTCCGCCGCCCGCCGACCGGGTAGCTCGCGGTCCAGCAGCAGCACGGCGCTGGGGTCGTCGATGATCTTCTCCAGCTCGCCGACCACCGTGCTGACGCTGGCCTCCTCCTCCACCTGCTC
>PWWI01000187.1 GCA_003561535.1 Nitriliruptoraceae bacterium
ATCAGGATCAAGAACAGGGCCGGGACCGCCGCCCGGGTGTAGAACGCCTCCTCGGTGGCCGACCACACCCGGGTCGCCAGGGTGTCGAACCCCGTCGGCGCCAGCAGGAGGGTGGCCGGCAACTCCTTCAGCGCGGTCAGGAACACCAGGGCCCCACCCGCGATCGCCCCCCGCCGGGCGAGCGGCAGGGTGACCCGGCGCAGGGTCGTCAGGCGCGTCCCTCCGAGCACGCGGGACGCGGACTCGACGTTGGGGTTGACCTGCAGCAGCGAGGTCCGGATCGCGCCGATGGCCTGGGGCAGGAACAGCACCACGTAGGCGAACACCAGCATCGCCAGGGTCTGGTAGAGCGGAGTGGCCAGCCGGATCCCGAAGAACACCAGCGCCAGGGCCACCACGATGCCCGGCAGCGCGTAGCCGGTGAAGGATGCCCGCTCGACCAGGCGGGCGATGCGGGAGGAGGACCGGGCCGACCAGATCGCCACGGGCAGGGCGGCGGCGACGGCTGCCACGGCCCCGAGCCCCGCGGCCAGGAGGCTGCGGCCGGCCGGCCCCAGCGCGACGTTGACCTGCTCACCGGCCTGCAGCCCCCGCACGAGCCAGAACCCGATGACCGTCACCGGCGTGACGAGTCCCAGCAGCACGACCAGGGAGCAGAGCCCGGCTGCCGGCCATCGCCAGGCCCGAAGGGGGACGGCGGGGGCGGGCCGGGTGGGACCGCGGGCGCCGAACTGTCCCCCGCGGTCACGGGCCACCCGGGCCTCCACGACGATGACCGCCACCGTCATGGCGACCAGCAGCAGCCCGAGCAAGGCCGCGGGCGAGCGGTCGAAGGCCGAGCGGTACTGCAGGTACAGCCCGCGGGTGAAGGTCGAGTAGCGCAGGATCGACACCGCACCGAAGTCGGAGAACACGTACAGCATCACCAGCAGGCCGCCTGCGGCCGCTGAGGCGCGCAACTGGGGCACGGTGACCTTGAGGAAGGTGCGCACCGGGCCGTTGCCGAGCAGGCGACTGGCTTCCTCGAGGGTGGGGTCGATCCCCCGCAGACCGGACTGCACGGTGATGAGCACGTAGGGGAAGCTGAAGAGGGTCAGGGCTGCGAAAGCGCCCCAGAACCCGTACGGCGCCGGTGGGGTGACCCCGAACCACTCCTCTATCAACCCGCCCCGAGCGAAGGCCCCGACCAGGGCGAAGGCACCGACGTAGGTGGGGATCACGAGGGGCAGGCCCGTGGCCACGGCGAAGAACCGGCGCGCCGGCACGTCGCTGCGGACGGTCAGCCAGGCCAGCGGGATCCCGAGCACCAGGCTGGCGGCCGTCACCGAGGACCCCAGCAGCAGCGTGCGTCCGGCCAGGCGCAGCGTCGCCGGTTCCGTCACGATCTCCCAGATGCGTGCCGGTGGCAGCTCGACCGTGGCGAGGACGAGGTAGATCGCCGGCAGGAGCATGGCTGCTGCCACCAGCAGGGAGGGCACCCAGACCGCGGGATGCACGCCAGCGACCCGCCGGGTGCCGGCCCGCGGCTGTCGCTCGGGGCCACCGGGCAACTGGCGGGTCAGCTGGTCGCTGGTGGTGGGGGTGTCGGTCGCCATGGTGCTCCGACGCTACCGCCGGCGGGTGGCGACCATGGGTCGCCACCCGCGCGTGCGTCGCAGCTGCGGCATCAGGACAGCGCCCCGACCTCCTGGAGCAGCTGCAGGGTCCCCTGCAGGTCCTCGAGGTTGGAGAGGTCCACGTCGGGCGGATCGATCTCGTCCAGGCTCGGCAGGTCCGGCGCGTCGATGCCGGGAAGCACGGGGAACTCCACGGTGTCGGCGTTCTGGCCGAAGAAGATCTGCACGTCCTCGCTGAGCAGGTAGCGCACCAGCTCGAACGCCGCCGCCTGCTCGTCGCTGGAAGCGAGCACGCCCCCCCCGGCGATGTTCACCAGCCCACCGATGTCGCCGGGCAGGTAGTGGTTGTCCACGGGGAAGTCGGGGTCCTCGGCCAGGAACCGGAACAGGTAGTAGTGGTTGGTGAGGCCGACCTCGACCTCGCCACGGGAGACGCCCTCGACGATGGCGGTGTTGTTGGGGAACTCGACCGCATCGTTGGCGATCAGGCCCTCCAGCCACTCGCGCGCGACGTCCTCGCCCTCGGTCAGCCGCAGCGCCGTCACGAAGGCCTGGAAGGAGCCGTTGGTCGGTGCCCAGCCGACGCGGCCCTCCCACTGCGGCTCGGTGAGATCGAGGACGGAGTCGGGCAGCTCAGCGGGATCGACGGTGTCGGTGTTGTAGGCCAGCACGCGCACCCGGCCCGTCGTGCCGGTCCACTGACCCTCCCGGGACCGGAAGGTGGGCTCGACCGCCTCCAGGACGTCCTCGGGTAGCTCGGTGAGCAGGCCCTGGGCTTGGAGCGCACCGAGCGCGCCTGCGTCCTGCCCGAAGTAGACGTCCGCGGGGCTGGCGTCCCCCTCCTCGACGATCGTGGCGGCCAGCTCCGCGGTGTCGCCGTAGCGGACGGCCACCTCGATGCCGGTGGCCGCCTCGAAGTCCTCGAAGATGAACCCGACGAAGTCCTCGTTGCGCCCGGAGTAGACGGTGATGGGCCCGAGGGCGGCGTCGTCGACCAACTCATCGCCGTCGGGGACCGGCGGCGGGACGTCGTCGACGCCCTCCGGGGCGCAGGCGAGCGCGAACAGGGACGCGGCGGCGATGACGATGATCGAGCGCGCGCGCAGGGAGAGATCACGCACTGCAGGTCCTCCATGGTGGGCGATCACCCACGCGGATCGGGAGCAGCCAGCGGCCGCTGGCTCGGGTCGGGACGCAGGTCGCCCCTCGGGGTGCTAGGTGAGAGGCTGTTAGGTGAGCCTAACCTACTCAACGACACATCGCGTGTGCAAGGTGAGGTTGCCCTCACCTTCCACGCTGCCCCAGGGCCCCCCATCCCCTTCCTGCAGGGCGGTTCGGCCCCATCGTGACGCGGCCACGCCACGCGCCGCCGACGCCGCAACCCGTGCGGCCACCTGAGCGCTCGACGGTGCCGCGGGCTGTCAGCCACCCGGCGACGTCGAGTAGCGTGGGCCCCTCGCGCGTCCACGACGAAGCGTCGTGCGACGCCACCTTCGCACCCCGACGCCGACAGGGATCTGACCACCCATGAGCAGGATCATCTACACCTACACCGATGAGGCACCGGCGCTGGCGACGGAGTCGCTCCAGCCGGTCCTGGACGCCTTCGCCGGGGCAGCCGGTGTGGACGTGGAGACCTGGGACATCTCCCTCGCCGGCCGCATCCTGGCCGCGTTCGGCGACCACCTCGAGGAGCACCAGCGGGTACGCGACGCCCTCGGCGAGCTCGGCGAGCTCGTCAGACGCCCCGAGGCCAACGTCATCAAGCTGCCGAACATCTCGGCCTCGATCCCCCAGCTCAAGGCCGCGATCGCGGAGCTGCAGGCCGCCGGGTACGCCGTGCCCGACTACCCGGAGGACGCGGCCGGCGACGCCGAAGCGGAGATCAAGGCCCGCTACGACGCCGTCAAGGGCAGCGCCGTCAACCCGGTCCTGCGCGAGGGCAACTCCGACCGCCGCGCCCCCGCCGCCGTCAAGGCCTACGCCCGCAAGCACCCGCCCCGGATGGGCGCCTGGTCCAGCGACTCCCCCGCCCACGTGGCCACCATGTCCGGTGGGGACTTCCGCGCCAGCGAGCGCTCGGTGACCGTCGACGAGGCAAGGGACGTGCGCGTCGAGCACGTGACCGCCGACGGCGAGGTGACCGTGCTGAAGGCGTCCACGCCCCTGGAAGCCGGGGAGATTCTCGACGCCGCCGTCATGTCACGGCGGGCGCTCACCAGCTTCCTCGCCGAGCAGGTCGACGAGGCACGCGAGCAGGGGGTGCTGTTCTCCGTCCACCTCAAGGCCACGATGATGAAGGTCTCCGACCCGATCATCTTCGGTCACGCGGTCCGGGCCTACTACGCCGAGGTGTTCGCCAACCACGGCGACACCCTCGCCGAGATCGGCGTCAGCGCGAACGACGGGATGGCCAGCCTGGAGGCGGCGCTGGAGCGGCTCGATGCGTCGACACGCGCCGCGGTCGCAGCCGACATCGCCGCGAGCTACGAGCGCGGCCCGGCGCTGGCCCAGGTCGACTCCAACCGTGGCATCACGAACCTGCACGTGCCGTCCGACATCATCATCGACGCCTCCATGCCGGTGGTCGTCCGCGACTCCGGGACGATGTGGAACGCCGACGACGAGCAGCAGCCCGCCAAGTGCGTGATCCCCGACTCCTCCTACGCCGCCCTCTACGGGGAGACGATCGAGTTCTGCAAGGCCAACGGGGCCTTCGACCCGACCACCATGGGCAGCGTCCCCAACGTCGGGCTGATGGCCCGCAAGGCCGAGGAGTACGGCTCCCACGACAAGACCTTCGAGGTGCCGGCCGACGGGACGGTGCGCGTCGTGGACACCGAGGGCACCACCCTGCTCGAGCACGAGGTCGAGGAGGGCGACATCTGGCGGGCCTGCCAGACCAAGGACGACGCGGTCCGGGACTGGGTGCAGCTCGCGGTGCGCCGCGCCCGGGCGACCGGGGCACCGGCGGTGTTCTGGCTGGATGCGTCACGGGCCCACGACGCCGAGGTGCTCCGCAAGGTCGACGAGGAGCTCACCGGGCTCGACACCGACGGGCTGACGATCGAGGTCCTGCCCGTCGCCGAGGCCACCCGCTACACCCTGGAGCGGACGCGGGACGGCGAGGACACCATCTCGGTCACGGGCAACGTGCTGCGCGACTACCTCACCGACCTGTTCCCCATCCTGGAGGTCGGCACGTCGGCGAAGATGCTGTCGATCGTGCCGCTGATGGCCGGTGGGGGCCTGTTCGAGACCGGAGCCGGCGGCTCGGCGCCCAAGCACGTGCAGCAACTGCTCAAGGAGAACCACCTGCGGTGGGACTCGCTGGGTGAGTTCCTGGCACTGACGGCCTCCTTCGACCCCCTCGCCGACCGCTTCGACAACGCGCGGTCGCGACTGCTCGGACGCACGCTCGACACCGCGGTTGGGCGCATCCTGGAGGAGGGCCGCTCGCCGTCCCGGGTGGTGCCGGAGCTCGACAACCGCGGCAGCCACTTCTACCTCACCCTGTACTGGGCCGAGGCGCTCGCCCAGCAGACCGACGACCCGGAAGCCGCGGAGATCTTCACAGCCCTGGCCAGGGAGCTGGCCGAGCAGGAGGCGACGATCGTCGAGGAGCTGCAGTCGGTGCAGGGCCAGGCGGTCGACATCGGCGGCTACTACTGGCCGGACCGCCGCAAAGCCGCCGAGGTGATGCGACCGAGCGCGACCTTCAACGCGGCGCTGGAACGCCTGGTGCAGGCCACCGCCGACCAGGCCTGACGCACGGGATCGCCCCCGCCACCGGCCGGTCGCCCTACCCTGCAGGCGACCGGTCGGGAGCACACCATGGCGGAGAGGGGACCACCGGCCTACGCCTGGGATTGGTTCTCGCGACAGAAGCTCCTGTGGCGCGAGGCGCGCTCCCGACTGGCCGGCGGCGGCGGCCCGCTGGCCGGGCGCTACGCAGCGGTCGAGGACCGGCGTGACGTGCTGCCCCTGCTCCGGGCGGACTACCCCCACGACCCGGACGTGCGACGTGCGGTGGACGAGACGATCGCCGAGGTGGCCTTCCTCGGGCGGGTGGACGTCAGCTTCGCGGAGCTCGGGGTGCGCACCGCTCCCCGGGGCATGCGCTGGTGGTGGACCGCGCTGACCGGCGAGCCGCTCGACGGGCCGCAGGCCGCCCGGCAGGCGCCGACCGAGGTGCCGGAGCAGCTGGTACTCGGTGACCTGGCGGTGCTCGACCCGGAGCCAGCGCTCGACGACGTGGCCGGTGGCTACGGGGACCGGCGACACTGAACCGCGGCGAGCCGGAACGGATCCGGCACCGAAGCCCGAGCATGGACGCCTCCCCCGACTCCCCCTCCGGTGCTGCCGCCGCGCGCGGCGCGGCTCGTGCCGCCATGAGCGGACGACTCGAGCCCGACGACGTGTGGCGGACCGGCGGGGCTGGGACGGACCGCGGTGCGGCGCTGCGCGGCGCCCACGACGGTGCCGGCGAGGTGGGCGTGCCCGTCGCCCGGGCGATGATCCGCCGGGTCCTGACCCGGCTGTTCGGTGGCCCCCCCTTCGACCCCGACGTCGATCCCGGCGATCCCGGCCTCACCGGCCCCGGCTCGGTCTCCTGGATCGTGATCGGCGAGCCGGCGGCGATCGCCGGGGGCCTGCGCGGGCTGCTCGTACAGGTCGCCCATCCGCTGGCGATGGCCGGGGTACACGACCACTCGGCCTTCCGCGAGGATCCGCTGGGACGGCTGCAGCGCACCTCGGCCTACGTGACGACCACGACCTTCGGCTCGACCCGTGAGGCGCTGCAGGTCTCGATGCGGGTGCGGGCCGTGCACCCGAAGGTCCACGGCACCGCACCCGACGGCCGCGCCTACCGGGCCGACGACCCGCGCCTGCTCACCTGGGTCTCGATCGCGCTCACCTCGTCGTTCCTGGCCGGGCACAGGCTGTGGGCGCCGCAGCCCCTCTCCCCCGTTGACCAGGACACCTTCGTCGCGCAGCAGTCACGCATCGGGGCGCTGCTGGACCCGAGGGTGGATCTTCCAGGGCTGCTGCGCGATGCCACCGGCCAGCAGGAGCTCCGCGAGGGTCGGGTCCACCTGCCGATGATCGAGGACGGCACCCTGCCGACCTCGGTGGCGGAGCTGGAGGCGGTGCTCGCCAGCTTCGACCATGACCTCGGCATCAACCACCAGGGACGGGAGGCGCTGGCCTTCCTGCGTCGTCCGCCGATCCCCTTGGCGGCCCGCGGCGGCTACCGGTCGCTGCTGGCCGGTGCCCTCGGCTCCCTCGGCCCGGAGCTGCAGGAGGCCCTGGAGCTGCGGTGGCCGGCACTCGCGAGCCGGGCCGCCACCGCCCAGGCCGGCGCGACGCTGCGCACGATGCGGGCGATGGTCGGCACCTCGCCTTCCCTGCGCGCCGCCGAGCAGCGGACCGCATCCGCTGGCTGATGCCGGCTGGGAAACAGCGCGTCTCGTCGCTGCTGCGGCGCTCGTCGGTACCTC
>PWWI01000251.1 GCA_003561535.1 Nitriliruptoraceae bacterium
GATGCGTCCTTCCCGAACGACGCGACGACACGGCGGCGACATGGGTGGGTGCCCGCCACGCCAGGTGGCGGGCACCCGCGGGAAGCTATCGCAGCTTCCCGGCGTGCGTCACGCGATCACTGCGTGTACGCCCACTCCGCGCTGTTCCAGAACTGGGTCTGGTTGGTCGCGTTCAGACGTGGCCCAGTCAGGGTGTTGTCGAACGCCACCAGCTGCGGCTGCTGGAACAACGGGATCACCGGCACGTTGTCGGCCATGATCGACGCAGCCTGGTTCCACAGGTCGGCGTTCACGTCCGGGTCGACGGTCGAGTTCGCCTCGTCCATGATGTTGGTGAGCTCCTCGTCGCAGAACACGGTCCAGTTCTGCGGACGGACGGTGGGCTCCTCCTCGTCGAAGCCATCGCAACCGTAGATGTTCGCGTTGCCGCTGGGGTTCGGCGAGCCGACCCAGGCGAACAGCGCGATGTCGTAGTCGCAGACACCATCGCAGTTCTCAGGGGTGTTGAGGCGCTCGAAGAACGCCGCACCCTCGTCGTTCTCGATGGTGATCTCGATCCCGACCTGCGCCAGATCGGCCTGCATCAGCTGCTGGGTGAGCTCCCGGCGCTCGTTGCCGCCGGTGGTGCCCACACGGAACGACAGGCGCACGTCGTCACAGACGTAGATGCCGTCGTCACCGGGCTCGCACCCGTTGTCCTCGAGCAGCGCCTGCGCGGCGTCCGGGTCGTAGCTCCACTGGTCGTAGTAGGGCTCGTCCTGCTCGGTGTTGGCCATCCAGAACGGGTTCTCGAGCACGACCGCGTCCGGGTCGACCGGTGCGACGAGGGTGTCCACGATCTGCTCACGGTTGATACCGAGCGCGATCGCCTGCCGCACGTAGTCGCGATCCAGACCGTCGACCAGGGTGTTGAAGTCGAAGTGCTCCCACACTGGGCCGAGGCCGACCTCGAACTCGATGCGGTCAGCCGCGCCCTCGAGCTGGTTCACCAGTTCGATCTGCGGCTGGGGGTCGTACATGTCCAGCTCGCCTCCGAGCATCTGCTGGGTCAGGGTGGTGGTGTCGGGCAGGTAGCGCATGATGATCTCGTCCAGCGCGACCTCATCGCCCCAGTAGGCGTCGTTGCGGACCAGACGCAGCTGGGTCCCGCGGTCCCATGAGTCGAAGACGAAGGGTCCACCGGAGACGTCCGGGAGCTCGTCGTTCAGCACCGTGGTGAAGTCCTCGCCGTCGAGCACGTGCGCCGGCAGGATGTTGCTGAACAACAGCTGCCAGGGCGCGTAGGGCTCCGTGAAGTTGAAGGTGATCGTCTTGTCACCGTCGGTCTCGAAGTCCTCGATCAGCTCGTAGCCGGCGCGCGAGGTGATCTGGTCGGCCCACGCCGCGTCCAGATCCATGATCGTCTCGTAGACGTAGATGTAGTCGTCGACGGTGATGGGCGTGCCGTCGGACCAGACCGCGTCGTCACGGATCGTGTAGGTGACGCTGAAGGGATCCTCGGTGAACTCCGCCTCCCCGTCGATCAGGTTGGGCTCGAAGGAGAGATCCGGCTGGATGACGTAGGTGGCTGGGAACTGGTTGTTGAACACCTTGGAGGTGACCAGCGAGTTCCCGTCGATCAGGTAGCCGTTGAGGATCGTCGGCTCCTGCTCGTCACCGAACAGCACCGTGCCACCCTCGGCGACGGCGGCAGGCTCCTCTTCCTCCTCGGGCTCCTCTTCCTCTTCCACCGGCTCCTCGACGTCCACGTCGGGATCCACGGTGGGTTCGTCTTCGCCACAGGCCGCGAGGGCCAGCGCAAATGCCGTGAGCAGCACTGGCCACCGCCAGCGCCGAACGAGGTGTGACCGCATATGTCGACTCCTTGAATCACTGGTCGTGAACTCGAGGCTTCCCTGCGCGGTAGGTGACACCCTGCCGCTCGGTCGCCGGTCGGCGACCACGAGGTTCCCCTGGTTGGTGGTTGCGGACGGACGTCCCGTTCGCATCGGTCTGCGGGCAAGCCCGCGCGTCGAGGGCGGGAGTTCCCCCTTGGAGGCGGAACCGCTACCTACGACTCAGGTAGGACGTTACCACCATCCTCGCCCGACGGAGTCGAGGTGAACAGGGTGTTCGCGGGGCGAACGTCCAACGGGGAGCCGTGGACGGCGCCGCCGGGGGGCCATGTGCGTAGCCGGTTCAGCGTGGCAGCGGCGGGGTCCTGCGGCGGTACAGGCTGGTCGGCGTCGTCCCGGGGGTGGGGCGCGCGGCCTGGAGGTCGGTCCCGCCGCCGGCTACCAGCAGGGCGGCGAGGTGGTCGTACTCCTCGCGGCTCTCGGGCTGGTCGGTGAGCATCCAGCGACGCCGGCCGTGGCCGGCCGCGAGCAGCCCTCCCATGACCCGTTGCCGCTCGGTGGGGTCGGAGCTGCGCGCCGCCCGCGCCGCGGCGAAGCGGGGCGCCGGAGCGCGCTCGATGGCGGCCACCTCGCTGAAGGGGAGGACGTGGCGGCGGAGCAGGCAGCGACGCTCGATCCCATCGGTGCCGATCACGACGTGCCGCGGGAAGTTCCGGCCAGCGAGGATCACGGTGCCGGTCCCGGCCACCAGCAGGGTCCGTGTCACCGCGCCGGTCCCGGTCGAGGCCCACGCCAGCAACCCGAGGAGCAGCAGCCCGGGGGGGACGAGACCGGCGGCGAGCAGGCCGACCCAGGTGGGGTAGAGGACCAGGTGTCGCGCGCCCCCGTGCACGCCCACACCGGGGCTCGGCAGCTCCATCTCTGACATCGCTGGTCCAGGTGGTCGGGCTGCAGGGCGACTTCCAAGGTACTGGGGTACTGGCGGTACTGGCCGCGGCGGCCCAACCGCTCCGTGGCCACGAGGCTCTCGCGCTGCCCGGTGGCCACGGTGGACCCTGTCCACGCCGGCCCCCGGACGCTACTCTGCCTCTCAGAGGCCGCGCGAGGTGAGCTCGCGAGGGAGAGAGCTGAGGAGACCGACCGTGGCACGTCGGAACGACCCCATAGAGACCCTGCTCGGACCGCTGGAGCAGGACGTCATGGAAGCCGTGTGGCAGCTGGGTGAGTCCACGGTCCGCGACGTGCACAACCTGCTGGCTGCGAACCGGTCCATCGCCTACACGACCGTCATGACCACGATGTCGCGCCTGGCCAACAAGGGACTGCTGCTTCGCGATACCGAGGCGCTCGCCCACCGGTACCGCCCTGCCGTCACCCGGGAGCACTACGCCCGATCCACCGTGGAAGGCGTGATGGGGTGGCTCCTCGACCGCTTCCCGGAGCCCGCAGCCGCCTACCTCGCGGATGTGGTCGAGGGGGTCGATGACGAGAGCCTCGCTGACCTGCGGGCTGCAGCTGCCCGTCGGCGCGACCGGGAACGCTGATCTCGGTGGACCTCGGCGTCCTCCTCTCCGTCCCGCTCGAATCCGTCGCGATCCGAGCGGTGATCGCCTCGCTGGCCGCGGTCTTCGTAGCGCGCCTGCTGTTGCGTTCGGGCCTGCGCTGCCCTCAGGTCCGGGTGCTCGCGGCGATCGTGCCGCTGGTGGCCCTGGCGGCGGTGGTCCTGCTGTCGGGGACCCAACTGCGCCTGCCGACGGTGATGCTGCCGGCCGAGGGCGTGAACGCGTTGTCGATCCCGGTCCAGGACGGCTACCTGCACTTCGCCCCGATCACCGTGCCGGTGATCGCTGGCGTGTGGGCGTCGGTCGCGGCCGTCCGGCTGGTCCGCAGGGCCATGGCCATCGGCCGGGTCCGTCGGCAGGCTCGCTCCGCGGTCCGTGCAGCCGGCACGGTTCCGACCAGGGTAGTGCGTCTGGCCAGCAGCGTGGCCGCAGCCATGGAGGTGCCGGTCCCCGACGTCGGTGTCGTCGAGCGGTGCCGGGGGGGCGCCTACGTGGTCGGGACGCGCCGGCCCTTGCTGGTGGTCGGTCAGGAGCTTCTGGAGGTGCTCGACGACGAGGAGCTGGAGGGCGTGCTGGCGCACGAGCTCGCCCACATCCGTCGCCGGGACACGCCCATGGCCAACCTGCTGGGCGTCGTGCGTGACCTGATGTTCTTCGTGCCCGGTGGAGGGTGGGCGGTCCAGCAACTCCACCGCGAGCGAGAGCTGGCCGCCGACCAGCTGGCCGTCAGTGTCACCCGGCGCCCCGGAGCGCTGGCGAGCGGCCTGCTGAAGGTGCTCGAGGAGGCGCCGTCAGGGTCCGCCCCGTGCGCGGCCCTGGCCCCGAGCAGCAGCGTCGTCGACCGCGTCCGCATCCTGGTGGACGAGTCGGCGCCTGCGAGCCCGATCCGGCGCGGCTCGGAGACCGTGGCTGTCGCGGTCGTGGCCGTGGCGTCGATCCTCGGCGCGTTGGTCCTGCCCGCAGCGCTCACCGGTGCCGACCGCGAACGGGAGGCTGTCGCCCTGGTGTGGTCCACGACCCCGCCCGTGGAGGCCGTGACCGCGGCGACGGGGGAGGCGCGGGCCTTCGACACCTACCGGCGGACCGCGCTGGAGGTCGCGCCGACGAACGTCCGGGTCTACGGGCGCCTGGCCGAACACAGCCAGGACAACCGGCGGGCCGCGTTGCACGCCTGCGCCGATCTGGCAACCGGGTGTCCCGTCCCGCAGAGTTCGCCCTCGCTGGGACTGCGGCCCCGCGCCATCAGCTTCGATGACGAGGCCCTGCAACGCTGGGAAGCGACACCGATGGGCAACTTCGAGTCCGCCGACGGTTTCCGCATGTTCTGGTTGGCGAACCAGACCGGCTGAAGCGTCGACCACCGGTGGTACCTTCTCCAGACGCGCTGACCCGCGTGCCCGATACCCGTGACGCCTTCGGAGGCTGACGTGCTCGTCGTCATCACCGCCCTGCACATCCTGCTCTCCCTGGCGCTGATCGGTCTGGTCCTGCTCCACCGCGGCCAGGGCGGCGGCCTGTCCGACATGTTCGGGGGCGGCGGAGGCGGCGGGCTGCACGGTTCCGCGGTCGTCGAGCGCAACCTCGACCGGATCACCGTCATCGTGGGGCTGCTGTTCGTCGCTACCAACTCCCTGCTCGTGATCTACCTCTGACCATGTGGCGGGGAGGTTCGGGCACTCCCGTGGCGGCACTCCTCGCGGCGCTCCTCGCACTGCTCCTGGCGTCGTGCACCTCCGAGCCCGACCCAGAGCCGGACCTCGAGGACGAGGTCACCGAGGAGGAGGCCGAGGAGGACCCGGTCGAAGAGGCCGGTCCGCGACGCGGCGGCACCTTGCGGGTGGGGCTGGTCGTCGATCCCGTCTCGATCGACCCCAGGTTCATCGTCGACGACGAGGGCGAACTGCTCGTCGACGCCCTGTTCGATCCCCTCGTGCGTGTCGACGACGCCGGGAGCGTCGTCCCAGCGGCGGCCGACCGGTGGGAGGTGTTGGACGACGGCGCCAGCTTCGTGTTCCACCTCAGGGAGGCCACGTTCCACGACGGCGCTGCCGTGACCGCCGAGGACTTCAAGCGGT
This sequence comes from Nitriliruptoraceae bacterium, assembly GCA_003561535.1. Taxonomy (GTDB): domain Bacteria; phylum Actinomycetota; class Nitriliruptoria; order Nitriliruptorales; family Nitriliruptoraceae; genus T1Sed10-7. Next base: position 5,473 of record PWWI01000251.1, read on the forward strand.
CCTTCGATCGCATCGCCGACGCGACCGCGGAACCACCCTCCTTCCTCGCCTTCCTCCTTGCCGATGTCGTCGGTATCGACGCGGCCCAGGAGGTCGGCGGGGCGCTCGAGGGCGTCACGGTCGAGGACGACCTCACCCTGCGCATCGACCTCACCTCGCCGCAGCCGGCCTTCCTGACGACGCTCAGCGACCCGAGCCTGGTCCCCACCCCGCCGCTCGCCGACGAGGACGTGGAGGCCTTCGCCAACGAGCCGATCGGCAACGGCCCCTTCGCGATGGCCGGACCGCGTGAGGTGGGAGCGTTCCTCCGCCTCGTGCGCTTCGAGGAGCACCACAGCCCGGCGCTGCTCGATGAGGTGCTGTTCACCCTCTACGAGCCCGACGAGGGCGAGGAGTCGCAGTGGGACGATCTCCTCGACGGCCAGCTCCAGGTGGCGCAGCTCGTCCCGGCGCGCCGCGAGGAGGCGCTCGAGCTGTTCGGTCGCTCCCCGGACGGCTACACCGGACCCGGAGTACTCGATGGGGTGCGCTCCCCGGTCTACCTCTACGGCTTCGACACCACCCGGCCGCCCTTCGACGACGCCCGGCTGCGTCGCGCGATCTCGCTGGCGATCGATCGCGAACGCCTCGCGGTCGAGGCCACCGACGGCACGCGTCTGCCGGCCACGTCCCTCGTCCCGCCGGGCATCCCCGGCGCCCGAACCGGGGCCTGTGACGCCTGCGAGCACGACCCCGTCGCGGCCCGGGAGCTGCTCGACGAGGTGGTGCGTGACCTGGTGGCAGCCGAGGATGCGACCGACGACGAGCAGAACGACGAGCAGAACGACGAGCAGAACGACGAGCAGGACGACGAGGTGGAGCTCCCACCGGCGGCCGAGGTCATCGGACCCGTCACGCTGACCTACAACCGCGGGACCCTCCACGGGGCGATCGCCGAGCAGCTCGCGACGGAGATCGCCGAGGTCCTGGAGCTCGAGGTCGACTTCCAGGGCCAGGAGCTCGCGCCCTTCATCCAGGGTGTGCGGCGTGGTGATGTCAGCGTGTTCCGCCTCGGCTGGGACGTGACGGAGCCGACACCAGCCGCGTACCTCTACCCGCTGTTCCACTCCTCCCAGGTCGGGCTCGACAACCTCACGCGCTTCGAGGACGCCGAGGTGGACGAGCTTCTCGATGCTGCCAGAGCCAGCGAGGACGATCGGGAACGCCTCAGGTTGCTCAGGGATGCGGAGCTCAGGATCCTCGACGAGCTCCCCGCCATCCCGCTGCTGTGGTACCGCCACGACGTGGTCGTCCGCCCCGAGGTGCAGGACCTCGTCTACACGCCTCTCGGGCGGTTCCGCCTCACCGAGGCGTGGCTGGATCCTGACGTCGACACCCCCTGATCGGGTGGTCGGGTGGCACGCTGGGTCCGTTGGCGGTGGAGCAGGGGCAGGCGCTACATTGGCAGCTCGCCGCGGGTCCTCCCGCGGCTTCCACGCGCGAGTGGCGGAATTGGCAGACGCGCACGGTTGAGGGCCGTGTGACCGTAAGGTCATGGGGGTTCAAGTCCCCCCTCGCGCACTTGGCAGCTACCGGTCCTTTGCACCCCGTACAGGCCAGATTCGCTCGAGCGCCTCCGCTTCC
>PWWI01000135.1 GCA_003561535.1 Nitriliruptoraceae bacterium
CGCCGCGCAGGTCGCCGTCACAGGCCTCCAGCAGCGACGGCGCCGGCTCGTCGAACCAGATCTCCTGGTAGCACTCGTCGGAGACCAGCAGCAGGTCGTGCTCGCGGGCGACCGCGACCTGTTCGCGGTACCAGCCGAGGTCGGCGGTGGCCCCCGTCGGGTTGTGGGGGTGGTTGAGCCAGGCGAGGCAGGCGCGCTGCAGCCGCTCGGGCGGCAGGTCGGTCAGCGACAGCCGCCAGCCGCCCTCGGGCGTGAGCGTCACCGGATCGGACACCCCGCCGGCGAACACCGCACCGCTGGCGTAGGTCGGGTAGCCCGGCTCGCCCCACAGCACGTGCCGCCGCGGGCCGTGGGGATCGAGCACCGCCAGGGGGAGGTGGAAGATCGCCTCCTTGCTCCCGGAGCTCGGGACCCCCTCGGTGTCGGGATCGAGCTCCACCCCGTGCCGACGGCCGAACCAGCCGGCCACCGCGGCTCTGAGGGCGGGCTGGCCGGCGGCGGTGGGGTAGCGGCTGACCGGACCCACCGCGTCGACCAGCGCGCGGCGGATGACCTCCGGGGTCGGTTCGTCGGGGTCGCCGATCGCGAAGTCGTACAGCGGCGCACCGTCCGCCCGGAGCCGGTTCGCGAGCTCCTGCATCCCGGCCAGGCGGTTGCCACCGAGCTGGGCGAGGGCGGGGTTGGAGGTCACCATGACCGCGCAGCCTACGGCCACCGGCCAGCAGAGCCCCACCGCTAGGCTCACCGGCGATGGACGAGCACACGCGGACGATCCTGGTGCGCTGCACCGGCCGAGACCGCCCGGGGATCACCGCCGGGCTGCTCGGTGTGCTCGACGCGTCCGGGGCGGAGCTGTACGACATGGAGCAGGTGGTCGTCCGCGGCCGCCTGACCCTGGACCTGTCCATCGGGCTCGGGGGCTCCGACGACGTGCTCAAGGAGCTGCTGTTCCACGGCTGGGAGCACCAGCTGCAGCTGGACTTCGAGGTGGTGGAGGCGGCCGAGCCGCCGTCGCCGACGCTGAGGTCGGTGGTGACCGTGATCGGCCAGCCGCTGACCCCGGGCGCGCTCGGGGCGGTCACGGGCGCGATCGCGACCGGTGGTGGCAACATCGACCGCATCGTCCGGCTGGCCCGCCAGCCCGTCACCGCCTTCGAGTTCACCGTGCTCAACGGCGACCTCGACCGGATGCGCACCGCCCTGGTGGCCGCCTCCCGGGAGCACCGGGTCGACGTGTCCCTGCAGCGCCAGAACCTCGAGCGCCGCGCCAAGCGCCTGGTCGTCCTGGACGTCGATTCCACCCTGATCCAGGACGAGGTGATCGAGCTGCTGGCCGCCCGTGCCGGGTGCCAGCACGAGGTCGCCGACATCACCGCGCGGGCGATGGCCGGCGAGCTGGACTTCGAGGCCTCGCTCCGGGAGCGCGTCGCCCGGCTGGCCGGCACCCCCGCCAGCGTGCTGGAGGAGGTCGGTGACACGGTCCGCCTCACCCCGGGCGCCCGCACCTTCGTCCGCACCCTCAAGCGCCTCGGCTACACGGTCGCGATCGTCTCCGGGGGGTTCACCGCCATCACCGACCGCCTCGCTGAGGAACTCGGCATCGACCATGCGGTCGCCAACCACCTCGAGGTCGTCGACAGGGTCATCACCGGCCGGGTGCTCGGCGAGGTGGTGGACCGCGCCGGCAAGGCGGACGTCCTGCGCCGCATCGCCGCCGCCGAGCACGTGCCGCTGGAGCAGACCGTGGCGGTCGGTGACGGCGCCAACGACCTGGACATGCTGGCCACCGCCGGGCTCGGCATCGCCTTCAACGCCAAGCCCGTGGTGCGCGAGCAGGCGGACACCGCCGTCAGCGTCCCCTACCTCGACGCCGTGCTGTTCCTGCTGGGCATCCGCCGTGACGAGGTCGAGGCCGCCGACGCCGCCGACCCGGCCTACCTCACCGCCCCGGCAGCGGACGGCACCCCGGACGCCACCCCGGACGCCACCCCGGCCGGTTCCCCGGGTGGTTCCCCGGGCGGCGCTGCGGGCGGCGCTGCGGGTCCGTCGTTCCCCTAGCCACCGCCTCCCGCCGGGCTGACCCGTTCCAGCACGTCGGTGCGGCGGGTCACCCGCATCCCCGCCCGGCGGTACAGCGCGACCGCGCCCTCCAGGGTCACGTCGTCGACCTCGAGCGCGACCCCGGTCAACCCCCGAGTCCTGAACGCTGCGAAGGCGGTCCTGAGCAGCGCCATCGCGATGCCGTGGCGCCGCCACGCGGGCACCACGCCGAGGTCGCGCACCCAGCCCTCCTCGGCTGCCACCTCGGTGCCGGCCCGGCACACGGCGATCCCGACCACCTCGGCGCCATGCTCGGCCAGCAGGACCAGCCCGGGATCGTCAGCGGGCGCGCGGTCGGCGAGGTAGTCCGCCCGGTCGATCGGCAGGTGGGTCGGCACGTCGGCGAACGCCGCCTGGTGGGTGCACCACAGGAGCTCGTCGTCGTCGCCGGGCACGAAGGTGCGCGCGCGGATCCCGGGCGGCCAGCGCGGGGCCGGCGGTGGTGCGTGCAGGTCGAGGCGGAGCTCCAGCAGGTGCCGGACCGCTCGGAACCCCCGGGTGGTGAACCACCGTCGAGCGGCGTCGTCGCCGTCGAGCAGTGCCGTCCGGATGCGCACCACCTCAGTGCGGTCGTCGTCTGAGGATCGGGCAGGGTCGTCGGTGTCCGATCCGGCCTCCAACCGTGCGTGGGTCCCGACCGCCTCGGCGAGCTCCAGGATCCACGATGCGAGCCCCTGGCCGGTCACCGAGGGATGGACCTGACCCTCGAGGTGGACGGTCACCTCGGCGGCGTCGGGTTCGTGGTCGGCGCTCATGCTCGCGTAGGCCAGCAGCGTCGTCGGTGGCCCCGGCTGCTCGACGACGATCGCGTCACGTGGGTCGTCGAGCATCAGCCAGCGCAGTCGCAGATCCTCGCGCCGGACCGGGCTCGGGTGGCCGCGGGCGTCGGCCGCTGCGGCGTACAGCCCGGCGACCGCGTCGAGGTCGGAGGGGACGACGGCCCGCGCGAGGGCACCCCGAACCGGGGGCCCGGGGGTGGCGGCAGCGAGGTCGGCGAGCACCGCCGGAGCCTACGCCCACTACCCTCGGCCGCCGCGCGCAGGTCCGCTCACGTCCCCCTCGGAGGTCCCCCGTGGCCCGTGTCACCGTCCACCACCTGACCCTGCCGAAGCGGCTGCCGCTGATCGAGGAGGACGGGCTCAGGACCCGCGCGGACCTGTCGGGGATGTACGGACCGCCGGGTGCCTTCGACGCCGCGGCCCCCGGGATCTTCGCCCACGGCAAGCGCGTGTCCGCCTGGGTGTCGCTCGCGCACGCGCGTTCGCGCATCGACGAGCTCGGTGGGGGGCGCGTGAGCTACTCGGTGGACCCCGCCCGCACGCTGGCCAACCGCGCCAGCCTGCGCGACGGCGACCCGGTCGCCTACTGGGAGTCGGCCCGGCCGCTCGCGGCCTGGCAGGCCGACGGTGAGCTGCCCGAGGATCTCGAGGTCCACCAGAACGTCCCCGTGCGCGCGAAGCGGATCCAGATCCACGCCCCGATCGTCACCGACGAGATGCTCGGGGAGTACGCCGAGGTGGTGAAGGAGATCGCGGACGAGGACCGGCTGTCGGCCAAGGCGCTGATGCACCTCGCGGTCATCGCGAGCCACGGCGACTTCGACTCCACCGACTTCACGGCGGCCTGCGCGCTCGCCTGGCGGGACGAGCCGGACCCCGACCGGCTGATCCGGGAGCTGGTGGAGATGGACCCGGACAAGGTCGTCAGCGCGGTCCTGGCCGAGCACACCGCCACCGCGCCGGAGCTGATGGCGCGGCTGCGGGGGGTGCTCGAGGAGACCCGCAGTTGGGCGGACGACCAGGGCCTCGACCACGGGCAGGGGTTGTTCGCGCGGACCGCAGCGGTCCTGGACCAGCTGCCGGACCACGTCGCCTGAGCCTGGCTGTCGCCGCTGCGACCTACAGGCTGACGATGTTGAGGTGGCTGACCCGCGGGTCGTTCTGATCACCCTCGAGCTCGAAGCGCACCCGCTGCCCGATCCGCAACTCACGCAGGCCGGAGGCGACGAAGGCCTCGCGGTCGAAGGAGAGCTCGCGCAACCCGTCGTCGAGCAGCGAGCCCTCGCTGGTGGCGGGGTCGAACCCCTTGATGGTGCCCTGCGGCATCGTTGCTCCTCGCGACCTCGCGTCGATTGCGGCAGGATAGCTGTGGTGCGTCGAGACCCCACTCCCAGGAGCTGCCATGTCCACACCCACCCCTCCAGACCCCGACCCCCGGCGACCGGCGAGGGACGGCCGCGCCGACGAGCGGCAGCGTTCCGGGGCGGCGGGTCCGGCCGGATCGGCCGGGTCTGGCGGTCCGGATGGTGGTGACGAGGACGCCAGCCAGACCGAGGTCACGCCACCCGTGCCCTTCACGCAGCAGCTCGGGCGGATCACGATCGTCGTGCTCGCCGTGCTGTTCGGGGTGTTCGCGCTGGCCAACAGCCAGCGGGTCGACTTCTCGTGGATCTTCGGCGAGACGACGGTCCAGGAGGGGCCGACCGGGGAGGTGACCGGGGGGGTGCCGCTGATCCTGCTGCTGGTCGGCGCGTTCGCGGCCGGTGCCGTCATCGCCATCCTGACCGAGCTCTACGTGGCGCGTGCCCGTCGGGCCCGTAAGGCCGCCGCGGAGCGCCGCCCCGACGAGGGCAAGGGTGGCAAACGCAAGGGCGGCAAGGGCAAGGACGGCAAGCGCAAGGACGAGGGCGGTGCCTAGGACGAGAGCGGCAGGGGCGGCGGCCAGGACGAGCGCGAGCGCCGCTGACCGCTCACCCGACCGGTTCGTGCTGGACGGGGCGCGGACCGAGCAGCTGCGGCAGGACCGCGGCGGTCGCCGGCCCGAGCTCCACCTCGGTCAGGGCCACCAGATCGGTGAAGGTGTCCACGTCGTGGTGGATGCCGTCACGGTCGACGCACGCCGTGCAGGCCCCGGCAGCGATCGCCAGTGCCCGGTGCGCGATCGCCGAGCCCGGGCCGTACGCGCTGCCGATCACGGCGGCCGGACGCCGCAGCAGGGCACCCGTCCCGCCGGCGGCCGTCGGGGCGATCACCACCTCGGCGTCGGGTTCGAGGACCGCCCGCACGTCGTCGGGGCGCAGCCGGGGCAGGTCGGCGGCGACGATCAGGGTGTGCCGATGGCTGCCGATGCGGCGGCAGGCAGCGGACAGCGCGTCGTCCAACCCACGGCACCCGGGCGGGTCCAGGAGGACGTCCAACCCGAGATCGCGCCCGGCCATCGCCGCCGCCTGCCCTCCCGCGACGACGACCACCTCGGCCAGCCCCGCGATCCTCACCGCGGCGGTGACGTCGCTCAGCATGGCCACCGAGAGGGCGGCTCGCTGCTGCGGGTCGAGCACGTCCACGAGCCGCGACTTGCCGTGGCCGGGGGCCCGAAGGGGCACGAGCGCGATGGTGGGGTCCATGGTCGTGCAGGCTAGCTGTAGGGTCCCCTCCAGCCGGCGTCGGTGGGAGGTCACGCATGGGGCAGGTCGCGGTCATGGGGTCGGGGTCGTGGGGGACGGCCTTCGCAGCGATGTCGACCGACGCGGGCGAACAGGTCCGCCTGTGGGCCCGTCGCGGCCAGGTCGCGGACGAGATCAACGAGCAGCACACCAACGCGGGCTACCTCCCGGGGATCACCCTGCCGCCGGGCCTGACCGCGACCGACGACCCGGCCGCAGCGTTGGCCCACGCCGAGGTGGTCGTCTTGGCGGTGCCGTCGGTGGGGATCGAGGCCCAGCTGGCCGCCTGGGGGGAGCTGATCCCGCCCGAGGCCACCCTCGTCAGCCTGATCAAGGGCGTGGATGTCGACACCCTGCGCTTCGGGAGCCAGCTGGTCTCCGACGCGCTGGGATGCGATCCGGGGCGGGTCGTGGTGGTCAGCGGCCCCAACCTCGCCCGGGAGTGCGCGGCGCGGCTGCCGGCGGCCAGCGTCGCGGCCAGCCCCGAGCTGTGGCGGGCCGAGCGGGTCCAGGCCGCGGTGATGGCCCCCTACTTCCGCGTCTACACCAACGAGGACAAGATCGGGGTGGAGGTGGCGGGGGCCGTGAAGAACGTCATCGCCATCGCGGCCGGCATGGCCCACGGCATGGGGTACGGCGACAACACCAAGGCTGCGGTGCTGACCCGGGGGCTGGCGGAGATGACGCGCCTCGGAGTGGCGCTCGGTGGCAGGGCGCTCACCTTCGGCGGGTTGGCCGGGGTCGGCGACCTGGCCGCGACCTGCACCTCGCCGCAGTCACGCAACCGGACGGTGGGCGAGCGGATCGGCCGTGGCGAGGCGTTGTCGGACATCATCGACTCGATGAACATGGTCGCCGAGGGGGTGAAATCCTCCCGAGCCCTGCTGGGCCTGGCCGAGCGGGCCGGCGTGGAGATGCCGATCACCCAGGGTGTGGTCGCCGTCTGCCACGCCGGGCACGATCCCAAGGAACTGGTCGGGCTCCTGATGTCGCGGGAGGCCAAGCCGGAGATCTACGGGCTGTGACGCATCGGTCGTGTAGCGAAGGAGCACCGCAGTGAGTGGTCCCGGGCTCGTCCTCGTCCTGGACGGTCCGACGATGGTCGGGCGTTCCACGACCCTCCACGCCCTGCAGCGGGCGTGGCCCAGGGTGCGCCCCGGGCCGCTGCTGGAGGCCGGGCTCGACAGCGCGCTGGCGGCCTTCGGCCCGAGCGCCGGTCGGTGGGCGGAGCTCGTCCTGCCGAGTGCGCCACCGCCGGACGCGGACCAGCCCCGGATCACCTGGGGACCGCTGGGCCGGGAGCTGGTCGCCGGGATGCACCGGGTCGCGGCCACCTGGGCCCGGGCCGGCATGGATGTCGCGATGGACCACTCGCTGTTCAACCACGCCACGGTGGTGGACCTCGAGGCTGCGCTGGAGGGCCTCGAGGTGGTGCACGTGGGGTTGGTCTGCGACCCGGACGTGCTCGACGACCGCGAGCGCGAGGTGGGCTCGCGCACCCGCGGCCTGGCCGTCGCGCAGCTCCGCGCCCACCGGGCCGAGGTCCGCCCCG
>PWWI01000197.1 GCA_003561535.1 Nitriliruptoraceae bacterium
AGCGGGCCCAGAGGTGGTCGAGCATGTCGTCGTCGACGTCGGACTCGCCCTGCTTCGGCTTGGCGAAGACCCGGAACCCCTCCTCCAGCAGCCACAGGACCCACCCCCGCAGCACGCCGGCGACGTGGGGTGCCACGTTGATGAACACGCAGGCTTCGACCTCGTCGCCCACCTCGGCGTGGTCGACGAGCCAGGCTCCCAGCACGGCGAGGTCCGGCCGGTCCTTCGAGGTCGGCTTGCCCTCGATGATCGTGGCCAGGGCCATGTCGATGTTGGGCGCGTCCCAGACGAGGACGTGGCGTCCCACAGGCGGCTCCGATCGGTGCGTCGGCGCGTACGGTAGGCCACCGGCGCCACACCCGAGGAGCGTGCCGTGCAGTCGCTGCTACCGATCGAGGTCGACGGCTACCTGACCGAGCTCGTCAAGGCCGGCCAGGTCGACCCCGTGCTCGACGAGATGGAGCGTCGCGCCGAGGCGGACGGGTTCCCGATCGTCGGTCGCGCGGTGGGCCGGTTCCTCGAGCTGCAGGCCCGGATGATCGGGGCCCGGCGGGTGGTGGAGCTCGGGAGCGGCTTCGGGTACTCGGCCTACTGGTTCTCCCGCGCGGTCGGCGAGGACGGCGAGGTGGTGTGCACCGACACCGACGCCGACAACGCCCGGCTGGCCGAGGGGTACCTGCGGCGTGCGGGACGCTGGGACCCGGTCCGCTACCACGTGGGTGACGCACTGGAGGGGCTGGAGGCCGTGGACGGCGAGCTGGACGTCATCTACTGCGACATCGACAAGGACGGCTACCCCGCGGCCTGGGCGGCGGCGGCCGAGCGGTTGCGGGTCGGGGGGCTGTTCCTGTGCGACAACGTGCTGTGGGACGGCCGTGTCGCGGGGCTGCAGCCATCCGACCACGCGGACGGTCACGCGGCCGGCCAGCAGGGCGATCACGCGGCCGGCGGCGCGGCCGGCGACGCGGCCGGCCGGCAGGGCGATCACGCCACGGGCGAGGACCGCCGGGCCGCGGTCACCGGGGCGATCGTCGCGATGACCCGCGAGGTCGCCCAGGACCCGCGGTACGTGAGCGCGATCAACCCGATCCGCGACGGCGTGCTGGTGGCGCTGCGGGTGCGCTGACCCCGCACGGCGCCCTTCCGGTCACCCGGCCCCTGGCCTCGCGTCACACCCCCGCCCTCACCCTCACCGGGTTGGGGAAACCCACCCCCGGCAACCGACGCCCCACCTCCCCAACCCACCTGCCCCGGCCGCGCCGTCACCGGGTTGGGGAAACCCACCCCCGGTAACCGACGCCCCACCTCCCCAACCCACCTGCCCCGGCCGCACCAGCCACCCGCATGCCCCGGCCGCACCAGCCACCCGCCTCGCCCGGCCGCACGCGCTCGGGTCAGGTCGCGGCGGCACCTCGGCTGACCACGAGGTAGGCCCCCGCCACCAGCAACGCGGCGCCGATCAGACGCACCGGGTCGAGCGGGATCGTCCGCCCGAGGATCCCGCTGGCCTCCAGGGTGAACCCCACCAGCAGCTGCACTCCGGTCACGACCGCCAGTGTGGACGCGAGCCCGAGCCCCGCCACCGCCACAGCGATGCCCGTGACGAGCAGCAGCCCGGCCACCCCACCGAGCAGCACCCACGGCACCTCCCGCACGACCGCGACCTGGAAGCCGAGCCGCGGGCTCACCGAGAGGATCAGCACACCGAGGGCGAGCCCGCCCACGTGCACCCAGGTCGACGCCACCAGCGGGTGGAGTCGCTCACCGGCAGCGCCGATGATGGCGGACTGCACGGCGATCAGACAGCCGGCGAAGAGAGCGGCGGGCAGCGCGAGGTTCACGACGGCTCCGGTTGGGGGTGATGACGACGCGGCGGCGGAGGGCAGCCGGCGGTCAGGATGGTGCCCGTGCCGCACCGAGGTCGCCGGCTCCGCCCGCAGGGCCGCACACCGGGAGGACCAGCAGGCTCCGCTGGCGGCGGGATCGGTCAGTCGACGAGCGGCTCGAGCCTGGCCGTGAAGTGCCTCAGCCACCTCGGCTGCTCGATGATGCGGTAGCCGGGGATCTCGTCCGCGCGGGCGGCGACGGCCGCGATCACCTCGCCGACGTAGTCGACGTGGGACTGGGTGTAGGTGCGCCGCGGCAGGGCGAGGCGGACCAGGTCGTGAGGTGCCACCTCGTCGGGGGCCCCGTCCACACCGGGCCGGCCGAACATCAGGGTGCCGATCTCCACCCCGCGAACCCCTCCTTCGAGGTAGAGCTCGCAGGCCAACGCCTGGGCCGGCAGGGCAGTCTGGGGCAGGTGGGAGAGCAACGCACCCGCATCGAGGTAGACGGCGTGCCCACCCGGTGGACGGACGGTGGGCACCCCGGCCTCCCAGGCCTTCTCCGCGAGGTAGGCGGCGGTGCGCACCCGGTAGCGCAGGTAGTCGGGCTCGGTGACCTCGGCGAGGCCGACGGCCAGCGCGTCGAGGTCGCGGCCGGCCAGTCCGCCGTAGGTCGGGAACCCCTCGGTCAGGATCAGATCGTCACGGCAGCGCGCTGCCACCTCGGCGTCGTTGAGGGCGAGCACCCCGCCGATGTTGGCCAGGCCGTCCTTCTTGAGGCTGATGGTGCAGCCGTCGGCGAGGCGGAACGCCTCCTCGGCGATCTCGCGGGGGGTGCGCTCCTGCTGGCCGGCCTCGCGCTCGTGGATGAACCAGGCGTTCTCCGCGAACCGGCAAGCGTCGAGGATCAGCGGCTTGCCGAAGCGGTCGCACAGGGCACGCACCCCGCGCAGGTTCTCCAGGCTGACGGGCTGGCCTCCACCGGAGTTGTTGGTGATGGTCACGAGCACGAGGGGAACGCGGTCGCCCTCCTCGGCGAGGAGGTGCTCGAGGGCGTCGAGGTCGATGTTGCCCTTGAAAGGGGCCTCGAGCTGGAGGTCACGGCCTTCCGCGCAGACGAGGTCGCGGGCCTCGGCACCCTGGAACTCCACGTTGGCGCGCGTGGTGTCGAAGTGGGTGTTGTTGGGCACGACGTCGCCGTCGCTGACCATCGCGCCGAACAGGATCCGCTCGGCGGCACGGCCCTGGTGGGTCGGGATGATGTGGTCGAAGCCGGTGAGCTCGCTGACGGCGGCGTGGAAGCGGTCGAAGGAGCGCGCACCGGCGTAGGACTCATCACCGCGCATGATCGCCGCCCACTGCTCCGAGGACATCGCACCGGTGCCCGAGTCGGTGAGCAGGTCGATCAGCACGTCGTCGGCGTGCAGGGTGAACAGGTTGTAGCCGGCGGTGGCCAGAGCCTGCTCGCGCTCGGCCCGGGTGGTGAACCGCAGGGGCTCCACCGACTTGATGCGGAAGGGCTCGATGATGGTGCGCTGGGGCATGGCGCCGACCTTCGGGTGGGTGCCCGGAGCCTAGGTGGGCCCGCGCGTGTCCCGGTGGGCGGCGTTGCGGCAGGCGCCGGCACTGGCGTTGGCGCTGGCGCTGGCGCTGGGATCGCAACCGATCGACCGAATCGCGGTCGGATGGTTGCGATCCGCAGCCCCCGCAACCACCCGCAACCCCCGCAACGCTGGCATCGCAACCGATCGACCGAATCGCGGTCGGATCGTTGCGATCCACAGCCCCCGCAACCACCCGCAACCACCCGCAACCACCCGCGACCACCCGCAACCACCCGCAACCACCCGCGACCACCCGCAACCGCCGGGGCGGTCGGGTCAGAAGCAGGCGGCGGCCAGGTACGGGTAGGGGTTGACCGCGGAACCGCCGCCCGGGTGCCGCTCGAAGTGGATGTGCGGTGGGCCGCCCCGGGCGTTGCCGGTGTCGCCGTTGTAGGCGATGTGCTCCCCGGCCTCGACACGGTTGTTGACGGCACCGCGAGGGGCGTAGCCCTGGAGGTGGGTGTAGAAGTAGGTGCTGCCATCGTCCCCGCGCAGGTAGAGCGAGATCCCCCCGAGCCGGCTGTTGGAGTGCCGGGAGATCACCCCGTCGGTGAAGGCGTACACCGGGGCCCCCATCGGCCCCATGATGTCGGTGCCCTTGTGGCTCCGACCGCCGGAGCGCGGGAAACCCCAGGAGTCGACGAAGTGGGTGAGGTGCTGGTCCAGGGGGCAGGCGTACACGCCCTGCTGCGTCCCGCGATCGATGGTTCGCTGGCGGGCTGCGGTCGCCTCGAGTGAGACCACCGTGGCCTCCGCGTCCTCGAGCTGGGTCTCCAGTACGGCCTGCTCCGCTGAGAGTCGCTCGGTCAGCAGCTGAAGCTCCTCACGTCGCCGCTCGACGAGCATCGCGGTCTGGTCCAGCGCGGTCCTCGCCGCGACGGCCTCCTCCAGGCCGGCGGTCTCGCGCTCCTGCACGATGCCGACCAGAGCTGCACGCTCGAGTGCGTCGGTCGGGCTCCCCGCAGCGAACAGCAGCTCGAACTGCGAGGTGCTGCCGTGCTTGAACACCGACCGGGCACGCTCACCGAGCTGGATCTCGGTCTCTGCGACCTCGGTCTCCAGCTCCCCGGCGCGTGCCTCCAGGCGGTCGAGCTCGACCCGCGCGGCCTCGACCTCGGCCCAGGTCCGCTCGTAGGCGGCGGTGGCGGCAGCCATCTCACCGCGCAACCCGGCGACCCGATCACGTGCGTCATCGAGCCTTTGGACGTTCGCACTGGCGGGCGCGGGGGCCAACCCAGCCAGCAGCGACGACCCGCCGACGGGAACGATCAGGGCCACGGCCAGGATGGCGGCCAGGAACGGCAACGCTCGACGCACAGGTGGACCTCGGGAGCTGAAGGTGCGTGGGTGGGCACCCTGGAGCGGGAGCACGGCGTCGTACGCGCCGCGATCGGACACGGTTCCTGCGGCCGCGATGGGGAGCGGCCCGACGAAGGTCGGCGCCTGGGCGTGCGCAGGACCCAAGCGTCCCGCTACCTGGCGGCCGCTCCGAGGGTGCCGTATGCCGCGCCGTGGCGCCACCTGACCGTGGCTGACCGTACGACCGCGGCAGACCGCCGGGCGGGACGCGGGGGCTTCGGAGCGACCGCAGGCGCCACGGCGAGGTGGTATCGAGGTGGACGGACACGGGCACCGGACCCCCAGAGCCCCGAACGGGGCGCCAGGGGCCCTGACCCCGCGCCATCGGACCGTGTTCTCGGACGCTACCCAGGCCTCCGATCGGCCGCGCGAGCGCGCCGCGAGAACACCTCGACCCGTGCTGCCCCCGACGAGGGCAGGCAACGGCCCCACAGCTACCCTTCGAGCAGGCCTCATCGCGAGCTTGCGGCCGGGCCACGGCCAGCGACGGGAGGTGGCACCGTGACAGGGACAGCAGGGTCGACGGGCACATCGGGGACCGCGAGCGATCCCGGCGCCAACGCGGGACGACTCCCGGAGCGTGACCGGCCGTGGCTGATGCGCACCTACTCGGGCCACTCCTCGGCGCAGGCGTCCAACGAGCTGTACCGCACCAACCTCGCCAAGGGGCAGACCGGGCTGAGCGTCGCCTTCGACCTGCCCACCCAGACCGGCTACGACGCCGACCACGTGCTCGCGCGCGGTGAGGTCGGCAAGGTCGGTGTCCCCATCAGCCACCTCGGCGACGTGCGGCAGCTGTTCGAGGACATCCCGCTCGAGCGGATGAACACCTCGATGACCATCAACGCCACCGCCATGTGGCTGTTGGCGCTGTACATCGCCGTCGCCGAGGAACAGGGCGCGGACGTCGCGCGCCTCGCCGGCACGACCCAGAACGACATCCTCAAGGAGTACCTGTCCCGCGGCACCTACGCGTTCCCACCTGAGCCCTCGATGCGGCTGACCACCGACGTGCTGGCCTACACCGTCACCCAGGTGCCGAGGTGGAACCCGATCAACATCTGCAGCTACCACCTGCAGGAGGCGGGGGCGACCCCGGTGCAGGAGCTGGCCTTCGCGCTGGCGAACGCGATCGCCGTGCTCGACGCGGTGCGCGAGAGCGGCCAGGTGCCCGAGGAGGAGTTCGGCCAGGTCGTGGGGCGCATCTCCTTCTTCGTCAACGCCGGTATCCGGTTCGTCGAGGAGGTGGCGAAGATGCGCGCCTTCGTGGAGCTCTGGGACCGGATCACCACCGAGCGTTACGGCGTCACCGACGAGAAGCTCAAGCGCTTCCGCTACGGCGTGCAGGTCAACTCGCTCGGGCTCACCGAGCAGCAGCCGGAGAACAACATCACCCGCATCCTGATCGAGATGCTCGGCGTGACCCTGTCCCGTGACGCCCGGGCGCGCGCGGTGCAGTTGCCGGCGTGGAACGAGGCGCTCGGGCTGCCGCGCCCCTGGGACCAGCAGCTGGCGCTGCGCATGCAGCAGGTGCTGGCGCTGGAGACCGACCTGCTCGAGAACGGGGACCTGTTCGAGGGCAGCCGCGTGATGGAGGCGAAGGTCGCTGCCCTCGTGCACGGCGCCACCGAACTGCTCGACGAGGTGCTGGCCCACGGCGGAGCGATGCAGGCGGTCGACCTGATGAAGTCGCAGCTGGTGGAGTCGAACGCCCAGCGCCTGCGCCGCATCGAGAGCGGTGAGCAGGTCGTCGTCGGCGTCAACGCCTTCACCACCGCCGAGCCTTCGCCCCTGGTCGACGCCGATGGCGGCATCCTGGTGGTCGACCCGGCCGCCGAGGCCGAGCAGCTCGCCCGCCTGGAAGCCTGGCGCGCGGAACGCGACGAGGCGGCGGCCACCGCGGCGCTCGAGGAGCTCCGGCGGGTCGCGGCCAGCGACGAGAACCTGATGCCCGCCTCGGTCGCCTGCGCGAAGGCGGGGGTGACCACCGGGGAGTGGGCCGGGGCGCTGCGGGAGATCTTCGGTGAGTACCGGGGGCCAACAGGGGTCTCCGACGCATCGACGGCCGGCTCCGCGTCGGGCACCTCCGACCTCGAGGCAGCCCGGGCCCGGGTCAGGGCCGTCGAGGAGCGGATCGGTCGGCGGCTGCGGATCCTGGTGGGCAAGCCCGGCCTCGACGGCCACTCCAACGGCGCCGAGCAGGTCGCGATCCGGGCCCGGGACCTCGGCATGGAGGTGATCTACGAGGGCATCCGGCTGACCCCGGCCCAGATCGTGCGGGCGGCGGTGG
>PWWI01000042.1 GCA_003561535.1 Nitriliruptoraceae bacterium
GGGGCAAGCTGGAGGACGAGCTGGTCCGGGTCCACGCCCTGCTGGAGCAGGCCACGCCCGACAGCGTCGTGTTCCTGAACGAGACCTTCAGCTCCACCACGCTCCAGGACGCTCGCGAGCTGGGGACCGCGGTGCTCGAGCGTCTCGAACGGGTCGGGGTGAGGGCGGTGTTCGTCACCTTCGTGGACGAGCTGACCTCGGTGGGACGGGCCACCGTCAGCATGGTGGCCACCGTCGCCCCCGACGACCCGACGGTGCGCACCTTCCGGGTGGTCCGCCGGCCCCCCGACGGACTCGCCCATGCGGTCGCGCTCGCGGATCGCTACGGACTGACCTACGAGGCGATCCAGAACCGGTCGAGGCCGTGAACGTCCACCTGCTGCACCCCGACCGCGACCTCGACCTCGAGGTGGTGCTGGCGCGGCACTCGGAGGCGCTCAGCGACGATCTCGGCCTCGACGTCCTGCTCGATCGCATGGCCGACGGCGATGAGCGCATCCGTGCCGCCTGCCGGTCGGTCCTGCTCTCAGGACTCCGTGACGTCGACGAGGTCCGCTACCGGCAGGCCGTCGTCGCCGACGCGCTCCGCGCTCCCGAGGTCTTCGCGCAGTTGTACGAGGCGATCGTCGCCGGGCTCGACCTCGCCAAGCGTTCGTACTCCGGTCTGTTCCGCGACGCCCCCGATGCGATCGTGCGTCGTGCCGTCGAGCGGTTGCAGGTGTACGCCGACGTGCTGCAGCGACTGCGTCAGGACACCGCCCCGGTCCGGTCCAGGATGGGGTCAGAGGGCGTGACGGCGCTGTTCGAGCTGTTCGCGACCCAGTTCGACGAGCCCTACCTGGGTGAGGTCGAGGCGCAGCTCGAGGAGCTGACCTTCCCGCGCGGGGTGCTGTTCGGTGCCCGGCTCGGTCGCGGGGCCGTCGGCACCGGCTTCCAGCTGAAGCGTCCCCGCGCCCAGGGGTGGCTGTCACGGTCGCTGGATCGCTCGGGTGCGAGCTTCGAGGTCGCCGAGCGAGATGACGACAGCATCGAGTCCCTCGGTCGCCTGCGTGACCAGGCGTTGGCCGAGGTGGCCGTGGTGCTCAGCCAGGCCAGCGACGACATCGAGGTGTTCCTGCGGCAGCTCCGTGACGAGCTGGCGGTGCTGATCGGCGCGGCCCGGCTGCACGAGGCCCTGACCACCAAGGGAGAGCCGACCTGCTTCCCCGAGGTGGTGGCGCCGACGGAGGAGGAGCCGCACGCCGAGGCGCAGGCCCGGGTGCCCCCGCCCGCGCGGCTGACCGCCCGGGGGCTGTACGACCCGGCCCTCTCGCTGCAGCTCGCCGACCGTGCTGTCGGCAACGATCTGGACGCCGACGGGGCGCTCCTGGTCCTGATCACGGGCGCGAACCAGGGCGGCAAGTCCACCCTGCTCCGCAGCATCGGGACCGCGCAGCTGCTGCTGCAGGCCGGGCTGTTCGTGCCGGCGACCGCGTTCGCCGGTTCCACCGGCGGGCAGGTCTACACCCACTTCGGTCGCGAGGAGGACCAGGAGCTGCGACGCGGCAAGCTCGAGGAGGAGCTCAACCGGATGCGGACCATCGTCGAGCGCATCCGGCCGGGGGATCTGCTGCTGGCCAACGAGTCCTTCGCCGCGACCAACGAGCGTGAGGGCTCCGAGCTCGCCCGGCAGGTGTTCCGCGCCCACCTCGACCTCGGGGTGCGGGTGGTGGCCGTCACCCACCTCTACGACCTGGCCGAGAGTCTCCACCGCACCGAGTCGTCCCGTGGGGTGTTCCTGCGGGCCCAGCGGGAGGAGGACGGCGAGCGGACCTTCCGCATCGAGCCCGGCGCGCCCCTGCCCACCAGCTACGGCCAGGACCTCTACCGCCGCATCTTCGGCGAGGAGCCCTCAGGCTCCTCCACCGCCGACGACCCGCCGGCCGAGGACGGCCGCGATCCTCAGCCGCACGGGGGTGCGTAGGGACGGTCCCGCAGGTGCACCTGCCACTCCCGCTCGGTGATCGCGTCACCGACGTCGCGGCAGATCGCCTCCATGGCCCCGGCCTCGTCCAGCGACCACCACGTGACCTCACCCGCCGCGCCGGAGGCCGCCAACCGGTCGCCGTCGGGGTGGAAGGCGACGGCGTACATCGGGCTGGTCCCGGTCCCGAGCACCGCCAGCACCTCGGGTGCCGCCGCCACCTCGACGTCCCAGAGCCAGGTGCGACCGTCGACCACGGCACCGGCCAGCCGGGTGCCGGTGGCATCGAAGCTGAGGTCGTAGATCCGTCCCGACGGACCCTGGACCGGGTCACCGACCGGCTGCGGCTCGGTCGGGTCGGTGACATCGAACAGCCGGACCTCGGCGTCGGACCCGGCGGTCGCCAGCAGCTGGCCATCCGGGGAGAACGCTGCGGCGTAGGCCTCGCTGGCGAACCCGCCGACCCGGCCGAGGTCCACGGGAGCCGATGGGCTGGTCAGGTCGAACAGGTAGACGTGGTTGTCCGCGCTCGGGGCTGCGAGCAGCGCACCGTCGGGCCCGAAGGCGAGGTTGAGGACGATCTCCGTCGGGGCGTCCAGGACGGCCAGGAGCTCGGGTGCCGTCGGGTCGTCGAGGTGCCAGACGCGGACGTCGGTGTCCACGCCGCCGGCGACCAGCAGCCGGCCGTCCGGGCTGAACCCGACCGCCTCGACCAGCGCCTCGCTGCCACCGAGCGGTGGCGCGAGGAGCTGTGGCTCGGCGGGGTCGCTGACGTCGTAGAGCAGGACCTCGCCGGACAGGCTGCCATGGGCGAGCAGCGCACCGTCGGGTGAGATCGCCCCGGCGCCGCTGAAAGCCGGGCCGTCCGCCGGCTCCATGAGCGGCGCGGCGAGCCGTCGGGCGTGCCGGCCGGTGACCTCCCACTGCCCGGTCTCCGCGCCGGAGAAGGCCGCCAACCGCGACCCGTCCGCGGTGAAGCCCAGGGACCAGATCCGGCCCTGGAGCGTCAGCGGCACCGTCGCGGCCAGGTCCCACAGACGGGCGCTGCCGTCGGTCGCTGCCGTCACCAGGGTGTCGGGGCCTGAGGTGAAGGTGACGCTGGTCAGCGCCGCCGGGTGGCGCAGGGAGTCCAGCAGGTGCCAGCCGTCGACGGCCCACAGCAGCAGTTGGCCGTCGGAGCTGCCGACCGAGAGGTGCTCGCCGTCGGGCGCGAATGCCAGGGCGTTGATCCAGCTGTCGAAGGTGGCCTCGGGGATCTCGACGACGCTCGGGGCGGCGGGCTCGCCCAGCTCCCAGACGTGGAGCGTTCCCGCCCGGGAGCCGGCGGCCAGCAGTTGGCCGTCGGGGGAGAAGCCCACGCTCAGGATCGAGCGGTCGGTGGGCGACAGCGTGACCACCTCGACGGGGGTGGCCGGGTCGCTGACGTCCCACAGCACCACCCGGCCGACGTCGTCTCCGACCGCGATCCGTCGGCCGTCGGGGCTGTGGGCCACGGACCAGCTGATCTCGTCCACGGGCAGCAGTGGGAGCGGGGTCGGGTCGGCGGGGTCGCTCACATCCCACCGGAAGGCACCGTCACCGAGCCCGACGGCCGCCAGCTCCGAGCGGTCGGCGCTGAAGGACAGACCCTGGATCGGCCCCTCGGGGCCACGCAGCTCGGTGGCCAGTGCGGTCGGGTCGGCGGGGTCGCTCACGTCCCACAGCGAGATGCGGGCCGCGGTGTCGCCGATGGCCAGGACCTCGGCGTCCGAGGCGAGGGCGACCGCGTAGATCTCCAGGGCCTGGTCGTCGAGACCGATCGTCGCAGCGCGGGTGTAGCCGTCGGCGGCCGATGTCCGGGTCAGCAGCTGCACCTCGGCGTCGGCGGAGTTCCCCACCGCGAGCAGGGCTCCATCGGGGCTGGCCGCCATCGCGGTCGATCCGGGTCCTCCGAGGAGGCGGGCCGCACGGGGGGCGACCGCAGCTTCCAGCAGCGACGACCGGGCCTCGGTGGTCGGCGCGATCGCATACCCGGCGACCGTCAGCTCCGCGCCGAGGGAAGGGTCGGTCTCGGCGAGCCGCTCCGCGGTCAGCGACAGCTGTCGTGACAGCGCCTCGTCCCGGGCGAGCAGCGCGTCGGAGCGCGCATCGGCCGCGATCACGGCCAGCACGCTCGCCAGCACGGCGAAGGCGGTGGTCGCCGCCACCAACGTGCGGAGGCGGCGGGTGCGTCGGCGGGCCTCCTCGGCGGCGGCTTCGGCCCGGGCGACGCTGGAGGCGAGGAACTCCTCCTCGTCGGCGGTGAGCTGGATCCAGGACTCGGACGGATCGATCGCTGCGCGCATCGCCTCGAGTAACGCTCCGCGCGCCAGCGCGGAGCCGTCCCGATCGGCTGTCACCCACAGCTGCGTGGCCTCCGCGATACGACGGTGGAGGCGGATCGCGTCGCGACCCTCCTCGATCCAGGTCTGCAACCGTGGCCAGGCGGCGAGCAGGGCCTCGTGGGAGATCTCGACCGTGGTCGCGTCGGCCGTCAGCAGGCGGGCGCTGATGAAGGGCTCGAGCAGGTCGGTGATGTCGGCGTCGTCGTCCTCTGGGAGCAGACCCTGGAGCTCGTCGTAGGTGGCGACCCGACGGGTGGCGAGGGTGCCGTTCTCGACGTGCACGAGCCGGACCAGGACCTGCCGCATCAGTGCCTGCTGTGGCGGGGTGCAGGCGCGGAACACCGCCTCAGCGGAGCGCTCCACGGCGCCCCGCACCCCTCCCGCGGCCTCGTAATCGGTGACCGTCATCCGGCGCCGGTTGCCACGCCGGTAGGTCTCCAGCAGGGCGTGGGACAGCAGGGGGAGCGCGCCCACGTCGTGCTCGCGGACCATCGAACTGGTGGGGACGAAGTCGCGCAGGAGGAGGGCGACCAGCTCGTCCTCGAGCGTGACACCGGCTCGGCGGGCGGGCTCCACGATCGCCCTCGTCAGCTCCACCTCGGTCATGGGGCCGACGAGCAGTTGCGTGTCCTCCAGCCTCCCGGCGAGTCCACCGCTGGCGGCGAGCTCGGCGTAGAAGTCGATGCGGAGCGCGAGCACCGCCGCAACGCCGTCGTCGGCGCCCGGCTCGGTGAGGTGGTCGAGTGCGGTCAGGAAGCCCTCGACCTGTGCGTCGTCCGAGCCGGCGGTGAACAGTTCCTCGAACTGGTCGATCAACAGCACCGGGCGGCGATGGCCGTGATCCGCACGCACCGCGGCGAGGGCGGCGTGCAGACGCTCGACGGGCTGGTCACCGGGCGTGAAGGTCGCGATCGGGTGGTCCTGCTCGCGCAGCAGCCGACCGATGCCCGCCCGGAGCAGTGACGACTTCCCCGAACCTGAGGCCCCCAGCAACAGCAGCAGGCCCGCCCGGTCCTCGTCGGAGAGCATCGAACGCAGCCGCGCCACGGCCCGGTCGCGCAGTGCCTCGCGGCCGAAGAACCGGTCGGCGTCGTCGTGACCGAAAGGCTCCAGGCCGAGGTAGGGCGGTGGTCCGTCGGGTTCGCGGCCGCCGCCGGTGCGCAGCTCGATCAGGACGTCGATCCAGGGCTCGACGTCGTCGACGCCGAGCTCGCGCAGCATCGCCCGGAAGGTGTCGAACTGGGCCGGGAAGGGGAGGTTCTCGGCTCGGCACCAGCCGCTGAGCGTCGACGGGCTGGAGCCGACCGCCGCCGCGAGCTCGCGCAGGCTCAGCCCCGATCGCTGACGCGCCTCGGTCAGGATCGCACCGAACTCCGCGCGGGTCGTGGTGCCGGCCAGCTGATCGCCCAGCTGCCGCGTTCCACCCGCCTCCGTCGACACGCTCATGCGGCCGAGGCTACTGGCGGGGGAGGACGGAGGCTGCCGGCGCCGGGAACCGGCGGCTCGGTGACCGGGACCGCGCCGGGACGTCATCGGGGGTCCTACGAGGTCCTAGGCGGTCCTACGAGGCCGTACGCGTGGTGGGCGGGCCCGTTCGCGGGCGTACGAGGTTGTACGAGGTTGGCTCCGGGCCTCGCGTTCCCGCCGCGGACGCGGTTGCCTACAGCCGAGGGACGGACGACGAGGTGCGGCCCACCGCAGCCACCCGCCCGCCGTCTCCCGGCAAGCGGGGTCCGGCGGGCCGACGGGAACGGGGGGACGTCGGCCCGCCGGGACACCTCGCGGTCGAGGGATGGGCCCGCCGGAGCCGGGGGAGCCCCGGCGTCCTCAGTGCGCTCAGGTCACCGACGCCTCGTAGATGCTCTCGATCGCGGCGTCGAGCTCGGATGTGAAGGTCTCCTCGTCCTGCCAGACACGGAGATCCTGGACCAACGCCCGGGAGAAACTCGCGATGAGTCCCGGGTTGCGGGCCAGCCGTTCGTTCGCCTCGTCGCGGCTGTACCCGCCGGACAGGGCGACGACCCGGAGCACCCCGGGGTGCTCCATCAGGTCGGTGTAGAAGCCGTCGACCGTCGGGATCGAGAGCTTCAGCATGATCTGCTGGCCGTCGGCCAGGGCGCCGAGGTGCTCGACGATCGCAGCGAGCAGCAGCTCCTCCGCCTCCGCCTTCTGCGGGCTCGTGATGTCCACCTCGGGTTCGAGGATCGGGACCAGGCCGGCGTCCAGGATCCGCTGACCGACCTCGAACTGCTGGGCCACGTTGCGCTCGATCCCGGTGCGGTCGGCCAGCTCGATCACCGACCGCATCTTGGTACCGAACACCTCCAGGCCCCGGGCGCGCTCGAGGAGGGCGTCGAGCTCCGGCATCGGCCGCATGAGGCGGACACCGTCGGCGGTGTCCTCGAGCCCCTTGTCGACCTTGACGAAGGACAGGATGCCCTTCTGGTGCCACAGGTAGCTCGGGGTGGGCTCCCCGCCCACCTCACGATCCATCGTGTCCTCGAACAGGATCGCGCCGAGGACCCGGTCGCCGGTGAAGACCGGGTTGGTCATGATGCGGCTACGCATCTCGTGGACGAGGTCGAACATCTCCTCCTCGCCGTCGTAGCTGCCGGGGTCGATGCCGTAGTTCGCCAGTGCCTTGGGGGTCGAGCCGCCGCTCTGGTCCAGCGCGGCGAGGAACCCC
>PWWI01000287.1 GCA_003561535.1 Nitriliruptoraceae bacterium
CCAGCAGGGTGTCGCCCTCGGCCACCACGGCCCCGACCTCGACGGACACCTCGATGACCGTGCCCTGCATCGGGGCCACCAGGTCCTCCGAGGAGGCGACCGCCGCCCCGCCCCCGGACCCCCCGCGACGCCGGCGCGGGGTCGCGGCTGCGGCCGCCGGTGCCACGCCGGTGGACAGCGCACCGAACAGCCGCACCGCGACCCGGCGTCCGTCCACCTCGACGGTCACCTCGCGGCCGGTGTCGGGGTCGTCCTCGTCGCTGGGGCCGACCGCCTGGGGCTGCAGCGAGGACAGGTCCCACTCGCGCTCGACCGAGGAGGTGGCGTGGTCACCGGCGGCGAACTGGGGGTGGGTCATCGCCAGCCGGTGGAAGGGCACCGTGGTCGGCAGGCCCTCGATCACCAGCTCGTCGAGTGCCCGGGACATCCGCGCTCGGGCCCCGTCCCGGTCCGCGGCCCACACGATCAGCTTGCCGATCATCGAGTCGTAGTCCCGGGGCACGGTGTAGCCCGCCCGTGCGCCGGTGTCGAAGCGCACCCAGGGCCCGAGCGGCGCGGCGAAGTCGCCGATCGTGCCGGGGGGGGGTACGAAGTTGGCTGCGGGCTCCTCGGCGTTGATCCGGACCTCGATCGCGTGGCCACGCAGCTCGATGTCGTCCTGGGTCAACCCCATCCCGTCTCCGGAGGCGATGCGCAGCTGTGCCTGGGCGAGGTCGACGCCGGTGACCAGTTCCGTGACCGGGTGCTCGACCTGTAGCCGGGTGTTCATCTCGAGGAAGTAGAAGGTCTCGCCGTCCTCGTCCAGCAGGAACTCACACGTCCCGGCGTTGGTGTAGCCCATCTCCTTGGCGACCCGCACGGCCGCCTCGCCCATCGCCGTGCGCACCTGCTCGGTGACACCCGGCGCCGGGGCCTCCTCGACGAGCTTCTGGTGGCGGCGCTGCAGGGAGCAGTCCCGCTCGCCGAGGTAGATCGTCGTGCCGTCGAGGTCGGCGAGTACCTGGATCTCCACGTGCCGCGGGCGTTCGAGGTAGCGCTCGAGGTAGCACTCACCCCGGCCGAAGGCGGCCTCCGACTCCCGGCGAGCAGCGATCAGGGCGTCGCGCATCTGGTCCCGGCTCTGCACGACCTTCATGCCGCGCCCACCACCACCGAACATGGCCTTGACCGCGACGGGGTAGCCGTACTCGTCGCCGAAGGTGACCGCCACCTCGGGGTCGTCGGTGGGTTCGCGGGTCCCCGGCACGACCGGGACGCCGGCAGCGTCGGCGACGGCGCGGGCGGACAGCTTGTCGCCCATCTGAGCGATGGCGTCGGCTGGCGGCCCGATGAAGACGAGTCCCGCATCGGTGACGGCGCGGGCGAAGTCGGCGTTCTCGGACAGGAACCCGTAGCCCGGGTGGATCGCATCGACACCAGCGCGCTGGGCGACGTCGATGACCTTGTCCATCGCGAGGTAGGACTCGCTGGCCGCTGCGGCCCCCAGCAGGTAGGTCTCGTCCATGGCGGCGACGTGGGGGGCGTCGCGGTCCACCTCCGAGTACACCCCGACGCTGCGAACTCCCAGCTCCCGGCAGGCCCGCGCGATACGGATCGCGATCTCCCCGCGGTTGGCGATCAACACGGCGTCGAACATGGGCTCTGCCTCGGGTCGTCGGTCCTTCTGCGGCCGAGCAGAGCCTAGTGACGGTCGACACGCGGACCGCGCTCGGGCCGCACGCCCGTGCGCTCTGTCCGCGGTCGAGTGAGGATCCCGCCCCGCTGCCGGCGTCGGAGCCACGTCCCCGTCGCCCGATTCCCGTCCAGGGCCCGTGGCCGGGCACCCTGGGACACCGCCCCGCCCCGACCAGTCCCCATGCCGACCAGTCCCCATCCCGACCACAGGAGTCCCCATGTCCGGCAGCGACCTCGCCGCCCGGCGGCGGCGGTTAGGTGCGAGATGCGCACCGGTGATCGGACTCGCCCTCGTGCTGCTGGCCTGCGGCGCCGGCGACACCGACGGCGCGGAGCTCGATGTGGTCACCGAGGACGGTGCGCTCCGGGTGGTGGGTCGGGACGACCTGCGCTGGAACGTGGAGGAGCTGACCGCCCCGGCCGGCACGATCCGGTTCGAGCTCGTGTGCGAGGACGCCGCCAACCACAACCTGGTGATCGACGAGGTGGACGTCGAGGTGGCGGCCTGCGCCCCGGGCGAGACCGTGCGTGGGTCGGTCGAGCTGGAGCCGGGCACCTACACCTACGTGTGCACCGTGCCGGGGCACGAGCGAACGATGCGGGGAGAGCTCATCGTCGAGTGAGCGGGCCAGCCGGGTGCGAGGGCGGGCCAGCGGGTTACCAGGGGCCGAACGGCCCCCGCTACCCTTCGGGCCATCGCTGCGGTAGGGCCTGAGACCCCATCGCGCCCTCCCGACCGTCCCGTGTTCCGTCGGACCTGATCTGCAGGAGCCCACCGTGCGCCGCCTGACGCTTGGAACCGCCGCACTCGCCGCTGCCGCGCTGCTCGCGGGTTGCACCGGGGTCCCCGACGGCGCCGCCGAAGCGCAGGCCCTGGTCTGCCCGCCGGGGGAGCCGGGCTGCGACGAGATCCTCCCGATCGGACCCGGCGGGGCCGTCGAGGTGGAGATGGGCAACTTCTTCTTCAACGTCACCGATGGCATCGCGATCACCGGGGAGATCGAGGTCACCGCGGTCAACGTCAGCGACGCCTACCACAACATCGAGTTCCTGGGCGCCGCCGATGGCACCTACCTCGGTGGTTCCGACGGTGAGGCCGTCGTCGGCGCCGACGGGTTCGAGACCGACGTCGGGCAGGTCGCCCTGTTCCCCGGTGAGTGGCTGATGATCTGTAACGTGCCCGGCCACCGCGCCGCCGGGATGGAGCTGCCGATCACGGTCTACGCCACCGAGGAGGAGGCGGAGCTCGCGATCGAAGCCGGCGAGACGGACGTCGACCGCGACCGCGAGATGCCCAACACCTGAGCGGCGACCGCTGCCGGCTCCCTCTTCCGGCCGCGGGCACCCGCCACGGCGACCGTCCGGAGGGCGCCGGCATCCGCTCAGCCGGGCTGCCGCAGCTCCGCTGGGACCCGGACCCGTCGCGCGGTCGCCGCTTCCAGCATCCCTGCGTGCCGCCAGGCCGCAGCGCCGGGCCGGGGCGGGGCCGCGGTCCCGCCGGTGGCGCTGAGCACGGCCACGGTGATCGCCGCCACCTCGGTGTCGCCGATCCCGGGGGTGGAGATGCGCAGGTGCAGCCCACCGGCCTCGACCGGCGCGGGGTCGGGTGTGGGGTCCGTGGCGGCGGGGTCGGGGCCGCTCACAGTGGGATGTTCCCGTGCTTGCGGGCCGGCCCCGCCTCACGCTTGGAGGCGGTGAGGTCCAGGGCCCGGGCCAGCTCCCGACGCGTCTCCGACGGCGCGATGACCGCGTCCACGTAGCCGCGTTCGGCGGCACGCCAGGGGTTGGCGAGGTCACGGGCGTAGCGCTCCTCGAACTCCGCGTGCAGCGCGGCGGGGTCCTCGGCCTCGAGCAGCTCGCGGCGGTGGAGGATCGACACCGCGCCCTTGGCCCCCATCACGGCGATCTCGGCGGTGGGCCAGGCCAGGTTCACATCCGCCCCGAGGTGCTTGGAGCCCATGACGTCGTAGGCGCCGCCGTAGGCCTTGCGGACGATCATGGTGACCTTCGGCACGGTCGCCTCGGCGTAGGCGTACAGCAGTTTCGCGCCGTGGCGGATGATCCCCCCGTACTCCTGGTCGGTGCCGGGCAGGAACCCGGGGACGTCCACGAAGGTCACCACCGGCAGGTTGAACGCGTCGCAGAAGCGGACGAACCTCGCACCCTTCTCGGAGGAGTCGATGTCCAGCACCCCGGCGAGGTGGGCGGGCTGGTTGCCGACGATGCCGACCGCTCGCCCGTCGATGCGGGCCAGACCCACGACGAGGTTGCGGGCGTAGTGCTCGTGGACCTCCAGGAACTCCCCGTCGTCGACGACGGCGGTGACGATGTCCCGGACGTCGTAGGGCACGTTCGAGCTGTCGGGCATGAACGTGTCGAGCTCCTCGACCAGGCGCTCCGGGTCGTCGGTGCACTCGTGCCGCGGTGGTAGCTCGAGGTTGTTGGCCGGCAGGAACGACAGCAGGTAGCCGATGTCGGCCAGGCAGTGCTCCTCGTCGTCGGCGGCGAAGTGGGCGACCCCCGAGGTGCCGGCGTGGGTCATGGCGCCGCCGAGCTCCTCCATCGTCACCTCCTCGCCGGTGACGGTCTTGATCACGTTCGGCCCGGTGATGAACATGTGCGAGGTATCACGGACCATGAACACCATGTCGGTGATCGCCGGCGAGTACACCGCGCCGCCGGCGCAGGGACCCATGATCGCGGAGACCTGGGGGATCACCCCCGAGGCGGCGACGTTGCGCAGGAAGATGTCGCCGTAGCCACCCAGGGAGACCACGCCCTCCTGGATCCGCGCGCCCCCGGAGTCGTTGAGGCCGATGACCGGGACCCCCATCTTCAGCGCGAGGTCCATGATCTTGACGACCTTGGCGGCGAACACCTCACCCAGGGAGCCCCCGAAGGCCGTGAAGTCCTGGCTGAACACGCACACCCGACGGCCGTCGATCGTGCCATGGCCGGTGACCACCCCGTCGCCCAGGATCTTCTTCTCCTCCAGCCCGAACCCGGTCGCCCGGTGGACGGCGAAGGCGTCGGTCTCCACGAAGGAGCCGTCGTCGAGGAGGATCTCGACCCGCTCGCGGGCGGTGAGCTTGCCCTTGTCGTGCTGCTTGGCGATGGCGGTCTCGCCACCGCCCGCGGCCGCTTCGGTGCGCCGCCTCTCCAGCTCAACGAGCTTGTCCTTCGTCGACTGCGCCACCGCTGCGACCTCCCTGTGAGCTGGCTCCGGCGATCCCCACAGAGCGGGGACACCCGAGGGCTGTGGCGGCGCCGGTGGGACCACCGACGCTCCGTCGGGCATCCTAACGGGGTCCGTTCCCGTTCCCGGAGGCCGCCGTGTCGCTCGGATCCCATCCCGCCGTCCGCGAGGCGGTGGCGCGCAGCCGCCACCTCGCCACCCATGAGCACCTCGACACGGTCACCTCGACCAACGACCTCGCCCTGGCAGCGGCACAGGAGGGCCGACGACTCGGGATCGTGGTGAGTGCTGACCGGCAGACGGCGGGACGGGGCCGGGGGGGGCGCCCCTGGACCGACGACGTCGCGGGGCCCGAGGGTCCGGGCAACCTCGCCGTCTCCGTCGTCGTCCCGGCGCCGCAGCCGCAGGCGACGCTGACCCCGCTGGCCGCGGGGCTGGCCGTCGCCGCCAGCTACCGCGCGGTCGGCGCGGCTCCGGTGCTCAAGTGGCCGAACGACGTGCTGTTGGAGGAGCGCAAGGCCGCGGGGATCCTGGTGGAGCGCCACTCGGTGGCCGGCACCGACGTGGTGGTGATCGGCTGCGGCCTGGACCTGGACTGGCGGGGTGTGGCCCGAGACGGGCAGGTCGCCGGGTGGACGTCGGTGGCGGAGTCGCTCGGCAGGTCCGTCGACCGGGGCGAGGTGCTCGCGGCGCTGCTCACCGCCCTCGACGCCGAGCTCACCGACCTGGCGGGTGTGGACGGGGCCGTCCCGACGGTGCTGACGCGCTACCGCGACGCCTGCAGCACCATCGGCCGCGAGGTCGAGGTCGACCTGCCCGGCGGGGTCCTCGTCACCGGACGCGCCGTGGATCTCGACCCCGAGGGGCTGCTGGTGGTCGACACCGCTCGGGAACGGGTCACCGTCCGAGCGGGCGACGTGTCCGTCCTGCCGCCAGCCTGAGGCGCTCACGTCGCTACCGTTCCCGTTACCCGGGGCCGGCCGGCCCTCACGTGGTGGGAGACAGCGGTGGCGACCAGCGCAGCATCGGGTGCAGCGGGCGAGCTCACCGAGGAGCAGGAGGTGTTCCGGCGGGTCGTCGCCGACTTCGCCGACGAGGTGGTGGCTCCGGCGGTGGACGCCTACGTCGCCGAGGGTCGGTTCCCCGTCGAGCTGGTGCGCCAGATGGGCGAGCTCGGGCTGTTCGGGCTGCCCTTCCCCGAGGAGGTCGGTGGCCTCGGTGGCGACTACCTCACCTTCTGCCTCGCCATCGAGGAGATCGGGCGGGTCGACCAGTCGCTGGGGATCACCCTGGAGGCCGGGGTGGGGTTGGGCGCCGCGCCGATCGCGGAGTTCGGCACCGATGCGCAGCGGCAGCGCTACCTCCCGCGGCTGTGCCGGGGCGAGGCGCTGGCAGGGTTCGGGCTCACCGAGACCGGCGGTGGCTCCGACGTGATGGGCGGGACCCGCACCCGGGCGGTCCGCGACGGCGACGACTGGGTGATCGACGGCTCCAAGCAGTTCATCACCAACTCCGGCACCGAACTCACGGAGCTGGTGACCGTCACCGCCATGACCGGCCCGGCGGAGTTGACCGCGATCATCGTGCCCACCGACACCCCGGGCTTCGCGGTGTCCCCGCCCTACCGCAAGGTCGGCTGGCACGCCTCCGACACCCGCGAGCTCACCTTCGACGGCGTGCGTGTCCCCGTCGCCAACACCCTCGGGGAGGTCGGCCAGGGGCTCCGGCAGTTCCTCAAGACCCTCGACGACGGCCGGATCGCCATCAGTGCGCTGGCCGTGGGTCTGATCCAGGGCTGCGTCGACGAGTGCGTGCGCTACGCGCAGGAGCGCGAGGCCTTCGGACGCCCGATCGGTGCCAACCAGGCCATCGCCTTCAAGATCGCCGACCTCGAGGTGGCGGCCCAGACCGCCCGGCAGATGTACCGCTACGCGTGCCGACGCAAGCAGGCGGGGCTGCCCTACAAGCGCGAGGCGTCGATCGCCAAGCTGTACAGCTCCGAGGCCGCGGTCACCGCCGCCCGGGAGGCGACCCAGATCTTCGGCGGGATGGGCTTCACGACCGAGACCCGGGTCGGACGCTTCTACCAGGACGCGAAGATCCTGGAGATCGGTGAGGGCACCAGCGAGGTGCAGCG
>PWWI01000271.1 GCA_003561535.1 Nitriliruptoraceae bacterium
CCCGCATCGTCCTCGCCTACTCCGGCGGCCTCGACACCTCCGTCGCCATCCAGTGGATGAAGGAGCACAAGGACGTCGAGGTGGTGGCCTGCGCCGTCGACGTCGGCCAGGGCATCGACGACCTCGACGAGATCCGGCAGCGTGCGCTGGACTGCGGTGCGGTCGAGTCCGTGGTGGTGGACGCCCGGAATGAGTTCGCCACCGACTTCATCGCTCCGGCGCTGAAGGCCAACGCGATGTACATGGGCAAGTACCCGCTGGTCTCCGCCCTGTCCCGCCCGCTGATCGTCAAGCACCTGGTCGAGACCGCGCGGGCCACCGGTGCCGCCGGCATCGCCCACGGCTCCACGGGCAAGGGCAACGACCAGGTCCGCTTCGAGGTCGGGGCGATGTGCCTGGCCCCGGACCTGGAGGGCATGGCGCCGATCCGCGAGTGGGCCCTGACCCGTGACGCCGCGATCGACTACGCCGCCGAGCGGGGGATCCCGATCCCGGCGATGACCAAGGCGAGCCCCTACTCGATCGACGAGAACGCCTGGGGTCGCACCGCCGAGTGCGGCATCCTGGAGGACCCCTGGGCCGCCCCGCCCGAGGACGTCTTCGAGCGCACCGTGGCCGTCAAGGACGCGCCCGAGGAGCCCGAGGAGGTCGTCATCGCCTTCGAGCAGGGCCTGCCGGTCTCCCTCGACGGCCGTCGGCTGCCGCTGGCGGAGCTCGTGGCCGAGATCGACGGCCGGGCCGGTGCCCACGGGGTCGGACGGATCGACATGATCGAGGACCGCCTCGTCGGGATCAAGAGCCGGGAGATCTACGAGTGCCCCGGCGCGATCACGCTCATCACCGCCCACCGTGACCTCGAGGACCTCTGCCTCGAGCAGGAGCTCGCCGACCACAAGCGGGTCGAGGAGGGTCGCTACGCCCAGCTGATCTACAACGGCCTGTGGTGGGGGCCGCTGAAGAAGGCGCTCGACGCCTTCATCGACGAGGCCAACCGCTACGTCACCGGGGAGGTGCGCGTCCAGCTCTACAAGGGCTCGGCCACGGTCGTCGGCCGGCGGAGCGAGACCCACGGCCTCTACACCTACGAGATGGCCACCTACGACGCCGAGGACCAGTTCGACCAGACGCTGGCCGAGGGGTTCGTCAAGCTGTGGGGCCTGCCGCTGAAGACCTGGGCCGCCAAGGTCCAGGCCCAGGGCGAGGAGGTCTGACCGTCGACGCCGGTGGCCGGGCCGCCGGTCCGCCGGGCCGCTCGGCCGCCCGGCCACGGCCCGGTGCGTCGTGGCGGACACGCGTGGCCGGTTGGCGGCCCCGGCCCGTCCACGTGGCCACCTCGGTGCGTGGAACCGGCCATCGGTGGCCGTCTGGCTACCCCGACCCGACCGCGCCTCCCGGCGCTCCGGCACGACGGCCGCGATGATACGGTTGTACGGCAGCATCGATACGGGTCGCTGTATCCGTGACGAGGACGGGATGAGGGAGGTGCGGAGATGAAGACCACGGTCGAGCTCCCCGATGAGCTCGCGCGGCGCGCCCGAGAGCACGCCCGCACCCACGGCCTCACCCTGCGGGAGCTCATCGAGCGGGGCCTGCGCGAGCAGTTGCGCCACGATCGCGCCCAGCCGGCGTACCGCTGGGAGCCGGTGACCGCCGGCGAGCCCGGCGATCCCTTCCCCGACCGTGCTCCCCACGAGCTGGCCTACGACGGGCAGCTGAGCTACGGCCCGCAGCCGTGATCGCCGTCGACACCAACCTGCTGGTCTACGCCCACCGCCGGGATGCCCCCTGGCACGGCGACGCCGTCGAGGTGCTCCGCGACCTCGTCGAGGGCCGAGGTGGCAGCTGGGCGATCCCGTGGCCCTGTCTCCACGAGTTCCTTGCGGTCGTGACCCGGTCGCTGTGGGCTTGCCCGATGCCGATCGTGGACGCCTGCGAGGCCGTGGAACGGCTGCTGGCCTCGCCGAGCGTGGAGCTGCTGGCCGAGACCGACCGCCACTGGGAGGTGCTCGCCGGCCTACTGGGGACCGGTGTCGTCGGCCCCCGGGTCCACGACGCACGCATCGCCGCGATCTGCCTGGAGCACGGGGTCGGGGAGCTGCTCACCGCTGACCGCGACTTCAGTTCCTTCCCGACCCTGCGCACCCGCAACCCACTGGTCGCCCGCTGATGCCGGCCGGGCGACCCACCGACGACGGGCTCACACCCATGGACGACGCGACCACCGACCAGCATGCCGCTACCGACGCCGGACGGCTGTGGGGCGGGCGCTTCACCGCCGGCCCCGACGAGGCCGCCTGGGCGCTCGGGGTGTCCACCGCCTTCGACCGCCATCT
This sequence comes from Nitriliruptoraceae bacterium, assembly GCA_003561535.1. Taxonomy (GTDB): domain Bacteria; phylum Actinomycetota; class Nitriliruptoria; order Nitriliruptorales; family Nitriliruptoraceae; genus T1Sed10-7. Next base: position 2,334 of record PWWI01000271.1, read on the forward strand.
GTGGCGCCAGGACCTCGCCGGCTCCCGCGCCCACGTCCACGAGCTGCACCGCATCGGCGTGCTCGAGGACGACGAGCGCGACCGGTTGCTGGCCGCCCTCGAGCGCTGCGGCGAGCTGTTCGCCGCCGACGCCTTCGTCTTCCTCGACACCGATGAGGACGTCCACGGCGCGATCGAGCGGTGGCTGGTCGAGGAGCTCGGGCCGCTCGGCGGCAAGCTCCGTGCCGGGCGCTCCCGCAACGACCAGATCGCCAGCGACCTGCGCCTGTGGTGCCGGGACGCCTGTGACGAGGTGGTCGGGCTGATCGGCTGGCTCCAGCAGGCCTTCGTCGACCAGGCCGAGGCCCACCTCGGCTGGCACGCGCCGGGCTACACCCATCTGCAACGCGGCCAGCCCGTGCTGCTCAGCCACCACCTGCTCGCCTACGTGTGGATGCTCGACCGCGACGCCGGCCGGTTCCGCGACGCCCGCCACCGGCTGAACGCCTCCACGCTGGCCTCCGGAGCCCTGGCGGGACAGACCCTGGGCCTCGACCCCCAGGCCTACGCCGACCACCTCGGCTTCGACACCGTGGCGGAGAACTCGATGGACGCGGTCGCCTCCCGCGACTTCGCCCTCGAGGTGCTCAGCGCCGCGGCGATCTGTGCGGTCACCCTCTCCCGGCTGGGGGAGGAGATCGTGCTGTGGGCCACGGCCGAGTTCGCCTTCGCCCGGGTCGGGGACGCCTTCTCCACCGGCTCCTCGATCATGCCCCAGAAGCGCAACCCCGACATCGCCGAGCTCGTGCGGGGCAAGACCGGCCGGGTGATCGGTGACCTGGTCGGCCTGCTCACCACCATCAAGGCGCTCCCGCTGACCTACGACCGGGACCTGCAGGAGGACAAGGAGCCGGTCTTCGACGCCATCGCCACCCTGCGCCTCACCCTGCCCGCGATCACCGGGACCGTGGCGAGCCTGACCTTCGACCGCCAGCGGCTGGCGGCGGCCTCGGTGGGTGGGTTCGCCCTGGCCACGGACCTGGCCGAGGAGCTGGTCACCCGCGGGGTGCCCTTCCGCGAGGCCCACGAGATCGTCGGCGAGGTGGTCCGCCTCGCCGAGCGGCGCGGTGTCGACCTCGACGGCCTGGACGCGGACGAGCTGGCGGCGATCCACCCCGCCCTGGACGCGACCGTGGCCGAGCGCTTCGACCCGCAGCAGGCGATCGACCGGCGCGACGGTGTGAACGGCACCGCGACCACCTCGGTGGCGGCCCAGCTGGAGCGCGCCCGGGCTGCGGCGGCGGCGAACCGTGGTTCGATGGGGCAGTAGCACGCCGATGACAGCGCCCGGCGGCGCGGTAGGAGGGCGGAGATGGCAGGCACCAACGACGAGGTGGCACGCCTCCTCGCCGAGCTCGCGAGCCTGACAGAGCTCGACGAGGGCAGCCCCAACGCCTTCCGCGTCCGGGCCTACCAGAACGCCGAGCGGGCGGTCAAGGGGCTCGACGAGGACGTCGCCGAGCTCAGCGCCACCGAGCTCGCCAAGGTCAAGGGCATCGGCAAGAGCATCGCCGGCCGGATCCGCGAGTACGTGGACACCGGCGCGATCGGCAAGCTCGAGGAGCTCCGCGAGCAGCACCCGGCCAGCAAGCTCGCGCTGCTCAAGGTCCCCGGGCTCGGGCCCAAGACCGTGCAGCTGCTGGATGACGAGTTGGGGATCCGGTCGGTCGACGCACTGGTCGCCGGGCTCGAGGACGGCTCCGTCGCCGAGCTGGAGGGCATGGGGGCCAAGACCATCGAGAACCTGCGTGAGGGGATCGAGGTCCTCGGGCTGACCTCCAAGGACCGGCGCGTGCCGATCGCCACCGCACTGCCGCTGGCGGAACGCATCGTGGCCGAGCTGGAAGCGGTCGACGCCGCTGCGCAGGTCGCGTACGCCGGCAGCCTGCGCCGGTTCCGCGAGGACATCGGCGACGTCGACGTGCTGGTGGCCACCGACGCGCCCGGCCCGGTCCGCGAGGCCTTCCTGGCCATGGACGACATCGACCGCACGCTCGGCTCGGGCGACACCAAGACCTCTGTGGTGACCCGTGACGGTGTGCAGGTCGACCTGCGCGTCGTTCCGCCTGCCAGCTTCGGGGCGGCGCTGCTGTACTTCACCGGCTCCAAGGCCCACAACATCCGACTCCGCCAGCGTGCGATCGACCGCGGCTGGACCCTCAACGAGTACGCACTGGCCGTCCACCGCGAAGACGCCCACCCCGGACCCGGGGTGCACGACGACCCGGCCGCCGAGGTGGTCGCCGCCGCCACGGAGCGGGACATCTACGCCGCTCTGGAGCTGGCCTACGTCCCACCGGAGGCCAGAGAGGACGACGGCGAGGTGGAGCTCGCCGCCGACGGGGAGCTGCCCGAACTGGTCGAGGTCGCCCACCTGCGCGGTGACCTCCACGACCACACCGACCTGTCCGGGGACGGCCGCGATCCCCTCGAGGAGCTCGTGGCCGCGGCGGTCGAACGGGGGCTGGAGTACCTCGCCATCACCGACCACGCCGAGGACCTGCGGATCAACGGCGTCTCCCGAGAGGGCATGCTCGCGCAGCGCTCGGCGCTGCGAGAGCTCGAGGAGGCGAGGGGCGACATCGCCTTGCTGCACGGGGCGGAGCTGAACATCGGACTGGACGGGAGTCTGGACTACGACGCCGACTTCCTCGCCGGGTTCGACTGGCTGGTGGCCTCGGTCCACAGCCACTTCTCCCGCAGCGTCGAGGAGCAGACCGAGCGCGTCATCGCCGCGATCCGCCACCCCAGCGTCACGGCGATCGGCCACCTCACCGGCCGGATGATCGGTTCCCGGCCCGGTATCGAGCTGGACCTGGGACGGGTCCTGGACGCGGCCGCCGAGGCCGGCACCGCGATCGAGATCAACGCCGCCCTGTCACGCCTCGACGCCCCGGTCGAGGTGATCCGCGAGGGCGAGCGACGGGGGTGCACCTTCGTGATCTCCACCGATGCCCACGGGGTCGCTGATCTCGACCGTGCCAGGTTCGGGGCCGCCCAGGCGCGGCGGGCGAGGTTGTCCCGCGACCGCGTCGCCAACACCTGGGAGCTGGCACGGTTCCAGGACTGGCTCGCGGGGCTCCGGGGCGCATGACCGGAGCGACCGTGGCGACCTTGCGGGGCGTGCTGCTCCGGCCCGTGGCGGTGCAGCGGCTCCTGGCTCCGGCCGAGGTGGCGGCCCGCGACCTGCTCGGCACGCTGCTGGTGCGCGAACTGGACGGGGTCCAGGTCATCGCACGGGTCGTGGAGACCGAGGCCTACCACCAGGACGACCCGGCCAGCCACAGCCACCGACGACGGACCCCGCGCACCGAGCCGATGTTCGCCGAGCCCGGCACCGCCTACGTCTACCGCTCCTACGGCGTGCACTGGTGCCTGAACATCGGCGTCGAACCCGAGGGTGTGGGGGCGGCGGTGCTGGTCAGGGCCGCCACGGTGCTCCAGGGCGTCGAGGTGGTGCGATGTCGTCGGCCCAGGGTGCGGCGCGACGCGGAGCTGCTCCGAGGCCCCGGGTGCCTGACCGCCGGTCTGGACATCGACGGGCCCCGGTTCGACCACCGGAGCCTGCTGGATCCCGACGCGCCGCTGCGCTTGCTCGACGACAGCTCGCGGCTGGGGGAGCAGGACGTGATCGCGGGTCCGAGGGTCGGGGTCAGTGCCGCAGCTGAGGTGGCATGGCGTTTCCACGTCCGCGGTGAGCCCAGCGTGAGTGCGTACCGACGGTCGCCGCGTGCCCCGGTGTGATCCTCGTGTCGAGGGGGTGAGTCCGCTCGCGCGCGCATGGTTGTGCGATGAGCGCGCACGCACCGGGGGTGGATTCGCTCGGGCCGCGGTCGCCCCGTACGGTGCGCTCACCGCAGCCCGGCAGCACCTCTTCGCCGGCCGCGGTCTCCTCGGTGGCAAGCAGCACGATCACCGCCACGAGGTTGACAGCTCACAGCAGCACGAGGTACCGTCTCGTGCTCCACACGGCAGGCCACGGCCCGCAGTTCGGGTCCGACCCGGAGGCGATCTCGCCCCGACGCCCACGGCCGCCAGATGGACAGTTCGACTCCAGCGTGGTACCTTCGGGACTTCGCGCGGCAGTCGGCTGCGCAACTACAGCGGTGCACTCGTCGGAAGCCTCGCCCATCGGGCAGGAACCCGGCCGAGCCGCGGACCGCTCCTTGAGAACTGCACAGGGTGCCAAAAGCCAGTGACCTCCAGATGACCTTCAGGTCATCGGGAGATCACGACCCCGTCGACCGCGAACACCGTCAGGTGTGAGCGGTCTTCAGGTGAGTGAAATTATGTAGAACCCTTTTCGATGAAGGGATCAACGATCGTCCACGGACGATCGGAGAACCTTCGTTGTTCTGGTCTTGGCGGTGGCCTACGGGTCACGGCAGAAGATCTCTCAACGGAGAGTTTGATCCTGGCTCAGGATGAACGCTGGCGGCGGGTCTAACACATGCAAGTCGAGGGACGAACCGAGGTGCTTGCACTTCGGGGAAACCGGCGAACGGGTGAGTAACACGTGAGGAACCTGCCCTGTACACCGGGATAACCGCGGGAAACCGTGGCTAATACCGGATGCTCCACCACGATCGCATGATCGAGGTGGGAAAG
>PWWI01000021.1 GCA_003561535.1 Nitriliruptoraceae bacterium
GGCGTCGGCGTCGTCCGATCCCCCCGGAGGCGCACCCGATGCTCGAGTTCGTGACCGAGCCCTTCGCGTTCCAGTTCATGCGCAACGCGCTCTACGCGGGGCTGCTCACGGTCCTGATGGCCTCGTTGGTCGGGACGTGGGTCGTCATGCGCGGGATGTCCTTCATGGGCGACGCCATGGCCCATGGGGTGCTGCCCGGCATCGCGGTCGCGTTCCTGCTCGGTGGCAACCTCCTGGTGGGCGCGGCGATCAGCGCGGGCGTCATGATCGGCGGCATCTCGATCGCGAGTGCGAGGAGCCGCCTCGGGGACGACACGGCCATCGGGTTGCTGTTCGTCGGCATGCTGGCGCTCGGGGTCGCGATCATCTCGGCCCGCGGGGCCTACGCGGGGGACCTGACGACCATCCTGTTCGGTGACCCGATCGGCGTGACGCGGGGGAACCTGCGCACCTTGGCCATCGCCACCCTGGTGACGGTCGTGGTCACCATCCTGCTCTACCGGCCGTTCCTCGTGTTGTCCTTCAGCCGCGCGAAGGCGCATGTGCTCGGCATGTATCCCCGGCTGGCGCACTTCGCGATGCTCGGTCTGATCGCCACCGTGATCGTGACCTCGTTCCGCACGGTTGGCACCCTGCTGGTCTTCGCCTTCCTCGTCGCGCCACCGGCGACCGCATCGCTGCTGGCGCGTCGGGGTCCGGTGATGATGACGGTGGCGGTGCTCGTCGGCAGCGTCAGTGTGATCGCGGGCTTGCTGGTCAGCTTCCACTACGGCACCGCGACCGCAGCCACCATCGCGGGACTGAGCGTGCTGCTGTTCTTCCTCGTGCTGACCGTGCGCGAGGCCGTCGATGCCGTCCGGCGCCAGGTCGACCGGTTCCGTCCCCAGGGTGCCGCCGCCTGAGGTTGGACCTCGCTCAGCCGCAGGACCCGCAGGTCCCGACCAGCTCGAGGCGGTGGGAGTCGATCATGTACCCACGCTGGGCGTGCGCCTCGGCGGCCGCGGCGCCCAGCGCGCGTTCGATGGCCGGAGGGAGCACGACGTCGTCGATGCGGCCGCACACCGAGCACACCACGTGGTGGTGATGCTCCGAGAGCTCCTCGGTGAGCTCGTAGCGAGCGACGTCGTCGGTGGAGGTCAGGCGCTCGACCGCGCCGCACTGCTCGAGGATCGCCAGGTTGCGGTAGAGGGAACTCTGGGACTGCGACGCCCCCAACTCCAGCAGCTCTGCGATCGTGACTGGCCGGCCGGTCTCGGCCAACAGCTCGACGAGCTGCCGGCGTCCCCGGGTGTAGCGCTGCCGGGTCCGTCGCAGCTGTTCGTCGACGATGTCGTGCACATCAGGAGCCATGCCCCGAGCCTACTCGCTTCTCGGAATGCCCCGAGGGACGCCGACCGGAGGAGCGCTGGTGGCCACGGGCAGCGTGGCGGTGACGGGCGGGCCGGTCACCGCCGATAAACTCCCATCGGGTTCGTCCTCGCTCTCCCCAGCCGCCACGGGGCGCCGTGGGTCCGAGAGCCGTCCCCACCGACACCGCCCTGGAGTGGCCCGTGCGCAACCGGATCCGCCTGCTCGCCGCCGCGAGCACCGTGCTGCTGCTGTCGGCCTGCAGCCCACTGCCTCCCGGTACGGCGGCCGCGGTGGTCGATGGTACGCCGATCCCCCGGGAGGTCATCGAGCGCGCCATCACCGGGCTCGAGCTCGGCGAGTTGCGTGATGCGATCACCGCCAGCCTGCCCGCCGAGCTCGGCGGCGCCGAGCGTGAGATGGCGATGAGGGAGCAGCTCGATGCCGTGGTCCTCGACACCCAGCGTCGGGTCCTGGACCTCTACATCCGTCAGGAGATCGTCCGGATCGTCGCGCAGGACGCCGGGGTCGAGGCCACCGAGGAGGATCGCGACCGCGCCCGGGAGGCGTTGATCGCGTCGGTCGGGGGTCCCGAGGCGCTGCCCGATGTGCTCGCCCAGGCGGGCTTCACCCAGGAGGTGTTCGAGGAGGTGATCGTCGAGCAGGAGGCCCTGCTCGAAGCGCTCCGTCGCGACGTGCTCGCGGGCGCCGAGCTCGATGTCCGGGAACCGCGGCACATCCTGGTCGAGACCGAGGAGGAGGCCGCTGAGGTGGTGGCCGAGCTCGCGGCGGGGGCGGACTTCGCGGAGCTGGCCATCGCCCGCTCCCAGGATCCTGGGAGCGCGCAGGTCGGCGGCGCTCTCGAAGCGGCGCCCCGGGGGGCCTGGCTGACAGAGTTCGACGATGCGGTGTGGACGGCCGAGCTCGGGACGGTCGTGGGCCCGGTGCGGACCCAGGCCGGCTTCCACGTCATCGAGGTCGTGGCCGAGGACACGCTGGTGGCCGACGAGCTACCACCCGAGCAGGTGCAGCAGCTGGTCGCCGGTGAGCTCGATGCGCGCTTCTTCACCGCTCTCGAGGCGACCGAGGTCAGGGTCGACCCGGCCTTCGGTGTCTGGAACGGTGACGCCAACGATCCCTCGCTGCGGCCCGCGGAACCGGTCGGCCTCGCGCCGACGGGTCCGTCTCCCGGTGAGGGCGATCTGACCCAGGAGGAGCTGGAGGAGCTGCTCGAGCAACTCGAGGGCGACTCGTGACCACGGCCGCCAGCGCCGCTGGCGTCGCCGCGTCGCCGAGTGTCGCCCTGGTCGAGACCTCGGAGCTGTTCCCGGGGCTGCTGCCCTTCCAGTCCTGGGACGTCCTCGGGACCGCCGACGAGATCCTGGTCCGTGACGCCGACGCCCATCCCGCGGCCCGCCACCTCCACCTCGCCGGTCTGGACCTGGTGACGATCGAGCCCGCGGCGCTGGAGCGTGGCGACCTCGACCTCTCGCGGCCCGGCCTGCCCGACGACCGGCGTATCGCCAAGGCGCTGGTGCAGGAGGCCGAGGAGCGGCGCCGGGTCGTGTACCTGCTCGGCCCCGATGATGACCGCCTGGCCGGGGCACTGGCGGGGATGGCCGCAGAGCACGACCTGGAGATCGAGCTGGTGTTCCTCGCCCAGCAACCCGCTGGGGCCGAGCTGCTCCGGTTGGTCGACGTGATGCGACGGCTCCGCGACCCCGACGACGGCTGTCCCTGGGATCTCGAGCAGGACCACGCCACGCTGTTGCCCTACCTGGTCGAGGAGGCCTACGAGCTGGTCGAGGCGGTCGAAGCCGGTGACGACGCGGATCTCCTCGAGGAGCTCGGTGATGTGCTGCTGCAGGTGGTGTTCCACGCTCGCATCGCCCGGGACCGCGACGCCTTCGGGATCGACGAGGTGGCCCGGGGGATCGCCGACAAGCTGGTCCGCCGCCACCCCCACGTGTTCGCGGACGGTGACGCCAACTCGCCCGCCGAGGTGCAGGCCAACTGGGATCGCTTGAAGGACGAGGAGAAGGGACGGGCCGGCCCCTTCGACGGCGTCCCAGCTGCCGGTCCGGGCCTGGAGCTGCTGGGAACCCTGCAGCGCAAGGCGGCCAAGCGGGGCCTGACGCCGCCCGACCTCGATCCGTCCGTGGCCGCGGTCGGGTCGGCTGCCCGGGACAGCGCCGAAGGCCCCGCGGAGCAGCGCGAAGCGGCGGTGGGGCGGCTGCTGGCCTCGGTGGTGGCCCTGGCCCGGGAGCTGGGGGTCGACCCGGAGGCGGCAGCTCGGGCGGCCGCACGCCAGCAGCGGGCGCGGACCGAGGCGGCTCTGGAGCACGGCCGTGACCTCGGCGCTGACCTCGAGGCGCTGGACGCGCCGACCTGGGCGTCGTGGTGGGCGGCGGCGGAGGATGACGGGTCCGGGTAGGCGCTCCGGACGATCCGTGCTTGGCTCCGACCTCGTCGTCCGGCGCTGTCACCGTCGCGCACCTCGCACTAGCATCGGTCACGACGTCAGCGGGAGGTTCACGTGCCACCGAAGCGTTGTCCCGAGTGTGGACGCTTCCTTTCCAACGAGCTCGTGGCGTCGCTCGCTGAGGCGAGCCTGCCCTGCCCGCGGTGCGAGACCCCGCTGGATGCCGACCAGCTCGTCGGTGGGACCAGCCCCTCCCGTCGCCCGCCGCGCCGCCAGGCCAGCCCTGCCGCGCCTGCCGCGCCTGTCGCTCCTGTCGCGCCTGTCGCGCCTGCCGCCCGGGCGGCAGCGTCCGCGGCGATGCCGCCGCCGGCTGCGGCGGCCACCGATGTCGGGGGTGTCGCCGGCGGCACCGGGCCAGCGGCGGCGACCGGCGACGAGGGTGTTGCTGACACCGCCGCCTCCATCCGACCGCCGGATCTCGACCCGCGTGAGGTCCAGGCCCCGGGCGACGATGTCCTGGCGGGCTGGGACGTCGGTGTGACTCCCGCGGAGATCGACTCCTGGCGCGCCGACCGTCGGCCCTTCCCGGTCGACGCGGTGGCTGTCGCCGCCGGTGCCGTGCTGGGATCCGTCCTCGGCGTCGCCGTCACGGAACGCCGCCGGGTCCTCGGCGCCGCGCTGGGCGGGCTCGGCGGCATCGCGGCCGTGGGCGCCGTCCGACGTCTCTGGGAGCTGCCGGGGTGATGACGCCGGTGCTGAGCGTTGCCTTCGACTCCCAGCCTCCTGTTGAAGATGTTGCAGTTGTTGTACGAGTGCGCGCCCGTGCCCTACGGTCCCCCGCGGGAACGCCGCGGCGCCGGTGCAGGTAGCCGGGACGTGCCCGACCACCGAGGGATCCATGGATATGTCCACCATCAGCCACGTCCACGCCCGCGAGATCCTCGACAGCCGGGGGAACCCGACCGTCGAGGTGGAGGTCAGCGTCGGCTACGGCATCGTCGGGCGGGCCGCTGTGCCCTCCGGCGCATCCACCGGTGAGGCCGAGGCGGTCGAGTTGCGGGACGGTGACGACGGTCGCTACCTCGGCAAGGGTGTGACCAAGGCGGTCGCCAACGTCAACGACCGGATCGCTCCCGAGCTGCTCGGGATGGAGGTGACCCGGCAGCGCGACATCGACGCGCTCATGATCGCTCTCGACGGCACCGACAACAAGGGCGAGCTCGGGGCGAACGCGATCCTCGGGGTGTCGATGGCCGCGGCCAAGGCCGGGGCACTCATCAGCGAGCTGCCTCTCTACCAGTCCCTCGGCGGCCCCAACGCGCACCTGCTGCCGGTGCCCTGCATGAACGTGCTGAACGGTGGCAGCCACGCCGACTCCAACGTCGACTTCCAGGAGTTCATGATCGCGCCTGTCGGGGCGCCGACCTTCCGCGAGGCGTTGCGCATGGGCGCAGAGACCTACCACCGCCTGAAGAAGGTCCTCCACGACCGCGGGCTGTCGACCGGACTCGGTGACGAGGGCGGGTTCGCCCCCAGCTTGGAGTCCAACACGGCGCCGCTCGATCTGCTCGTGGAAGCGATCGAAGCCGCGGGCTACACGCCCGGCGATGACATCGCGATCGTGCTCGACCCCGCTGCCAGCGAGTTCTACACCGACGGCCAGTACGACCTCGCTGGCGAAGGGCGTGTGCTCTCCAGCGCGGAGATGGTGGACCTGTGGGAGGACCTGATCGCGCGCTACCCGATCATCTCGATCGAGGACGGTTTCGACGAGAGCGACTGGGATGGCTTCAAGCTGATGACCGAGAGGATGGGTGATCGTCTCCAGATCGTCGGTGACGACCTGCTGGTGACCAACCCGGTCTTCGTGCGCCGCGGGATCGACGAGCGCGCGGCCAACAGCTTGCTGGTGAAGGTCAACCAGATCGGCTCCCTGACCGAGACCTTCGACACCGTCGCGATGGCGCACCGCGCCAACTGGACCACGATGGTCAGCCACCGCTCCGGTGAGACCGAGGATGCCACCATCGCCGACATCGCCGTTGCGACCAACGCCGGTCAGATCAAGACCGGTGCGCCGGCCCGCTCCGACCGCGTCGCCAAGTACAACCAGCTCCTGCGCATCGAGGAGCAGCTCGGTGACGCTGCCCGGTACGCCGGCAGGGCCGCCTTCCCACGCGCCTGACCGACCCCTGACCCGAGGATCCACCGAGTGAGCACGACCCACCGCTGGGACGAACGCCGACGCCTCCGCCATCTCGAGCGGCGCCGTCGGCGTGGCGGTGGGCGACGCGGCGCCGTCGCGGTCCCCCGGACCGTCTGGGGGATCCGGTCGTGGCTCGCGCGGCTCAAGGAGCGCGTCAGGCGCTCAGTGCGGGGGGACCGGCCTCTGATCGTCGGGACCATCGTGGTGGTGGCACTGGCCGCGGTGATGGTCTCCACGCCGATGCAGAGCTACCTCGACGGCCGCGAACGTGTCGAGCACCTCGCCGACAAGGCCGCGGCGCTCGACGAAGCCAACGCCCAGCTCCAGCAGCGCGCCAGCGACCTCGAGCGCGACACCACGATCGAACTGCTGGCTCGCGAGCAGCTCGGGTTGGTGCGTCCGGGTGAGGTCGCCTACACGCTGATCCCCCCCGAGGTCGACCGGCCTCTGATCGCCGCACCCCGCGATCCCGGGACAGGGGAGCAGGTTCCGTGGTACGCGCGGGTGTGGGGCGAGGTGCGGGCACGCTTCGGCGGCTGACGGCGCCGTGTTGCCGTCCGAGTGACGGCTCCGTACCGTGATGTCCGGCGATGCCGTGTGGTGTCGTCATCCGCGCGCCCCGGTCGGTCGACGATCGCGGGCTCTGAGACGCCGACCGAGGATCCTCGGGCGGCACAACCGGATCGCCGGTGCCAGCGCGGGCGCCCACCGATCCGCGAGGAGTTGATCGCACTGCAGGGATCGATCGTCAAAGGCAAGGTCGTCCGGCTCGAGGAGTACGGCGCGTTCGTTGAGGTCACGACCGAGGACGGTGGCTTGGTCACGGGCCTGGTTCACGTCTCCGAGGTCGACGCCGATTTCGTCGAGAACATCTACGCCTACCTCGCCGAGGGTGACGAGGTGGATGTCAAGATCCTCGATGTCAAGGAGGACGGCAAGGTCGACCTGTCGATCA
>PWWI01000018.1 GCA_003561535.1 Nitriliruptoraceae bacterium
ACCCCCAGCCGGCACACGGGCACCCGGGCAGCCAGCACGCGGGCAGCCGGCACCCCCCAGCCGTACCGCACCCACCAACACCCCAGCCCAGCGCGAGAAACAGCAACTATCGGCTGGTTCTCGCACGCCCAGCCGTGCCACACCCGGCGGCACCCCGGTCCGACGCGAGAAACAGCAACTATCGGCTGGTTCTCCCGCAGGCAGCCGGCACACGGGCACCCGGGCACCCGGACACCTGGGCACCCGGGCACCCAGGCACCCCCCGCCGGGACGCGCCCCGCACGAGGCGAGCGCCGGTGGCGGCGCCGGTTCGTTCGGGGACGGCCCTGCCGCCTACCGTGGACGGCGACCTCCCACCCCGGCGGAGCCCGGTTCGTCCCTGCAGGGAAGGTGACAGGCATGCGCAGCCCGAAGGACTTCTTCCAGCCCCTTGCGATCGGCGCTCCCGAGCCGGTCCGCGAGATCCCCTTCCGTCCGTCGCGGATGATCCACTTCTTCGACCCCTCCAACCCGAAGATGGTGGCCAAGGTCCCCGACATGGCGCCGAAGGTGGACGTGCTGCTCGGCAACCTCGAGGACGCGATCCCGGTGGAGCGCAAGGAGGCGGCGCGCGCGGGGCTCGTCGAGGTCGGCCGCACCGTGGAAATGGGGGCGACCCAGTTGTGGGTCCGGGTCAACGCCCTGGACTCGCCCTGGATCCTGGACGACCTGACCACGCTGGTCACGGAGATCGGCGGTGCACTCGACGTCATCATGCTGCCCAAGATCGAGGGGGCCGAGGACATCCACTACGCGGACCGGCTCCTGGCGCAGCTCGAGGCCCGGGCCGGGTTGGAGCGCCCGCTGCTGCTCCACGCGCTCCTGGAGACGGCCCGAGGGGTGGCCAACGTGGAGGAGATCTGCCTGGCGTCGCCCCGCATGCAGGGGCTGTCGTTGGGTCCGGCGGACCTGGCCGCGAGCCGGAGGATGAAGACCACCCGGGTCGGTGGCGGTCACCCCGGCTACCTCGTCCGGCAGGACCCACCGGCCGACGGCGACATCGACGCTGCAGGACGCGCCACCGCCCAGCAGGACCTGTGGCACTACACGATCGCCCGCATGGTCGACGCCTGTGGCATGGCCGGGATCCTGCCCTACTACGGCCCCTTCGGCGACATCAAGGACACCGTCGCCTGCGAGGACCAGTTCCGCAACGCCTACCTCCTCGGCTGCGTCGGCGCCTGGAGCCTGCATCCGGTGCAGATCGACATCGCGAAGCGGGTGTTCTCCCCCGAGCCCGCCGAGGTGGCCTGGGCCAAGCGGGTGGTGGAGGAGATGGGCGACGGCTCCGGCGCGGTGATGATCGACGGCAAGATGCAGGACGACGCCACCTACAAGCAGTGCCAGGTCGTGCTCGACCTGGCCCGCGCCCTCGCCGAACGCGACCCCGGACTGCAGGAGGCCTACGGACTGTGAGTGCCACGACCCGCCCCCGACGCACCGTCCTGTACCTGCCCGGCTCGAACGCCCGAGCCCTGGAGAAGGCCCGCAGCCTGGCCACCGACGCGCTGATCCTCGACCTCGAGGACGCCGTGGCCCCCGACGCCAAGTCCACCGCCCGCGAGCAGGTGGCCGCCGCCGTCACCGCGGGCGGGTTCGGCCACCGCGAGGTGCTGGTACGGGTCAACGGCGCCGACACCGACTGGTTCGAGCCGGACATCGCCGCCGTCGCCGCCGCACCCCCCGACGGGGTGCTGGTACCCAAGGTCTCCAGCGCCGCCGATGTCGCCGAGGTGGAGGCGGCCCTGTCGGCCGCGGGCGCACCCGACGACCTCCCCATGTGGGCGATGCTGGAGACCCCCCGGGCCGTGCTGGATGCGGCGGCCATCACCGCCGCGTCGGACCGGCTGGTCGGGTTCGTGATGGGGACCAACGACCTCGCCAAGGAGCTGCGGTCAGCCCACGTCCCGGGACGGGCACCGCTGCTGACGTCCCTGGCCTGGTGTCTGCTGGCCGTCCGTGACGCCGGCAAGACGATCGTCGACGGGGTGTACAACGACCTCGACGACGCCGAGGGCTTCGCTGCCGAGTGCCGTCAGGCCGTCGAGCTCGGCTTCGACGGCAAGACGGTGATCCACCCCCGCCAGCTCGACGCCTGCAACGCCGCCTTCACCCCCACCGACAGCGAGGTGGCCCACGCCAGCCGGGTCATCGAGGCCTTCGAAGCGGCGAGCGCCGAGGGCAAGGGGGTGGTGACCGTCGACGGCAAGCTGATCGAGAACCTGCACGTCGAGCAGGCGCGCCGCACCCTGGCAGTGGTCGAGGCGGTCGCCGCGCAGGGCGACTGACCCGCTGCCGGTCAGCCGAGCGCGCCCGGCACACCCGACACCGGCACGTCGTCCACCACCTCGAGGACCTCCCCACCGTCGCCGATCGCCACCGCCTCGGTGATCTCCACCGATCCGGCCAGGACCGCGACGTGGACGCGCTGCCAGCTCACCAGGCGCACCCGGCTCTCTCGGAGCCCGACACCGGCGACGGCCAGCCGGACCGAGTCGGCCGACCAGGGGGCGGAACCCACCACCACGGTGCGGTCCGGGCCCAGCTCGAAAGCCATCGCCGTCAGCCCGCCCGGCCACCGCTGGCCGCGGGTGCGCTCGGTGGCACCGTCCAGGTCGACCGCGAAGCTCGGCGCGATGATCCCGGGTGTGACCTGCACCTGCCAGGCGTCACCGAGCAGCGTCTCTCCCGTGGCCAGGGTGCGCGGCAGCAACGCCGACAGGGCCAGTCCACTCAGCAGGACCGCCACCAGCCCGACGCTCACGAGGCGTCGCCGCTTCCAGAAGGGTTCGAGGCCGGGGATGGGCTCGGGCTCGGCGCCGTTGGCAGGCTGCTCGGTCACATCCCTCCTCCCCCTCGGACCGCATGGCGTCGTAGCGCCCGGCCCGACAGCGTAACGCCGCTCGATGACCCCGCCATCGGCGGGCACCGCAGCGCTCAGGAAGCGCGCAGGGCCACGCTCAGGAAGCGGGCACCGCAGCGTTCAGGAAGCCCGCACCGCAACGCTCAGGAAGCGGCTTCCCGGGACTCCTCCCCGTCCTCGGCGTCGCTCGCTGGGCCGGCCGAGAGGACCTCCTCCACCTCGCCGACCGTGCCATCCACCGATCCCGGACCGGTCGCGCCGGCCGGGGAGTGCGGCGTCGGATGCTTCCAGCGTTCGGCCAGGGCCCGCAGGAACGCGTCCGCCTCCTCCGCGCCGGGTGCACCGCCGCCGAGCCGCGCCGGGACCCACCACGCGCCGGCCGGGGTGCCGTCCGGGTAGCTGCGCTGCACCTCGTCCAGCAGCGTCGCGATCCGGCGGCGCAGCTCCTCGGTCACCACGTCGGGGTCGTCGTCGGGTCCGGGGTGCAGGGGCTCGCCGTAGCGGACCGTGACCGGCAGTCGCCAGGACCAGCGCGGCTTGCGCCCGGAGGTGTGGAAGCGGTGGGAACCCCAGGAGACCGTCGGGACCAACGGCACACCCGCAGCGACGGCCATCCGGGCGGCACCCGGCTTGAAGGGCAGCAGCTCGAGCGACGGTGAGATGGTCTGCTCGGGCAGGACCAGCACGAGCTCGCCGGCCTCCAGGGCCGAGATCGCAGAGGTCAGGGCATCGCGGCCCGCCCCGCGGTGGACCGGGATGTGCTCGGCGCGACGCATGAACCAGCCGAACACCGGCGTGGAGAACAACGAGGCCTTGGCGAGGATGCGGACCGGTCGGCGCCACCTGCGGTACGGCAGCCACCCCGAGGTGAAGAAGTCCCAGAAGGAGGTGTGGTTGGCCGCGATGACGACGCCGCCGTGGCGCGGCAGGTGCTCGGCACCCTGGACGTCCACCCGCCAGCGCTGCACCCGCATGACGGTGAAGGCGAGCCAAGCTGCGAAGCGGTAGACCCAGCTGGCGCGGGGATCCCCGTCGGGGTGGCGTCGGGGCATCGAGCTCTCCTGGGGCACTCAGGTCACCGCACCCGGCGGTGGGGCATCATCGTCGGCGGTGGGCTCCGCGTCCACCCCGTGTGCGCACCCGGGCGGAGGCCCCGACCCACCGGGGCGCGCCGGGACCCACCGAACGCCGGCGGGGCGCCGTCAGGATAGATGCGTGGCAGCTCGGAGAGCGGTTCGGTCGTGCGTCGCCGCCGCAGCGAGGCCACGCCCAGGACCTGCCGCTCCGGTCCGGCACCAACCGGCACCGGACCTTCCGGCACCACCTCGGTCGAACCCGGGGCACCCGGCCGGTCGGAGGTGGACTCACGCAGGTGCTGCGCCGCCTCCCAGAGGGTCGGGGTCCTCGCTGTCGGCAGGCAGCGGGTCCGGCCCCGTCCAGCGCCGTTCCCGCTCGATGTGCTCGCGGAGCACCTCGGCATGGTCCGGTGCACCGCCGCCGAGCCGTGCCGGGACCCATCTCGCTCCGGGCGGCGCGCCGTCCGGGTAGGTGTCCTGCGCCTCGTGCAGCAGGCGGTTCAGGCGACGGGTGAGCTCCGCGGTCACCTCGACGACGTCGTCCTCGGGTCCGACGTGCAGCGGATCCCCGAACCGCACGGTCACCGGCAGCTTGCGGACGAGGCGCCTCGGGCCTCCCTTGGTCAGCGCCCGGTGCGAGCCCCACCCGGCCACGGGCACGATCGGCACCCCGGCCTGCTGCGCCATCCGAGCGGCCCCGGTCCTGAGCGGGAGCAGTTCGAACGACGGCGAGATGGTCTGCTCCGGCGCGACGGCGATGAGGTCACCGGCCTGCAGCGCCTGCGTCGCGGCCTCGAACGCCGCGTCGCGGGCGCTGTCCGAGCCGCGGTCGACGGGGATGGCCTCCGCCCACCGCGCCGCCCAGCCGACCTTGCGGCTGGACCAGATCTCCCGCTTCGCCAGGAACCGCATGGGTCGGCGTCGCTGCCGAATGATCGGCCAGCCCACCATCATGAAGTCGACGTAGGAGTGGTGGTTGAACGCGAGCACGGCGCCGCCACGGGCCGGGACGTGCTCCAGACCCCGGACGTCGATCCGCCAGCGCAGGACCCGCACGACCAGGATGATGACGGCGGCGATCACCCGCCACCGCCAGTTCAGCTGCTTCGGTCCGGTGTCGTCCATGGCCGGGGAGCGTAGACGGCAGCGCGCCCCTCACCCCGATCATCTCGGACAGGTCAGCCCTCCAGCAGTTCGTCGATCGCGTCGAGCAGCCGGTCCACCGTCGCGTGGGTCGCCGCCTCGCCCATCAGCCCCACGCGCCACGCCCTGCCCGCGAAGGGCCCGATACCACCGCCCACCTCGATGCCGTGTTCGTCCAGTAGCCGGCGCCGGAGCTGAGCTTCGTCGAGGTGGTCCGGCCACGCCAGCGTCGTCAGCTGCGGCAGCCGCGCCCGGGCGTCGGCGAGGAGCTCGGCATCCCGATCCTGGATGTGCTCCTGGAACAGCCCTCCCACCTCGGCGTGCCGCGCCCACCGGGCCTCCAGGCCCTCGGCCAGCCCCCGTCGCAGTCCCTCGTGGAGCCCGAGCAGAGCGCTGATCGGGGCGGTGTGGTGGTAGGCGCGCTCTGCGCCCCAGTAGCGCTGGATCGCCGCGACATCGAGGTACCAGGAGCGCACCGGGGTCTCGCGTGCGGAGATGACGGCTTCGGCCTTGGGGCTGAAGGTGATCGGCGCCAGCCCGGGCGGTACCGACAGGCACTTCTGCGTGCCGCTGTACACCACGTCGAGGTGCCACTCGTCCACCTCGAGGGGCACACCGGCGAGCCCGGTCACGCTGTCCACGAGCAGCAGGGTGTCGGTGTCGGCGCCCAACGCCCCGATGTCCGCCAGCGGCTGGTTGGCGCCGGTGGAGGTCTCCGCGTGGACGAGCGCGACCATCCTGGCCTCAGGGTGATCGGCGAGCGCTTCGGCGATGCGTTCCGGCGCGAAGGTGCGGCCCCAGGCCTCCTCGAGGACCACCACCTCGGCGCCCGCCCTTCGGGCCGTGTCGGCGATCCGGCCGCCGAACACCCCGTTGACGCCGACGATGACGGTGTCCCCCGGCTCCACGGTGTTGACGACGGCCGTCTCCATCCCCGCGCTGCCCGTCCCCGACACCGCGTAGGTCAGGCGGTTACCGGTGCGGAACACCTGCCGGAGCTGGTCGGCGATCTGATCGGTCACCTCGAGGAACCACGGGTCAAGGTGCCCGACCATGCCCCTCGCCTGGGCCGCCAGGACGTCGGCGTGCACCGGCGACGGGCCGGGGCCGAGCAGCAGGCGCTCCGGCGGCAGGGCCGGGCCGATGCCGCTGGCCGCGGTGCCGGATGGCGACAAGAGCTGGGACGGGGCGGTCGGCTCGGTCGGGGCGGTCGGGGCGGTCGGCTCGGTCACGCGGGTGCTCCTGCTCGCCAGGCCGCCACGCTACCGCGACCCCGTCGGCCCCCCGTCCGCTGCTCAGCCCGCCGGTCTCCCCCCGCACCCCTCCCCCGTCACCCCTCTCGCGCGCCCTTCCCGCGCGCCCTTCCCGCGCGCCCTTCCCGCGACACCCGGTTGGGGAACCTGACCCCCGGCAACCGACGCCCACCCTCCCCAACCCACTAGCACCGCTGCCCGCGACACCCGGTTGGGGAACCTGACCCCCGGCAACCGACGCCCACCCTCCCCAACCCACTTGCACCGCTCCCCGTGGCGGGTTGGCTGCCACCAACCCCCAACACCGTCCCGCGCGACCCTCGCCCCACCCAGCCCCTGCAGCTACGGACCGTCAGATGAGGGGCCGCCTCGCACGCTCGCCCATGGTCATCCACAGGCACGCGAAGACCCATCGGCACGCCCGGGCATCCCGGCCGCAGACTGCTCCCGGGAACCCGATGGACCGCAACTGAGGAGCCGAGGTGGTCGACACAGAACGGATGCGACAGCTCGACACGCTGGCCAGCCGCCAGGCGGGCGTCATCAG
>PWWI01000274.1 GCA_003561535.1 Nitriliruptoraceae bacterium
CCCCGCTTCCCGGGGCCAGACTTCCCCAACCCCCGGCGCCCAGGCCCCCTCCCACCGGGTTGGGGCCCACAACCCCCGGAACCCGGGGCCAGACTTCCCCAACCCCGCCGAGGGACGGCCACGAAGTCGGCGCCCGACCGCTCGATCGGCGAAGGGGCGCGGGTCAGGTCGAACGCTGCCGACCCGTGGCACGCGCCAGCGTCCGCACCAGCCCGGGAGCGACGCGGAACAGTCCGAACTGCAACCGCAGGACCCGCGGGTGCAGCACGAGCGCGCGGGGACGGCTGAGGGTGCGAACGATCCCCTCCGCGGCCTCGCTCGGCGTGATCGAGGGGATGAGCTTGCCCAGCCACGGTGCGTGCTCCCAGCTGTCGGGGTTCACCTCGAAGTACTCGCTGGTGACCTCGCCGAACAGCACGTGGCAGCTGTGGACCCCCGTACCGTGGAGGTCCTGCAGCAGGGACTCGTGCAGGCCGCGCAGCGCCCACCGCGAGATGCTGTAGCCAGTCGACGATGGCCAGACCACGAAGGAGGCCGGCGAGCCGACGTGCACGATGACGCCGGAGCCGGCGGCCAACATCGAGTCGAGGAAGCCGTAGCTGACGTGGTAGGCAGAGCGGAAGGGCGCGTCGAGCAACTCTTCCATCAGCGCGGGCGGAGTTTCCTCCGGCCAGCGCCACACCCCGGCACCGGCACTGTTGACGATCGCGCCGGGAGTCCCGTACCGCTCCTGCACCCGGGCGGCCATGGCCGCGACCGCCTCGGCGTCGGCGCCGTCGAGCGCCTCGACCACCACCTCGCCCGCACCGACGGCCGCCGCCTGGGCAGCGAGCTGCTCGAGCCGGTCGCGGCGCCGCGCCACCGCGACCACCCGCCAGCCGCGGGCCGCCAGCTGCACCGCGGTCGCGCGGCCGATCCCGGAGGACGCGCCCGTCACGACCGCCAACTGCTGCGCCACGCCTGCCCTCCCACACTGGGCTGGTCATCGATGTCGGTCAGCGCCGACCCGCCGGCAGGACGCTAGCGAGGTGGTGCCGGCAGCGGGGTATACGGTCACACGACGGTCACACGACGGTCCGGCGACCGTCCCGACCGGCCGGCCGACGACGGCATGGACCGCCCGTCGCGGGGTGCGGCGTGGCTCACGACTGGACGACAGCGCGGCGTCGGGCACCCTGTCAACAGCAGGACCCAGCCGAGCGGGAGCGCCGTGAAGGCACGAAGGTGTCAGGGCTGCGGGCGGACCTGGTCTGACCGCCGCGCTGAGTGGTGCGCCGGGTGCGGTGCCGCACTGCCCATCCTGCCCACCCAGGGGCGGCCACGGGAGAGTGGTGGTGCCCCGCCAGCCGAGGCATCGCGACACCGGCGTCAGACCCGGGCCGTGGCCGCCTTCGCCGCCGTGGTGGTGGGGGCGCTCGTGCTCGCCGGTGGCAGCGCCGTGCTCACCGGCTCCGACCTCCCCGGCGTGCCCACCGGGGCGTCCTCAGAGGACCCCGGGACGTCACCGACCACCGGGCCGACGGCGGGAGAAGGGACCGTCGAGCTCACCGCCCCGGCCGGGCGCGCCACCATCGACGGTGCGTGGAGCCCCGGCACGGAGCCCGGCGCCGCGGCCATCGTGCCCTCTGGCAGCTCCTTCCCGCCGTCGGCGCCGAGCTGCGACACCGAGGGTTGTGCCCTGTGGCGCTCGACCGTGCTGAACCAACGCCCGCTGTTGGTCACCGATCGTGCAGCGATCCACCTCGGGCTCGCCCTGCTGATCGCCGTCGACCTCGACACCGGCCAGTGGCTCTGGCGCCGTGGCCACAACGACCCCCGCGGCGTGTCGCCGGCCGCGGCGCTGACCGCCTACCACCTCGATGACCGCACGCTCGTGATCGCCTACGGCCACCGGATGCGGATCCACGCCGCGGACACCGGCAGCGTCCTCGGTGAGGTGGACCTGGCACCGACGCAGATCACCGACATCCGACGTCACGATGGGCAACTGGTGGTCAGTGGCCGGACGCTCGACGGCGAGCAACCGGGCACGCGGATGGTCGGCCTCGACGACGCCGGGCGGGTCCGCTTCGACATCGAGGTGGACCGTCCCGTCCGCCAGGCGGCCCCGGCCACCTCGACCACGGCGCCGCTCCTGGCGCTGGCCGACGGGGATCTCGTCCGCTTCGACGCGACCGAGGGCTTCGAGCGCTGGCGACGTGTCGTCGGCCAGCACCAGGTGGATGGCACGACCCTGCTCGATCCTGTCACCGGGGAGATCACGGTGGTGGGCACGCGGGACGGTCAGGATCTGCTCACCCTCGAACGTCCCGGTGCGGTCGCGGCGGGTGTCCGCGGAGGCGTGCTGGTCGTCACCCACCCCGATCGGGTGGAGCTGCACGATCGCGACGGCGTCGCCGTGGGCAAGGTCACCGTCGCCGCTCCCGAGCGCACGGTCGTCGACACCACCGGGCGCTTCGTGACCGTGGCCACCCTCCCCGCGCCCGGCGCCACCGAGCCGCGACCGGACATCCGGATCGGGAGACGAGCGAGCGGCAGCGTCGCACTGCCGTCGGTGAGCACCTCTCCCTCCGTGCCGTTGCCACCGGACGCGGACCCCGCGCCGGTGCTGGCGATGCGCCGCCCCGACGGGCTGCTGCTGGCCGGTCCCGAACCCGAGTGGGCGTGGGTGATGGACCGCCTGGGGGGCGCGGTGACCGACCTGGAACTGACGCTGCTCCCTGCCACCGAGGTCCACCACGGCGAGGGGCTCCCCCTGCTCCGCGACGGGCGACAGGTGACCGTGCTCGGCGCCGGGGGCAGCTTCCGGGTACGCGGGGCCACCCAGGTCGCCTCGCTCGACCCGCTGGTGCTCCACGGCGGCAACGGCACGTTGCGGCTCGACCGGACGCTGGTCGACCGGCCGGACGACGACGGGGGCGGGTGAGCCCGGCCGCCGAACGACGGCTCATCGCATCCGGCGGACCACCCCGCCTCGAGTTCGACAGCGGGTTTCGATGCAGCCGGACATGAGGTGGGTCGCGCTCCGTGAGACTCGGCCGCTGGGGTGGCGACGACGGCGGCTGACGCCGGCCGACGGATCACGGCCACGGTCCGCGGGCTTCGCCGCTCGAGCGTCGGGCCCGCGGACGGTGGCGCCTCGCCGCGTGGGTCAGTGCCGGCGCAGCCGGCGTGCGATCGGGGTGGTCAGGTGCTGCAGTCCGGCCAGCAAACGGAAGCCCACCGAGTCGTCGGAGGGCAGCAACCCGAGCTGCCGGCTCAGCTCCATCTCGTCGAAGATGATGAGGTGCTCCGCGATCTTCCCGTCACGGAACTCGTAACGGCACATGCCTCTGCCCTTGGCGGTCCGACCGGTGGCAGCGAACCCACCGAAGGGACCGTCCATCGTCATCACGTTGGTCCAGTAGGCCAGCGCACGGTCGCCATCCCCCGCGCGGTAGACCTCGACGTCCTCGAGCGGGAAGTGCAGGTCGGGGAACCCGCGGAACCAGTCCTTCAGCACCTTGGCGATGGCCTCGTGGCCGACCGCGGGGGTCGCCAGGCCCGTGCCCTCCCAGACGGCGTCGTCGGTGAAGAACCCCAGCGTCCGTTCCACATCGTGCGCGTTGACGGCGCCGAGGAACTCGAGGATCGTGGTGCGAAGCTGCGTGGTGGTCATCGCTCTCGTCTCGGTCATCGGTCCTTCCTCTTCGTGCGATCGGGAACCTTTCCACGCTACGGACGGGACGGCGCGGGGGGCTAGAGGCCTCGGTCATCGGGCCGCGCAGACCGCGGCAGCGCCTGTCGGCGTGCGCGACGCACGCGCGGGCCGCGCCCCCGGACAGCCGACCCGGGGGCACGGCCGCGGCAGCAGACGTCGGTGGGTCACGCCATGGCGGCGTAGCGCTCCTTGAGGAAGGTGTCGGGACGTTGGAGCGGGCCGACGCCGAACTCGGCCGCTAGCAGCTCCCCCGTCATCGACATGTCCGCGAGGGCCCCGACGTGGTTGAGCGCGAGAACGTTCGCCGGTGCCGGTGCGATCGGTCGCAGCAGCCACCCCAGCATGCGGAACGGCCCGGGCGGCAGCTTCGTGATCCGCACCTCGCGGCCCAGCAGGTCCTCGTAGAGGGCAGCGATCTCCCGCCAGCTGAGCGCCTCGGGACCGCCGATCTCGTAGGTCGCGTCGCGGGCCGCGTCGTGTTCCAGGGCGGCGACGAGGAAGGCGGCGACGTCGTGGACCGTGATCGTGGCCAGACGCCGGTCGGGCGAGCCGATGACGGTCATGCGGCCCCACCGTTCGATGGTGCGGCCGGTCATCCACCGGTACACCCGCAGGAACCGGAAGGGTCGGTCGAGCATCGTCGGTGCCATGCCGGCCAGCGGGATGGAGCTGCCGGGCAGGGCCAGCCACACGTCAGTGAAGGGCCCGAACCGCATCACGGTGGCCGACAGGGTGCTGGCAGCCAGGGCGTCCTCGACCGTGCGCTTGTGCTGCGACGCCGGTAGGTGCGCGTCCGCATCACCCATGGGCACGGTCGAGAGGTAGACGAACCGGTCGACACCCGCCCGCTCGGCGGCGGCGATGAGCGCCGGATACCCGACGGTCTCGACGTGGCCGAAGTCCCGGCGCCGGCGCGGCGCGATGCCGTTCGCCGTGGCGATGACGGCGTCGACCCCATCGAGCGCCTCCCCGAGCGTCTCGGGACGGAGCAGGTCGCCGAACGCCAGTTCCACACCCGGCAGGTCACGCACGTGGTGGTATGCGGAGCTGGCCCTGACCAGGGCGCTAACCGTTGTGCCTCTCTGCGACAGTTGGCGGACGACCTCGGATCCGACCTGTCCGGTCGCCCCCACGACGAGAACCTTCATGCCCATACCTCCCAGCCGCTTCGATCTTCGATCCCGGAGAAGGACATCACTCGATACTCGCTCCGTTGCCGCGTTCGGGGCCAGAGACCAAGGACTCCACCTGCACCGATGCTGAGCGAAGGCGGCGCAGGTCGGCGGAACGGCGGTGCGGCCCGCCGTGACGGGCAACCCCCTGCGCCCGAGCTCACCCCGTCTCCAGCGCCGCGAACGCCTCGACCCCGCCTTCGTAGCGGCGCAGCACCTCCGCCCGTAGCGCGGCGTGCTGGGGCCCGGCGAGCTCCGGGTCGGCGTCGAGGATGCGTGCCGCCAGCTCACGGGTGGCGGCGACCAGGTCGACGTCCTCCTGGACACGGGCCAGGACCAGGTCCGGCAGGCCCGACTGCGCCCGGCCGAAGAGCTGGCCAGCACCGCGGATCCTGAGATCGGTCTCGGCGAGCTCGAAGCCGTCGGTGGTCTGGGCGACCGCGACCAGCCGTTCCAGGGCGTCCTCACCGAGCTCAGAGGACCAGCCGGCGAACAGCACGCAGAAGCTACGACCGCCACCCCGACCGACACGACCGCGCAGCTGGTGCAGCTGGCTGATCCCGAACCGTTCCGCGTCCTCGATCACCATGATGGTGGCCTCCGGGACGTCCACCCCGACCTCGATCACCGTCGTCGACACCAGGACCTGGGCGGTGCCGGTCCGGAAGGCGGCCATCGCGGCCTCCTTGTCCGCCGACGGCAGGCGTCCGTGGACCAGCGCCACCTCGAGGTCAGGGAAGACCTCGGTGGCCAGGCGTCGGTGCTCCTCCACCGCACCGCGACCGGGCAGCTGCTCGCTCTCCTCCACGAAGGGGCAGACCACGTAGGCCCGCCGACCCGCCGCCACCTCGGTGCGGATGAAGGCCTCCAGGCGCTCACGGCGGTGGGCCTGGTCGGGGGTGATGAGCTGGGTGGTGATCGGCTCGCGGCCGGGCGGTAGCTCATCCAGCACGGTCACGTCGAGATCGCCGTAGAGGGTCAGGGCCAGGGACCGCGGGATCGGCGTCGCCGTCATCACGAGCACATCCGGCGAGGTCGGCGTGGCCCCGTCGACCGGTGCCGACTTCTCCTTGAGCTGGACGCGTTGCGACACGCCGAACCGGTGCTGCTCGTCGATCACGACCACCCCGAGGTCGGCGAACCGCACCCCTTCCTCCAGCAGGGCGTGGGTCCCTACGATCAGGTCCAGTTCACCGGTGAGCAGCTCCGACAGGATGCGTCGCCGCTCGTTCGTCGAGGTGGAGGACGTCAGCGCCGCGACCCGGAGCCCGTCGAGCACGTTGACGCCGAGCGGGGCCAGCAGGTCGGTCAGGGTCCGCTGGTGCTGGTCGGCGAGGACCTCCGTCGGCACCATGAGCGCCGCTTGACGCCCTCGATCCACGGCGCTGAGCATGGTCCACACGGCGACGACGGTCTTGCCCGAGCCGACGTCACCCTGGAGCAGCCGGTGCATCGGCCGCGGCGCCCCGAGGTCGCGGGCCAGGTCCTCCATGGCCCGCCCCTGGGCCCCGGTCGGCGGGAAGGGCAGGGCGGCGAGGAACCGGCTCGCCCAGCCCGCTGCCACCGGTGCGTTGTCCAGCCCGACGGTGTCCGCCTCGAGCTGCCGGCGCCGCCACTGCAGCCCGAGCTGGAGGCTGAACAGCTCGTCGAAGGCCAGCCGACGACGGGCCGAGCGCCGATCGGGCTGATCGGCCGGGGCATGGATCGCGCGGACCGCCTCGTCCAGGGGGCGCAGTCGCTGCGCGACCCGCAGCTCCTCGGGGAGCCAGTCATCCAGGGGTGGCAGGGCGTCCAGGGCCACCTCGACGAGCTCGTTCAGCTTGAAGCTGGGCAACCCATCGGTCGCCCGGTAGACGGCCAGGAGCCGCTGGTGGTCCAGCCGCTGCGCCGCCGAGGCGGCATCGGTCCCCGAACCCACCTTGCCGAGCACCTGAACGTCGGGGCTGGCCAGCTGGAGCTCACGACGGAACCGCTTCACGGTGCCGCTGAAGGCCGCCACCGTGCCGGGCGG
>PWWI01000284.1 GCA_003561535.1 Nitriliruptoraceae bacterium
CGCGTCGGTCTCGGGCAGCGCGACGAGCTCACCCTGGCCGCGGACGACCTCGTGACGATCCTCGACGCCCGGGGCGAGGTGGTCGTCGAGCGTGCGCTCGGGCCCTGGACGGCCAGCCGCGTCGACGGTGGCTGGCAGCTGTCGCCCCCGGCCGGCCACGATCGGGAGCTGGAGGTTGGCGTCACCCGGTCGGTGCCCTCCCTGACCCGGGACGGCGAGGCCGTCACGGTCGAGGCGGAGGTCAACAAGCACGTCGTGCTCCGGCTCGAGGTGCTGGGCGAAGCCGGACAGCCCGTGGCCACGCGCGACCTCGGCGTCGCCGAGCCTGGGGTCCACGCGGCGACCTGGCGGCTCACCGACGACGACGGCGACCCCGTGCCGGCTGGTACCTACCGCCTGGTCCTTGTCGGAGAGGACGGGGCTGGACGCAGCGCGGGCACCCCCACCGAGGTGGTGGTCGAGCAACCCGCACGACCGGCCGATGGGTCGGGTCCGAACCTGCCAGACGCGTTGCCTTCCGGCACCCTACTGCTGCCCGCCGCGGCCCTGGGCCTGCTCGCCCTCGTGTCGTTGCTCGTCCTTCTCCCCTCCCGGAGCCGCCCGTGAGCCCCACGCCACCGCCACCACCCGGAGCCGGTCAGCCGTGGCGGCCTGACGGACCACCCCCGCCCCCCGGCGCGCCGGGTGCGCCGCCGGCCGGAAGCCCGCCGGTGGCACCCGCAGCCACCCCTCCCGAGCGCGGTGGCTCGCAGGGACACGGCGCGCAGCGCACCCGCACGCGGACCCCGCTGAGGGACGTGCCCTCGCCCTACGGGCTGTGGATCGCCCCCTTCTCGGTGCTGATCTTCATCGCACCGAACCTCGTCCTGCTCGGCATCGCCGGCGTCGACGCCGTCGAGACCGTCACCCCGGATTCCACGACGCTGATCGTGGTCAACCTCGTGGTGGGCCTGGTGCTGCAGGTGATCGTGTTCGGCCTGGCCCTGCTGCCCCTGCTCGCGGCGGGCCGGCCGTTCTCCCGCCTGTGGGGACCGACCCGGACCACCGGTGCGATGGTCGCGATCGGCCTGGCCACCGGGTTCGGGGTCGCCATCATCTCCTTCACGCTGAACGCGATCGTCGTGCTGCTCGCCGGCGTCGAGGATCCCGTCGAGCAGCAGTTGCTCCAGGACGCCCTGGCCGGCGGCCTGCCCCTCGCCCTGGTGGCCCTGCTCGCGGTGGTGGTCGCGCCGCTGGTCGAGGAGGTGATCTTCCGGGTCGTGTTGTTCCGGGCCCTGGCGGACCGGATCAACCTGCCGGTCGGCCTGGTGCTGTCCTCCGCCGTCTTCGCCCTCATCCACATCGAGGTGGTGCTCTCCCAGCCCTTCGCCCTGGTGGGGCTGTTCACCGTCGGCTTCCTGCTGGCCCTGGCCTACTACCTGACCGGCAATCTGATGGTGGCGGTCCTGGGCCACGCCGTCTTCAACGCGATCTCCCTCGGCCTGACGGTGCTGATCGACCGCCTCGACCTCGAGGAGCTGCTCGACCTCGAACTCGTGGCAGCGCCGCTCGTCGGGTGGCTGTCGCTGGCGGGCCTCGGCTGACGCCACCGAGGTGTCCCCACCCCCGCTGGTGCACGCTCCGCGTGGATCGGCGTCGCCATCCGAGGTCGGCAACTAGGTTCGAGCGACCGGGAGCAGGCCGACGAGGCAGGGGAGGGCGTCGTGAGCGAGCGTGTGCAGGTCGGGGTGCCGGCGGAGGTCAAGGACCGGGAACGTCGGGTGGCGCTGACCCCATCGGCCGTGCACCTGCTCATCGAACGTGGGCACGCCGTGGTGGTGCAGCGCGACGCCGGGCAGGGCGCCGGGTTCTCCGACGGCGACTACGTCGAAGCCGGTGCGGCGCTCGGTGAGGAGGCCGCTGAGGTCTGGGCCAGCGACGTGGTCGTCAAGGTCAAGGAGCCCCAACCCAGCGAGTTCGGCTTCCTGCGCGAGGACCTCACCCTCTTCGGCTACCTGCACCTGGCGGCCGAACCGACCCTGACCGAAGCGCTGCAGACCAACGGGGTGGCGGCCTACGCCTTCGAGACCCTGACCGACGTCCACGGGCTGCCCCTCCTGGCACCGATGTCCGAGGTCGCCGGACGGGCGTCGGTGATCGTCGGTGCCGCCCACCTGTCGGCCGCTCTGGGTGGGAACGGGACCCTCATGGGCGGTGCGGCCGGGGTGCCGCCCGCAAAGGTGGTCGTGATCGGGTTGGGGGTCGCCGGCTCGATCGCCGCCCGCGGCGCCCGGGGCCTCGGCGCGCACGTGACCGGCATCGACATCGATCTCGAACGGCTGTACCGCTTCCGACTGGACGGCACCCTGGACGCCTCCCAGTCCAGCGAGCCGGCGCTGATCGGGGGCCATGTGCGGGAGGCGGACCTGGTGATCGGCGCGGCGCTGGTCCCCGGCGCCCTGGCGCCGACGTTGGTGACCGAGCCGATGGTCGCGTCCATGCGCCCCGGGTCGGTGATCGTGGACCTGGCGATCGACCAGGGCGGCTGCGTCGCCACCGCCCGGCCCACCACCCTGTCCGACCCGGTCTACCTCGAGCACGGGGTGGTGCACTACTGCGTGACCAACGTGCCCGGGCAGTTCCCGCGGACCGCGTCCGCGGCGCTGTCCGCGGCGGTGATCGGCAAGCTCGCCACGCTCGTCGACGACGTGGCGGCCGGTCGGGCGGGCACCGACGCCGAGCACCCCTCGCTGACGGGGGCGCTGAACGTGGCGCGCGGGCACATCGTCCACCCGGCGGTGGCGCAGGCGCTCGGCTCGCGCTGATGACGCCCGCCCGCGCCGACGGCGCTCGGTGACCGGGCCGGGCTCCCGGGCCGGCGTCCTGCCGATCCGGGGCCGTGGACCGTCGGACCGGTACCGTGTGCGCTCCGCGCTACAGCTGCGCGGGAACCACCCGCCTCGGGGTCGCGGCGGCCAACTGCTGCTGGCGACGACCGTCCCCCGGTCGCGGAGTGACGACGTGCGACGCACGCTCATGCAGTCGAAGATCCATCGTGCCCGGGTGACGGCCGCCGACCTCCACTACGTCGGGTCCATCACCATCGACGAGGACCCGATGGTCGCCGCCGACCTGCTGCCCAACGAGAAGGTCCAGGTCGTCGACATCGACAACGGTGCCCGGCTCGAGACCTACGTCATCCCGGGCGCGCCGGGCCGCGGCGACATGTGCCTGAACGGCGCGGCGGCCCGCCTCGTCCAGCCCGGCGATCTCGTGATCGTGGTCGGCTACGCCGAGTTCGAGGACGCGGAGGCGCGGGAGTTCGAGCCGGCCGTGGTCATGGTCGACGACCAGAACCGGATCACGGAGCTCACCACCACGGAGCCGGCCCACACCCGCCGGTGACACCGCGGTCGTGACGGCGCGGCCTGAAGACAGCGTTGCATCCGGATACACTTGTGTATCTGGGACGATCACGCCCCCGGCGGTCGCCCGCCCGTGCAGGGCAGCCGGCCGAACTCCCGCACCCCGTCGGACCGACCGTGCCTGCGACCCCCGCCGCTGCGCCCACCGATCGGCCTCGTCGCGTGGACCGCCTTCCCGCCCGACGCCGACGGCGGGGCGGCGCCCGGGTGCTGCGCGCCGGGCGTCTGGCGCTGGGGTGCGCGGTCACGGCGCTGCTGCTCGGCGCGCCGTCGGCGTTGGTGCCCGTCGGGTTGGCCTGCCCACCGATCGGTGCCGACACCGCCGTGGTCACCGTCGGGACCCTGGCCGATGACGGCGAGGGGGAGCAGCTGGAGCAGCAGGTGGTCGGCACCGACGGTGCCATCTGCATCCTCGACGACGATCGGCCGCTGACCGTCGGGGTCGGGGTCGTCCACGAGGCGGCGAGCGGGCGATCGCTGGAGGCGGCCGAGCTCACCCGCGCCGCAGGACCGGTGACGACACGACTCAGCGTGCGTGACGTCACGGCCCACAGCCGCGAGGTGGTGGTCAGCGGCCCGCTCGGGACCCGCACCGTGCAGCGCGATCTCGGTCTGCCGCAGCTGGTCCACCTCGAGGTGCGCTACCCGGCGGGCTGGTCGGTGACCGCGCCCGTGGGGGACGGGGTCAGGACCGTGGTCGAGGACGGCGAGGTCGCGGTGCGTCGAACCGGGGTGCTGTTCCCGCCGCTGCTGCCCGACGAAGTCGTGCTGACCGTGGCCGCGACCCCCGACCGTGGGACGCCGACCATCAGCGTCGAGGCCACCCCCCTGGACGGGGTGGATCCCTTCGTCCTCCCCGATGGGGTGCTGGACCGGGACGCGGCCGCGGTGCTGGGTGCCCTCGGCAGCCTGGCCGCCGACGGCGCGACCGAGCTCGCCGACGGTGCGGGGGCGGTGGCCGCGGGGGCTCGAGAGCTCGCGTCGGGGACCGAGGCGTTGGCCGACGGCGCGGCCGAGCTCGCCGACGGCACGGGGGCGTTGGCCTCGGGAGCGGCCGAGGTCGCCGAGGGCGCCCGCAGCCTGGCCGGCGGCCTGGGCGGGCTCAGCGCCGGCGTCGAGCAGCTCAGCGACGGGGTCGACGGGAGCGCCGGAGGTGCCCGTGAGTTGGCCGATGGCAGCACCGAGGTGGCTGCCGGAACCCGCCAGCTCGCCGGTGCCGCTACTGAGCTCGCGGCCGGCAGCACCGAGCTGGCCGCCGGTGCCCGGCAGCTGGCCGACGGTCTGGGGTCGGCCACCGACGCCGACCTAGCGGACGGGGACGTCGCGACCGTGATCGCCGGGATCGAGGAGCTGGCCGCAGGCATCGCCGAGGTCCGCGACGGGCTGGCCTCCACGGTGCCCGAGGGCACCGACCCGACCGACCCCACCGACCCCGCCGCGCCGATCGCGCTGGCTGTCGGGGCGCTCGCCGCTCTCGCGGACGCCACGCTCGCCCTCGCCGGCGAGCTCGGCGCCGGCCTCGCTGTCATCGACGACGCGCTCAGCGGCATCGAGGCGGCCGCCGCCGGCGCGGAGGACCTGGCCGCCGGTGCGGCCGGGATCGCCGAAGGCAACGCGGCCCTGGCGGCGGGACTGGACGAGCTCGCGCGGGGCTCGGCGGCGTTGGCCGGCGGGGCGAGCGAGCTGGCGGGTGGGCTCGGGCAGCTCCGCGGGGCCTCCGGGGAGCTGGCGGCCGGCAGCGGGCAGCTGGCCTCAGGCTCTCGGGAGCTCGCGGCCGGGACCGGAGGGATCGCCGAGGGCAGCGCCGAGGTGGCCGAGGGCACGGGGGAGCTGGCGGAGGGGGGCACGGAGCTGGCCGAGGGCAGCGCGCAGCTCGCGTCGGGCAGCGACGAGCTGGCCGAGGGGGCCGGGCAGCTGCCCGACACGCTCGCCGAGGTGGTTGCGATCGCCGACCGGAGCGGGCAGGACACCGCGGTCACGGTCGCGGTGCTGGCGTCGGGCAGCCGGCTGGCGGAGGCCGAGCGGGGCGAGGCCGCACTGGTCGCCACCCAGCTGCGGCACGAGGGGCAGCAGCCCCTGCCGGTGGCGGCGGGCGTCTCCGCCGTGGCCGGCGTGCTGGCCCTCCTGCTCGGCGTCCTCGGGCTCCGGTGGCGCCTCGGACGACGGGCATGAGCGAGCGCGCGCCCCGACGCACGCGGGCCGAGCAGCGGGAGCTCACCCGGGCGGCGCTGCTGGACGCGGCGGCTGCCGCCTTCGCCGAGCACGGGGTCGACGGGGCGTCCATCGACGACATCGCGGCCAGGGCGGGGTTCAGCCGCGGCGCGTTCTACTCCAACTTCGACGACAAGACCGACCTGCTGATCGCGCTGTGCGACGCCCGGCTGGCGGCCTTCGCCGCCACGGAGCTCCCAGCCATCCTGGCCGCACCGCCCGAGCAGCAGCTCGCAGTGGCGGCGCGCTGGCTGGCGGCGGAGGAGCCACCCCTCGAGGTCCTGCTGGTCGTCGAACTGGCCCGTCAGCTGGCCCGCCACCCCGAGCAGGTGGACGCCCTGACCGCGGCGATCGATCGGGTGGTCACCGCGGTCGAGGGCCTGCTGGTCACGCCTGAGGGCGACCTTCCCGCGCTGCTTCCCACCGAGCGGCGCGCCCGGGCCACGGCGGTGCTCGCCGCGATCCTGGGTGCGGACCTGCTGCGTCACCTCGGTCTCGCCGTCGACGAGCGGGCCATGCAGCTGCTGCTGCGCGGGGTCGCGCGTGAGGAGGGGGAACGGTGAGCCGGGTCCTCGATCTGCTGGCCCGCGGGGTCATCCGGGTGCCGGTGCTCACCCTGGCCGCTCTCACCCTCCTCACCGTGGCCTTCGCCGCGGCGACCACCCTGCTCGAGGTCGACACCAGCGTCGAGAGCTTCGCCCCCTCCGACGGTCGCGCGGCCACCCTGTCGGTGATCGAGGACCGGTTCGAGACCGCGACCTCGGTGCAGGTGCTGATCGACGCCGGAGCGGGCGGCAACCTGATCACCACCCGGGCACTGACCGACGTCCAGCAGCTGGCGGAGCGGCTGGAGGTGCACCCCGACATCGCGCCGGCGCTGGCCGAGGAGGGGCTCGATGCGCCGCCGGTCGCCTCCTTCGCGCTGCCCTTCGAGGCCGCTGCCGAGGTGCTCGACCGTGACCTGGACGGGTTGGACGAGGCGAGCTTCCTGCCCCTGGCGGCAGCCATCATCGCCGACGGCGGGGACGATGTCGCCGGGCTGTTCTCCGACGACCTCACCGACGATCCGCCCCGAGCCCGCGCCGGGCTCGTGATCGTGGACCTCGACGCCAGCGCACCGGCCGAGGACCGCACCCGGGCCCAGCAGGCGATCGACGAGGTGGTCGACGCCACCCCGGTCGGCGACGCCCGGCGGTCGACGCTGAGCCTGCTGGCGATCGAGCAGGGCATCGAGGACGCCCTGGAGCGCGATCTGCCGGTGCTGCTGTCGGTGTCGCTGCTGCTGGTCGTGCTCGTGCTCGCGCTGCTGTTCCGCTCCGCGGTGGACGTGGCCGTCGGCCTGGTCGGGCTGCTCGCCAGCATCATCTGGATGACGGGGCTGGCCGGGTTGCTCGGGCCGGGAGGGCTCGGGTGGACCGGCCCCTTCAACCAGGTCTCGATCGCCGTGCCGGTGCTGCTGGTGGGGCTCGGCATCGACTACTCGGTCCACCTGACCACCCGGTACCGCGAGCAACGTCTCCTGGGCGATCTCGCCGACCGTGCGGCGCGGGTCGCGCTGTCGACCGTCGGTGTCGCGCTGGTCCTGGCCACGGTCGCCTCGGTGGCCGGGTTCCTCGCCAACGCCGTCACGCCGCTGGCCCCGATCCGTGATTTCGGGATCTTCGCCGCCCTGGGCATCGTGTCGGCCTTCGTGATCCTGTCCACCTCGGTGCCGGCGGCCCGGGTGCTGGTCGATCGGCGCGTCGACCGTCGCATCCGGCAGGCCGACGCCGTGGCCTACGGCGGTGGACCCTCCCGGAAGGGGGCCCGCCGGCAGCGGGTACCGCGGTGGGCCACCCCCGCCATCACGGTGGCGACGAGGGCGCCCGGCGTCGTGCTGGCGGTCGCGGCCGTCGTGCTCTCCGGCGCCGCGGTCGCCGCCAGCGGGCTGTCGACCGAGTTCGACGAACGGGACTTCCTGCCCGAGGGTGAGCCCGTGCTGGCGACCATCGACCGGCTCGACCTGAGCTTCGGTGGTGACGTGAGCGAGCGGACCTACCTGCTGGTCGACGGTGCCCCCGGCGACCCGGCGTTGCTGGCTGCCATCGCCTCGGTCGAGGAGCGCCTCACCTCCGTGGAGGACGTCCGCGTGGTGGACGGCGCCGCCGAGCTGACCTCACCGATCGAGCTGCGCGACCGCATCGTCGCCGGGGGAGAGGCGGTGCGGAGCCGCCTGGCTGGGGACCTGGACACCTGGCAGGACCCGGTCGCGGCGGCCGCCGAGGTGGCGCTGCCGGACCCTATCGACGCGGATGCCCTGCTCGACGACGACGCCAGCCTGGCCGACGAGCTCGACCTGCCCGAGGACCTGCGGCTCGCCCTGATCGCCCGGCTCCCCGAGGGTCGCGATCCGCTCCGGGCGCTGGCCGCCACCAGCGACCCCGACGAGCTGGAGGCCACGATCCGCGAGGAGCTGGCCGAGACCCTGGCCGCCGATCGTCCCGAGGCGCTGACGGATGCGGCCCTCGACGCCCTCGCCGCACTGGAGCCCGAGGCGTTGACCCTCGCCCGGTTGAGCTCCGAGGGCTTCCCTCTCGCCGCCCTGGACGCCACCGACCGCGAACGGCTCGAGCAGCTGGAGGCCCTGGAGGCCGCCGGTGCGGCGTCGTCGCGGGACGGCGAGGTGCTCCGCGCCCACCTCGCCGTCCTCGCCGACCAGGTGCCCGGGGAGCTGGCGGCGGTGATGGACGCCGAGGGCATCCTGCTGACCGTGGGGACCAGCGGCGGGCAGGACGGTGCGACCCCACTGGCCGAGGAGTTGGCGGCGGTCACCGCCCCGATCGCCGGGGCCGGGGGTGAGGTCACGATCGTCAGCGAGCCGCTGGTCAACGCCGAGATCATCGAGGAGCTGTCCGCGGCGCAGCTGCTGGCGATCACCATCAGCCTGGCGGCCGCGGCCGTGCTGCTGGTGGTGGCGACCTACGCCAGCGCCCGGGCGGTCGGGCTGGGCCTGATCGGGATCGTGCCGAGCATCGTCGCCCTGTTGCTCGTGCTCGGGAGCATGCGTGGCCTGGGACTGGCCTTCAACGCGCTGACCGCCACGGTCGCCTCCATCGCCGTGGGTATCGGGGTGCCCTACGGGATCCACCTGACGAACCGCTACCGCGAGGCGTTGGCTCGTGGCCTGGACCCGGACCAGGCCATCGCTGACACCCTCACCAACACCGGACCGGCGCTGATCGGGTCCGCCGCCCCCACCGGGCTGGCCTTCGCGGTGCTGCTGCTGTCCAACAGCGTCCCCATCCAGCAGTTCGGGGCGGTGAGCACGATGATGATCGTCTTCGCCCTGCTCGCCTGCCTCCTCGTCCAGCCGGCGCTGCTGGTGCTGTGGGCACGGCGTCGGGTCGTGGTCGGTGGGCCTCGCGCCCAGCGGCGCCTGCGGCAGCCGGAACCCGTCGGTGGGGGCCGGTGACTAGCCTCCGGCGACGCCCCTGCCACCGTCCCCGGGCGTCTGGAGCCTGTCGTGAGCCTGCCGAGCTTCCCCCACCTCGATCTCGTCGTCGACGGCCCCGTCGCCACGGTGACCCTCGACCGGCCCGAGGTCCTCAACGCCCTGTCGGTCGAGCTGCTGGAGTCGCTGACCGACGCCTGTGCCTGGCTGGGCGGTCGACCCGAGACGCGGGTGGTGGTGTTCACGGGTGCCGGCCGGACCTTCTCCGCCGGCGCGGACCTGTCCACGATGGAGCGTCTGCTGGGTGAGCCCACGGGTGCTCGGGCGGCGGCCGCCGCCGGCGACCGCGCGGCTTCGGCGATCGAGGCGCTGGATGCGGTCACGATCGCCGCCGTCCAGGGCCGGTGCGTCGGGGGAGGGGTCGTCCTGGTCCTGGCCTGCGACCTGCGGGTCGCCAGCGACACGGCCCGGTT
Source organism: Nitriliruptoraceae bacterium (assembly GCA_003561535.1). Classification (GTDB taxonomy): domain Bacteria; phylum Actinomycetota; class Nitriliruptoria; order Nitriliruptorales; family Nitriliruptoraceae; genus T1Sed10-7. The sequence continues at coordinate 9,519 of PWWI01000284.1, forward strand.
CTCGATCCCCGAGGTGGATCTGGGCATCCCGCTGGCCTGGGGCGGCATCCCCCGGCTGCTCAGGGAGGTGCCCCCCGCGGTGGCCAGGGACCTGGTGTTGACCTGCCGGGAGTTCGACGCGGCCGAGGCCTACCAGCTCGGCCTGCTGTCCCGCGTCTGCCCGCCGGAGGAGCTCACCGACGTCGTCGGGACCCTCGCCGGGCAGCTGGCGCAGAAGGCGCAGCTGCCCGTGCGGGCGACCCTGGACGCGGTGCGGGCCACGCTGGGGATCGGGGCCCCGCAGGGCTGGTCGGATGCCGACACCCTGCTCGCGGCGGTTCGAGACCCCGAGTGCCGCTCGGCCGCCCAGCAGTACCTCCTGCGGGTCTTCGGGTCGCAGGACGGCTGACTGGGCCGGGCGCGACGCGGCGCTGGTCAGCCGATCGACAGGATCGTCGACCCCGACGGCACCAGGTCGTAGAGCTCGACGACGTCGTCGTTGAACATGCGCACGCAGCCGTTGGAGGCGGCCTCCCCGATCGAGTCCTCGTTGGGCGTGCCGTGGAAGCGGATCAGCGTGTCACCGCCACCTGGCCGGTTCCAGTTCAGTGCCCGCAGCCCCAGCGGGTTGTTCGGGCCGGGACCGATGCGGTCCGGGAGGTCGGCGCCCCACCGGTCACGCGCGGGGTTGACCCACGTCGGCTCGAAGCGCTTCGCGCCGACGACGAAGGTGCCCGTCGGGGTCGGGGATCCGCCCGTGCCGACGGCGACCGGCCAGCTGCGGGCGAGCTGACCGCCGCGGTGCAGTTCGAGCACCCGGTCGGTCTGGCGGACCACCAGCACGCTGTCGAAGGAGTCCCGGGTCAACGCGGGCCGCAGCGGGTTCACCGGCAGGGTGATCTCGTCCTCCGCTCCGACCAGGGCGGTGGTCACGAGCTGGCGGGCGGTACCCCGGTCCACGGCCTGGCCGTTGCGCTCCGGGGTCACCTCGACGCGACCGTCGCGGTAGCTGACGCTCGCCGAGACCGGGCTGATGTCGATCTCAGCGGCGATCCGGGCGACCGGATCCGCGAGGTCCTCGGCGCCGAGCCCCAGGGGCACCTCAGGGGCCGCTGACGGGTCGGCCAGGCTCGCGAGCACGACGGCCTCACCGTCCACCCGCGCCCCGACCTCGCGTGGGCTCAGCTGCCAGCGGCGGTCGCCGAAGCGCACCGCCACCTCGCGGTCGAGGGCGGCGGCCACGGCGGCGTCGGTGGTCGCAGCCGCCTGCTCGGCCTGCGCGGTCGTCAGCGCAGGCGGCAGCACGCTCGTGGGGATCTCCACCTCGCTGTCGGTGGCGGTGTCCGCGTCGATCAGGGCTGCGGTGAGCGCCGCCGCCAGGGCCGCGGCGTCGACCTCCCGTCCTTCGGCGTGGGGCGTGACGTCGGCGGCCTCCCCGGTCCAGCTGACGGTGGCGTCGATCGGGTCGAGGTCGATGGGGTCGACCACCTCGGCGACCAGCGCCTCCTCGGCTGCCGGGTCCCGGTCGATGGTCACGTCCAGGGCCAGCTGGCTGGTGCTGCCGAACCACCGGGTGGCGACGAGGTCCGGCAGGGTCGCCTCGAGGGTGCCGGAGAAGGCGGCGTCGATGACCTCGTCGAGGTCGGTGGTGGCCCCGAGCTCACGTGGGGAGGTCGTCCAGGTGGCGACGTCGTGGGTCAGCGTGACCTGTCCGTCGAGGTAGCGGGCCAGCTCGGCCTCGACCAGGGCGGTCGCCTCGGCCCGGGTCGCGCCGCCGACGTCGACGCGATCGATGGTGACCCCGGGCAGCAGCTGCTCGCCGTCCCGGAGCTCCTGACCCCAGGAGGCCGCGGTGATCGACAGCGCCGCGGCGGCCCCCATGACCAGGACGAGGAGGACGGCGCCGGCCTGGAGCAGCCGTCGTCGCACCCGGCGCGGTCGGGAGGTCGTCGCCCCGGTGTCGGCGGCGGAAGCGGTGTCGTCCTGTAGCAGCATGTCGTCCCCGGATGTTGCGCGACACCTGCTCCGAGGTGCTCGGTTACTGTCCGTGAGGTGTGCACGCTACTTCCGTGCACGCTCCGATGCTATCCGTAGCCGGTGTGTGCACGCCGGCTTGCGTCGCCGCGGTCGCCGCGCATCGACCGTTAGGCTCGGGGAGCCCACCGTCGTCGGACAACGAGGTAGCAGGTGCGGATCGGGGTCGTGGGAGCAGGGGGCCGCATGGGCTCGGAGGTGTGTCGAGCCGTGGCGGCCACCGATGACCTGCAGCTCGTCGCCGCGGTGGATCCGGGTGCGACGGGTCGGCACCTCGGTGACGTCGCCGGCCTCGACGGCGTGGCCGGCGAGGTGGTGGTCGCCGATCATCTCGACGCCCTGACCGCCGCGGGGGTGGAGGTGGCCGTGGAGTTCTCGGGCCCGGCCACCGTGGGCGACAACCTCGCCTGGCTTCTGGAGCACGACCTCCACGCCGTCGTCGGGGCGACGGGGCTGACCGAGGCGGACCTCGAGCGTGCCCGAGCCGCGGCCGCCGCGTCGGTGGGCAACGCCCTGATCGCCCCGAACTTCGCGATCGGCGCCGTGCTCCTCATGCGCTTCGCCGAGGAGGCCGCCCGGCACCTGCCCCACGTCGAGGTGGTGGAGCTGCACCACGACCGCAAGGTCGACGCCCCGTCGGGCACGGCCCTGCGCACCGCCGAGCTGATCGCCGCGGCGCGTCCCGAGGTCCCCGACGCCCCTGCTGGTGACGACGCCCACCCCGGCGCGCGAGGCGCGACGCACCGGGGGGTGAGGGTCCACAGCGTGCGGTTACCCGGCCTGGTCGCACACCAGGAGGTCATCTTCGGCGGTCAGGGCCAGACGCTGACGATCCGGCACGACTCCATCGATCGCAGCTCCTTCATGCCAGGGGTCCTGCTGGCCTGCCGGCGGGTGGCGGAGCTGGACGGCGTCGTGATCGGCCTCGATGCCGTGCTGTGAGATCGGCCCGCCGGGGCCGCGTCGTCACCCCGGTGCTGCGGGCACGACCGGGCCCGACAGGGGGATCAGGTCCAGGTCGCTGGCCACGTGGAGGTCGAGGGTCGGGGCAGCCCGACGGGCCTCGGCCAGGTGCCTCTCGGTCCCCGGGTAGCGCCGCGAGAGGTGGGTCAGGACGGCCCGATGGACGCCGGCGTCGGCGGCGATGCGGGCGGCCTGCGCCGCGGTGAGGTGGCCCGACTCCTCGGCGACGTCGCGTTCGCTCTCGAGGAAGGTCGCCTCGATCAGCAGCAGATCGGCGTCGGCAGCCAGCTCGTTGGCGCCCTCGCACCTGCGGGTGTCCATGATGTGGGCGACGCTGACCGGTCGGCGCGTGACGCTGACCTCCTCGAGCCGGATCGTCCGCCCGGCGTGCCGGATCGATCCCCGATCGACCAGTTCGCTGCGTGCCTCGTGGGGGATCTGCAGGGCGTCCAGCTGCTCCGGGAGCAGCCGCACGCCCGCTGGCTGGACGAACCGCCACCCCAGGGTGGGGATCGAGTGGGAGAGCTCCCGGGCGTGGATCTCCAGCGGCGGGTCGGTGCTGACCACGCCGGGTCCGGTCGGTGCGGAGCGGACGTTGGCCGAGGTGGCGCTGGCACTGGCGTGACACAGCGCATCGATGTACGGCGTCGCGTGGTGTGGGTGGTGCACCGTCACACGCTTGGTCACCCCATCGAGCGCCATCCGCTGGAGGACACCGGGGAGCCCGAGGCAGTGGTCGCCGTGGGCGTGGGGGATACAGACGCGGTCGATGGCCGAGGCCGGGATCTGGGCCAGCGAGAGCTGCCGCTGGGTCCCCTCACCCGGATCGAGCAGGACGCCGTGACCGTCGAACCGGAGCAGCGCGCCGTGGTGCGCACGCTCACGGGTGGGTACCTGACTCGCCGTGCCCAGCACGACGAGCTCGCGTCCTGACACCTCGTCGCTCCTGGGTAGCGGGTCCTCCAGCGACCGTAGTCGAGGGTTCTCCGGGCGACGGGGTGACGTTCGGAGGCGCTCGGGACCGAGGTCGGTCTGGGCCCACGGTCCGGGGGGAGCCGGCAGGCCCGTCGGACCCGCGCCGCGGCGCCTCGGTGCCGCAGGTCGCTGCGTCCTCGGTGGGTCGGCGGTAGCACGCCCGGTTGTCGGTCGTCGTCCACGCCTGACAGGCGCTACGGTCCCAGCCCCGGCTGAGGGTCGGCCGGACACGGGTGCGCGTGGGTGAGCGCACCGGCCTGTGGGGACCCGGACGCCAGGGCGTGCCGTCGGTCCCCGCCGGGATCCAAGGAGGGCGGCCTCGTGACCGAGCGCGACACCTACCTGGAAGCGCTACAGCGTTTCGCCGGCGATCTGCGGATGGTGCAGCAGGTCGAAGCGTCGATGGAGACCCGCGGGGTCACGTTCACCGCGGACCACTACGAGCTCCTGGTGGCCACCTACCTCGGTGCTCGTGACCTGGCCGGGGCCCAACGGCTCTTCGACCGCATGGCGAAGGACGGCATCACCCCGCCGGCGTCGGTGCGCTGGGACGTCGCCCTGGCCACGGCCCGCGCCGGACGCACCGCCGAGGCCCTGACGCTGCTCGACCAGCTCCACGCCGAGGGTGTGGAACCGGAGCCCAGGCACGCCCACGGGGTGCTGAGCGTCTACCTCGGTGCGGGGCGGTTCCCCGCCGCCCGCGCGGTGCTCCGGCAGATGGCCCAGCGAGGGCAGGCTGCCACCCCGGCGGAGTACGAGCGGTTCCTCCGCGACTGCCTGGATCGTCGCGCCATCAAGGACACGCGGACGATCGTCGACCTGATGCTCCAGGTCGACCAGCGTCCGGCGCCGGGCCTGGCCACCCAGCTCGTGGCCATGATCGCCCGTGCGGGACACACCGATCGGGCGCTGGAGCTGCTGGAGCGGCTCCGGGGGGCCGGGGTCGAGCTCCCCGGGGACGTCCACACCGAGCTGCTGCTGGCCCACGCCAAGGCCGGCGACGCCGAGGCCGCGCAGGCAGCGCTCGGTGCGATGCGTGCGGGTGGTATCGAGCCCACGAGCTTCCACCGCAACGCGGTGCTCGAAGCCCGCCTCGCCGCCGAGGATGTCGACGGTGCCTGGGCGGACGCCCTCGCGCTGGCCGCCGACGGGCGGATCCCCTCGGGCGCGAACCTGGAGGGGCTGATCGACGTCTCGCTGACGAAGGGGCGGCGGGCGGCCGCCAGTGGCGTGCTGGACTGGATGGTGATCCTCGGTGTCCCGGTGCCACCGGCGAAGGCGGCCGAGGTCCTGACGCGCCACCTGAAAGCGGGCGAGCTGGACACCGCCTGGGCGTTGTTCGAGGAACTGACCGCGCGGGGCGTGCCGGCCGATCGTCGCGTCGCCCGGGATCTGGTCGAGCGGCTCGTCAGGGCCGGCAGGCTCGACGAGGCGGCGGGGCTGCTCGAGCGGCTCCGCGCCGCAGGCACCCTCACCCACGGGCGGCACTTCGGGTCTTTGCTGCAGGCGTTGGTGGGCGCCAAGCGGATGGATGATGCGGTGGCGATGCTCGAGCGCATGCTCGCCGCGGGGGTCACGCCGACGAGTGCGGACGCCTCGAAGCTCCTGGGCGCCCTGATCAAGGCCAAGGAGTACGAGCGTGCCGGAGCGCTGATCGCCAGCCTGCAAGATGCCGGGGTGAGCGTCGACGAGCCGACCTACCGGGAGTTGATGTGGGCCCACGCCCGGGCCGGCGAGCACGAGCCGGCGCAGGCGATGTACGACCGGATGGTCGCCGCTGGGATCCCCCCGGACGAGCGGCACCAGAAGGCGCTGGAGTGGGCCTCCGGTGAGACCCGGCGGCGGCTGCCGGACGAGCCGGGTGGCGGTGCGGCTGCACCCGAGCCGATGCCGGAGCCTGCGGTGGCTCCGGCGCCTGAGGAGCCTGCTGCCACCCCGGCGCCTGAGGAGCCTGCTGCCACCCCGGCGCCTGAGGAAGCGGTCCCCGCGGCAGCGGCGGAGGAGTGGTCCGCTGACGAGCCGGCCGAGGCGCAGGCCTCCGTGCCGGCGCCGGACGAAGCAGCGGCCACGCCGGTTGCTCGGCTCGATCTCACCCCGCCCCCGCCTGCGGACGGGCCGCGGGACGAGCCGCCGGCGCCCGGTGAGCAGGAGCCGGACGACCCGGAGAGCCCGCCGGCGACCGGCGGCTGAGCTCGCGAGCAACCGGCGGGCCGTGCGAGAAGCAGCGGACTATCGCTGTTTCTCGCACTCCAGGTCGGGTTCGCGCGGTTCGGGCACCGGATCCGCGCGAGTTCCAGCGACTATCGGCTGCTTCTCGCGCGCGGCGCGCGGCGGGCGGCGGGCGGCGGGCCGCCCCGGGTGCGCGCGACGGGCGGCGGGCCGCCCCGGGTGCGGGCGGCGGACGGCGGGCCGATCACGACCCCGCGGCACTCCGGTGCGATCACCCGACCCCGACCAGCTGCGTGCGGGCCAACTCGGCGTACAGGCCTCCAGCCGCCAGCAGTTCGGTGTGGGTCCCGCGTTCCGCGATCCGCCCGGCGTCGAGCACCACGATCTGGTCGGCGTCCACCACCGTGGACAAGCGGTGGGCGATCACCAGGCTGGTCCGACCATGCAGCGTCTCCTTCAAGGCCGCCTGCACCAGGCGCTCGGACTCGGTGTCGAGGTGGGCGGTCGCCTCGTCCAGGACGACGATGGCGGGGTCCTTGAGCAGCACCCGGGCGATCGACAGCCGCTGCTTCTCGCCGCCGGACAGGCGGTACCCACGCTCGCCGACGATGGTGTCGTAGCCGTCGGGCAGGGCCGCGATCGTGTCGTGGATGCGGGCGGCGCGGGCGACCCGCACCAGGTCGGCATCGCTGGCATCGGGTCGGGCGTAGCGGAGGTTGACCGCGATCGAGTCGTGGAACAGGTGCGGATCCTGGCTGACCACCCCGACAGCATCGGCGACCGAGGCCAGCGTCAGATCGCGGACGTCGTGGCCGTCGATGAGGACGGCTCCCTCGGTGACGTCGTGGAGCCGGGGGACCAGCGAGGACAGCGTCGACTTGCCCGCGCCGGAGCGCCCGACCAGGGCGACCATCGCGCCGGGTGCGATGTCCAGGTCGATGTCGCGCAGGATCCAGTCCGAGGCGTCGTCGCCGTGCTCGGCGGTCGGACCCTCCAACGAGACCAGGTGCGAGCCGCTGGCAGCGGGGAACCGGAACCACACGTGGTCGAAGGTGACCCGGCCGACCGGGTGCGTGAGCTCGACCGCATCCGGGGCGTCCTCGATCGGTCGCGGCAGGTCCACCACCTCGAAGACCCGCTCGAAGCTCACGAGCGCGGTCATCAGGTCGACGCGGGCGTTCGAGAGCTGGGCCAGGGGGCCGTAGAGCTGCGTCACGTACAACCCGAGCGCCACCACGGTCCCGATCTGGATATCCGCCGCGTCGCCGATCACCAGCCACCCTCCGACCAGGTAGACCAGTGCCGTGGCCAGGGCGCCGACCAGCCCGAGCGAGGCGAACAGCGCCCGACCGGTCATGGCCTGCTTGACACCGATGGCGGCGACCCGCTCGGCCTTGTCGTGGAAGGTCTCCACCTCGCGGTCGATGCGACCGAACAGCTTGACCAGCAGCGCGCCGGCCACGTGGAAGCGCTCGGTCATGACGGTGTTCATCTCCGCGTTCAGGCCCATGCCTTCGCGTGAGAGCGCCTGGAGCCGGCGCCCGACGACGCGGGCGGGGACGATGAACAGCGGGAGCAGGGAGACGGCGATGAGCGTCACCCGCCACTCCAGGGTGAACATCACGATCAGCGTGATCGTCACGCCGATCAGGTTGTCGACGATCCCGCCCAACGTGCCCGTCAGGGCACGTTGCGCGCCGATCACGTCGTTGTTCAGCCGGGTGATCAGCGACCCGGTCTGCGTCCGCGTGAAGAAGGCGATCGGCATCGTGTGCACGTGCCGGTAGAGCATCGTACGCAGGTCGAGGATCAGCTCCTCGCCGATGGATGCCGACAGCCACCGTTCCGCCATCGACACGACGGCGACCACGAGCCCGACGCCGACCAGTCCGACGAACAGCCACACCAACTGCTGGCGGTCCTCATCGGGGATCGCCCCGTCGATGATCTCACGGATCAGCAGCGGCGGCGCGGCCGAGACCGCCGCTGCCAGGACGATCAGCCCGACGAACCCGAGCAGCCGTCGGCGGTAGGGGCGGGCGAGGCCCCAGGCCCGTCTGGCCACCGTGCGGTCAAGCCCGCGCGACCTGAGCTCCGCGGCATCGCCCATCGGTCGCAGCGGCATCCCGCCATGTCCTCGCACCTGCCTGCTCCTCGTACGTCGCGTCGGAGGCGTTGCCCCCGGCGTCCTCCGGAGCGACGGGCGGCGCATCCGGTCCTAAACTGTGACGGTATGCCGTCCCCACCGCGCCGACTCCCGACCTCACCTTCAGCCGCGCAGCCTCTGCGATGGCGCGTGCTCGAGCGTGGGCGTGCGGGTGGGCCTGCGGGTTGGCGCGCGGGTGGGCGCGGGTCTCTGCGCGGGGGTTCGGTGCCACCGGGGTCCGTGGGCGACAGCACCTCGCTGGCCGTTGTCGCGCTGCTCGCGGCATCGGTCGCCTCGGGCCTCCACGCGACCTTGGGCGTCCAGCGGATGCGGGCCCGAGCCGCCGAGGTGACGCCGCTCGATCACGAGGTCGACCTCCCGGGTCGCTTCCCACCGCGGTACCTGGTCATGCTCGGTGACTCCGCGGCGGCGGGCCACGGACTCCCCGGGCCGGACGATGCGGTCCCACGCCGCGTCGCACACGCGCTGGTCGCCGTCGATGGTCGCGCCACCGCGGTCCGCAGCGTCGCCGTGGACGGCGCCACCACCGACGACGTGCTCCGTACGCAGGTCGAAGCCGCCCGCGGGGCTGACGTGGTGCTGCTCGGTGTCGGCGCCAACGATGCCTTCAAGGCCCACCGGTCGTCCTCCGAGGTGGCCGACGCCACCCACCGCCTGCTGACCGCGATCCGCGAGGTGGCGGCGCCGGAGGCTCGGCTCGTCTTCCACACCTGTCCCGACCTGTCCATGGCGCCCGGGTTGCCGCTCGTGCTGCGGCCCGCGGTCGGCTGGCGGTGCCGTCGCGTCGCCGAGGTCCAGCACGCGGTCGCCGCGATGCACGGGGTACCGGTGGCCGACCTGCCCCGCGAGCGCCTCAGCCCCGAGGTGTTCGGCGCGGACCGCTTCCACCCCGGTTCGGTCGGGCACGCCCGGCTCGCCGAGCGGGTCGTCACGATCCTGACCGACGGGGCGCGCGGCACCCCGGCGTCGTCCTGAGGGTCCCAGCGCCGACCTAAGGTGGTGACACCGGGCGCGGGGTGGTGACCCCCGACGCGCGGGAGCGACGTCAGCCGTCGCGCTGTGGGAGCTAGCCTGCCCCGCGCGCCCTCCCGCCACCCCACGGAGCTGAGCGCGGCACCTCGGTCGCCGGGCCCGTGCTCGGCCATGCATCGCGGTCCGTCCCGCCCCGCTCCACCCCCGACCACCTCGAGGCAGCTGTGTCCGAACTCGAACCGGAGGTGCTGACCGCCGAGGAGCGCGAACTGCTCGGGCGGTACCTGACGGCCCCTGACGAGGGGGTGTTCGCGCTCACCGGACTACCGGAGGTGGTCAAGGGCGCGTTGTTCGCCCGCTACTCCCGCTACGGCGGCTCGCTGCAGCGGCTGTTCCTCGACGAGTTCGCCGACGACCTGGCCACCGAGGATCCGGCGGCCCGGGCCGCTTCCCTCTACGACAAGGTCTTCAGCGAGTACGGCGACGACTCGGTGGCGCAGCTCGGCGGCGCCCACGTGGCCCTGGAGGACATCTCCAACCTGCTGACCAAGCGGATCGAGTGGGGCCGGCTGGCCGCCTACCTGGAACAGTCCACCCGCTACATCCCCTACGACACCAAGCCGCACGGCCGGTACCGCTACCACCGCGACGCCGACGTCATGGCCGGTCCCCACGCCACGGCCTACGTCGAGCACCTCGATGCGATCTTCGATCTCTACAGCGCGCTGGTGCCGGAGGTCCTCGGCTGGGTCCGTGGGCGGTGGCCGAAGGATGACGCCACCTCTGCCTTCGCCTACCGCAACGCCACCAAGGCCAAGGCGCTGGATCTGATCCGCGGGCTGCTCCCGGCGGCCACCACCTCCAACGTCGGGATGTTCGCCTCGGGCCAGTCCTACGAGGGGTTGCTGCTGCGGCTGAGGGCCGACGAGCTCGCCGAATCGCGCGCGCTCGCCGACCGGCTGTTGACCGAGCTCAGGCAGGTCATCCCCTCCTTCCTCACCCGGGTCGACCGTCCCGACCGCGGCGGGGCGTGGTCGGAGTACCTGGCCGCCCGCCGCGACGAGACCCGCGCGCTGGCCCGCGAGTTCGTGCCGGCGCACCCCGTCCAGCCCGCGGAGTTGGTGACCCTGACCGACTGGGCGCCCCGCGACCCCGTCGACGCCGAGGTGGCGCTGGTCACCGCCGCCCTCTACCCCCACGTGACGATCCCCGAGCAGCAGCTCGAGGCCGAGGTCCGGACCTGGTCGGCCGAGCGGCGCGCCGAGGTGCTGGCCGCCTACGTCGGTGAGCGCACCAACCGTCGCCACAAGCCCGGTCGTGGGTTCGAGCGGGTGTGGTACCGCTTCGACGTGCTCGGTGACTACGGGGGGTTCCGCGACCTGCAGCGGCACCGCATGCTCACGATCGAGTGGCAGGACCTCACCACCGCGCACGGCTACGAGACCCCGCCGGAGCTGGTCGAGGCGGGGGGCGAAGACCGCTGGCACGAGGCCCTGGAGCGCTCCGCGGCGCTGGAGGCCCTGCTCGCCCCCGACCACCCGGCGGCCGCCCAGTACGCGGTGTGCTTCGCCTACCGGGTGCGCTACGTGATCCAGCTGAACGCCCGCGCGGCCATGCAGATGCTCGAGCTGCGCTCGATCCCCCAGGGCCACCCCCAGTACCGGCGGGTCGTCCAGGCCATGCACCGTCAGATCGGCGAGGTGGCTGGGCACCGGGCGGTGGCCGATGCCATGGTCCACGTCGATCACGGGGCCAGTGAACTCGAGCGGCTGGCCTCGGAGCAGGCCGCCGAGCGTCGCCGTCAGGCGCGGCAGGCCGGTCCGGAGACGCCGCAGGACGAAGCTTCAGGGGAGGGACCGGCATGAACGAGCGCGTCCGGACGGTGCTGCTCGGGGTGGCGGTCGGTGTCGTGCCGCTGCTGCTCCTCGACCTCGCGCGCATCCTGACCGACGCGGTCGCCGTCGACGGTGGGGACACCAGCGTGTGGTGGCCCGTCGCCTCCTACGTCGCGGCGGGGGCCGTGGCGGCCTTCGGGATGGGGGCCGGGCGGCGGGACCGGGCGATCCCCGCTGTCGGTGCCCTGATCCTGCTGCTGGTGGTGCTGCCCACGGTTCCGGTCTCCGTGGCGGAGCGGCTGCCGAGCCTGCCGTTGCTGCCCGCGGCGTCCGCGAGCCAGGCGGTCGTGTTCGCGATCGCCGGGGCCTACCTCTACGCCACGATCCGGGGTCCGAGCACCTGAGCTAGCCACCGTCGACGGCGGTGAAGCTCGCACGGGCGCGCACCGGTGGCGCCAGCGGTGTCCCGTCGCCCCGGTTGAGGTCGACGGTGACCTGCCAGGTGCCGGCGGGCACGGCGATCTCGACCGTCACCTCCTCGCAGGGGGTCGCGACCGGGCATCCGACCACCTCGATGTCGAGGCGGCGCTGCGGGGCGGCACCGCCGTCGTCGCGCAGCTCCTGGAGCGCGATGGTCAGCTCACCGGCCTCCTCCGGGTCCTCGGGCAGCGCCGAGAGCTCCACCCCGCCCGGCCCGATGGAACCACCCAGGACGGTCACGGTGACGGGGACCACCCCGGCGGCGACCTCGGCGCCCTCCCCGGGCGCGAGGATCTCGAGTTCGGCGTCGTCGCTGAGGGGCAGGATCTCCGGTGGTGGGTGGAGCGCGATGGTCAGGGGCGCGTAGAGGAGCCACGCGCTGACCCCGAGCAGCGCCAGCGCCCCCATCGGGACCGCCGCCGGGAACCGCAGCTCCACCCCGGCCACCCCGCCCAGCAGCAGGACGCCCAGCGAGACGACCGCCAGCGGCAGCCCCCACCCGATGCCATCGGAGACCACCTCGTGTCCGAGGACCCCGAGGCTGGCCAGCACGGCCGTGGCTGCCAGGGGGGCCACCAGGTCGGCAGGACGGCGGACCTGCAGCCACCCGATCCCGGCGGCCAGCGCCATCCCGGTGAGCACCACCCCGGCGACCACGACCATCGCCTGCCAGGTGGAGCCGGGACCGGCATGCGCCAGGACCAGCGAGGCGACGGTCACGGCAGGTCGGCGGGCTCGTCGTCGGTGGCGATGTCCAGGCGGACGGTGGGGATGCCGAGCGCCTTGATGCGCTCGACCACGGGCAGGTGCTCGGGGTGGACCCGGTAGCGCGTCAGGGCCTCCACGTCGGTGAAGACGGTGAGCAGGCCGGTGATCGTCGGCTCCTCGACGTCGCGGGCAACCCGCAGCCAGGCGACCTCGTCGAGGTCGGCCAGGGCCGCCAGCGAGGCCTCGAGCTCCTGCCGGGTCTCCTCGTCCACCTCGGTGCAGTCGAAGCGCACCACGTGCCAGATCACGTCGCTCTCCTTCGGGTCGGGGTCCGTGCGGCCCGCTGGACCAGGGCGACCGGTCGCAGGTGCACGGGCGTTAGGATAGGGGCGCGATGCCTCGGGCCCGATCGGTGCCGGGGACCTCGGTCCGCCCTTCACGAGGAGGCGATGAGCCTCGATGCCCACCCCACCGCTCGATCATCCGAGCCCGCCCGAGGGCATCGGCCGGGTCGTCACCGCCATGGTGACACCCTTCCGGTCCGACGGCAGCCTCGATCTCGACGGGGTCGCCGTGCTCGCGGAGCACCTCGTCACCCACGGCAGCGACACGCTGCTGGTCAACGGGACCACCGGGGAGTCACCCACCCTCCAGGGTGAGGAGCCCCTCGAGGTGCTGCGCGTCGTGCGGGACACGGTCGCGGGCCGCGCCACCGTGATGCTGGGCACGGGCTCCAACGACACGGCGAAGACGGTCACCGCCACCGCCAAGGCCGAGGCCGCCGGCGCCGACGCCGTGCTGGTCGTCACGCCCTACTACAACCGTCCCGACCAGCGGGGGCTCGAGGCCCACTTCAAGGCCGCCGCGGCGGCGACCGACCTGCCGATGGTGGTCTACGACATCCCCTCGCGCAGCGCCCGCGCGGTCGAGGTCGCCACCCACGTCGCGCTCGCCGAGGTGGAGAACATCGTCGGCGTCAAGGACGCGACCGCGGACTGCGGGCGCGCCGGGGACCTGCTGCTCTCGACCGCCGGCGCTCCCGGTGGCTACGCGATGTGGTCCGGTGCGGACGAGGTCAACCTGCCCCTGCTGTCGGTCGGAGCCGTCGGGGTGGTGTCGGTCGCCTCCCACCTGGTCGGGCCGGAGATCGCGGCCATGATCGCGGCCTTCCCCACCGACCCGGCACGGGCCCGCACGCTCCACCTCGACTGCCTTCCGGTCCACAGGGCGCTGTTCGGTGAGCCCTCCCCGGCCCCGCTCAAGGGGGCGCTTGCCCGCCTCGGGCTCCCGGCCGGGCCGGTCCGTCCCCCTCTCGCCGATGCGTCACCCGCGGCGGTCGACGCCGTCCTCGCGGCGCTGCAGCCGGTCCAGGAGCAACGATGAGTGCAACCGACGGGGTCGAGGTCACCTTCCTGGGTGGGCTCGGTGAGATCGGCCGCAACATGGCCACCATCGAGATCGACGGCCGCATCGGCATCGTCGACGTCGGGGTGCTGTTCCCCGACGAGGAGCACCTCGGGGTGGATCTCATCCTCGCCGACTGGAGCTGGCTGGCCGATCGTGGCGACGACGTCGAGGGGGTGTTCCTGACCCACGGCCACCTCGACCACATCGGGGCCCTGCCCTACCTGTTGCGCGACCTCGACCGGACGCTGGACGTCTACGGGACCCGTCTGACGATCGCCTTCTGCGAGGCGATCCTCGAGGAGTGGTCGGATCTGCCTCGGCCGCGCTACCACGAGGTCGAGCCCGGCGACCGGTTCACCCAGGGGCCCTTCGACGTCGAGGCCGTCCAGGTCAGCCACTCGATCCCCGACGGGGTCGCGTTCGCCTTCCGGACGCCTGAGGGCATGATCGTCCACACCGGCGACTTCAAGCTCGACCAGTCGCCCCTGGACGGTCGCCCCACCGACCTCGCCCACTTCGCCCGGCTCGGCGACGAGGGGGTCGATCTCCTGCTGGCCGACTCCACCGGCGCGGAGAGCCCCGGCCACGTCCGGCCCGAGCGCACGATCGGCGCGACGATCCGTCAGTACCTGTCGGAGGCCGAGGGCCTGGTCGTGGTGGCGTCCTTCGCCAGCCACGTCCACCGCATCCAGCAGGTGCTCGACGCCGCGCTCGCCGTCGGGCGCCGCCCGGTGTTCGTCGGGCGCTCGATGGTGCGCAACATGGCCATCGCGGGCGAGCTCGGCTACCTCGATTTCGACTCCGATCTGGCCGTGGACCCCAACGAGGTGGACCGCTACGACCGCTCCGAGTTGATCGTGGTCTCCACCGGGTCCCAGGGCGAGCCGTTCAGCGCGCTGTCGTTGATGGGGTCCGGGGAGCACCGTCGCCTCGAGGGGGGGGAGGGCGACCTGGTGATCCTCGCCTCGAGCCTCATCCCCGGGAACGAGCAGGCGGTGTTCCGCTCGATCAACAACCTGTCCCGCCGGGGCTGCACCGTGATCCACGGCGGCGTCGCTCACGTCCACGTCTCCGGGCACGCCAGCCGTGAGGATCTGATCCTGTTCCACAACATCGTGGAGCCGGAACACTTCGTCCCGGTCCACGGCGAGCACCGCCACCTGCGAGCCCACGCGGAGATCGCCCGGGAGACCGGGTGTCTGCCCGAGAAGGTGTTCATCTGCGAGGACGGGGACTCGCTCGTGCTCCGCGACGGCGAGGTGACCCGCAGCCAGGGGCGTCCGACGAGCCACGTCTACATCGACGGGCTGCTCGACGACGTCGGTCCGGCGCTGCTGCGCGACCGGCGCCGCATCGGTGAGGACGGCATCTGCATCGCGATCGTCACGATCGATACCCACGCGCGACGCAAGGCCGCGGACACCGTCGTCACCCAGAAGGGTGTGGTCTTCCACGAGCAGGCCGACGACATCCTCGACGCGGCCCGCAAGGCCGTCGACACCGAGCTCGAGGGGTTGGCGGCGGCGAGGTTCGAGGACACCGCTGCCATCTCCCGCCACGTGGTGCAGGCGCTGGGCAGGTTCTGGAAGCAGGAGACCGGACGACGGCCGTTCATCCTGCCGGTCGTGCAGGAGGCCTGAGGCCGCCCAGGGTCCGGCCCGCCGGCCCGCCGGCCGACCGGCCCGTCAGGCCGGAGCGCCCACCCGCGCGAGCAGGTGCGCGACCACGTCCTGCGCGCGGTAGCGGTTGCTGCCGTCGAGCAGTCGGGTGAGGTCGAGGAGGTCGTCACCTGCGGTCATGACCGCGGGCTCCGCGTAGCCCTCACGGCGGACCTGTCCGAGGTCGATCGCGGTCAGCAGGCCGTTGCACAGGCAGCGGCGTCCCTCGGCGTCCTCCTCGGTGCCGCCCTTGCGTACGAAGTCGGTGATCGGCTCCGCGGAGCATCGGTAGCCGAGACCACCGTCCTCCTTGGCGTAGGCCTCGCGCAGGTAGCCGACGTCGCACTTTCGGGGCCGGGCCTCGGCCACCTCGACGTCGGCGATCGTGCCCGCGAGCTCCACGAGCTTGAAGGGGAAGCCGGTGGGGCTGGCGACGGGGTCGGTGCGGACCGACATCGTTCCGTCCACGACCCGATCGAGGACCGCGTGCTTGAGCTCCGGGCTCAGCCCCGACTCCTCGCAGAAGGCGAAGGCGGTCCCGACCTGGACGCCGGCGGCGCCGAGCTGGAGTGCCTCCTCGACCCGCTGCGGTGTCCCCCACCCGCCGGCGAGCCAGAAGGGCTTGCCGAGGGCGGCGACGGCCTCCAGCTTGACCTCGTCGCGCGCGCCGTAGACCGGCTGCCCGGTCGCATCCAGGTTCGGCCTGCCTCGGGGTGGGGCGTTGTGCCCCCCGGCCACGGGCATCTCGACCACGTACCCATCAGGTGACCCGGAGGTGTTGCGGTCGAGGTAGGTGGCCAGGGTGTGGGAGGACACGATGGCGAAGAAGCGGGGCCGGCTGACCTCGGGCGCCGGGTGGCCGTCGAGGAACGCCTCGGGGGAGAAGCGCGAGATCGCCTTGTCCCCGCCGGCCACGTCGATCCGCATCTCGACGTCCTCGTGGCGGGCGAGGCGGTCGAGGATCGCGGGGATGTGGGCCGGGATGCCGGCACCCATGAGCACCGCGTCGACGCCGGCCAGCACCGCCCCGTACAACGACGGCAGGGTGGGCAGCTGGATCTTCTCCAGGTAGTTGACCCCGATCAGCCCGTCGGTGCCGGCCTTGGCCATGGTGATCTCGGCGAAGTTCGCCACGACCAGCAGTTCCAGGTCCTTGCGGGAGGGCTCGAGCACCGGACGCGCGACGCCGGGGAAGCGTGCCCCGTGGGCTTTCGCCTCCTCGCGGTAGTACCGATCGCGGACGCGGGCCGCGATCTCGGGGACCGGGAAGGCCTCCAGGGCACGGCGCACGTGGCCGCCCGGATCCCCCTCGGACAGCCGCCGCGCCACGGTCACGGCCACGGCGGTGCCGGAGACCACTCCGAGCTGGCCGAGGTCGGCCACGGCCTGGGCGAGCTGCCAACTCGAGGCGCCGACGCCCATCCCTCCTTGCACGATGATCGGTTCGGTCATGGAGCACTCCTCGACGTCGGTGCGGTCCGGCTCGCAGCGGTGGGGCCACGAGCCGGCGACGGGTTCGGATCACCTAGCTTACGGTGCCGTAACCGTAACTTCTCGTCATCTGGGTGGGGACCGGGTCCTCGTCCGGACGGCCAGCGTGGCCGGGCCACCCCGCTCCGGGTGTAGTTCCAAGGCTGTGGTTGCCGTTACGCTGCACGGGCCACGTTCCAGACCGGACCCAGGGGGTGCTGTGGCGTCGTCCACCAACACGCGTAAGCGCACCTCGGGTGGTGCCGCCACCCGCAAGGGCGGCGGCAAGACCGAGCCCTCGAAGAAGGCCAAGCCTTCCGGGGGCGGCTCCAGGGCGTCCTCCAAGGCTTCCAAGGCCGCCGGCAAGGGCGGTGCCGCATCCCGCCAGCGCTCCGGTCGTGGCGCGGGTCGTGGTGGCGGCTCGTCGGGTGGCTCGTCCTCGGGGGTGACCTCCGCGGTGGCCGAGCACCTCGGTGAGCGTCGTCAGGACATCGGGGGCCTCGCGCTGGTCGTGCTGGGCGTGCTGTCCGGACTCGGGACCTACGCCAACGCGGCCGGCCCGGTGGGCGACTTCCTCGAGGCGGTCGCGCTCGGCCTGGTCGGCCTGGTCGGCTACGTGGTGCCGGTCCTGGTGACCTGGTTCGGTCTGCTGGTGGTCATCGGGCGGCCTGCACCGGAGGTCGGTCGGATCGCGATCGGTGCCGCGATCGGGCTGTCGGGTGTCCTCGGTGGGCTCCACCTGCTGGCCGACGCGCCGGATCCCGGTGAGGGCATGCGGGCCCTGTGGCGAGCCGGCGGGCTGCTGGGCTGGGCCGTCGCCACGCCGCTGGCCTGGGCCTTGTCGTCGTGGGGTGCGGCCGCCGTGCTGCTCGCGCTGGTGCTCCTGGGCGTCCTCGTAGTGACCCGGACCCCCTTCAGTCGGGTGCTGGAGCTGCTGCGTTCGGCCGTGATGCCGGGGCGTGACGGCGATGACGGCGACGATGGTGACGCCGTCGACCCCGACGCGACCGCGCCCATGCCCCGGTCCTCGCGCGCGGCGCGGGGACGGGGGGCCGAGGCGGCGCCAGAGGGCGGGGACGCCGCGGAGGAGCCCAGCAGCAGTGCCACCCGGGTGCGTGCCACCCTGGCGGGTACCAGCGCCTTCCAGCCCTCCCTGGCCCTGGCCGAGGGAGCGGTCGGTGACGACGACCCGGAGACCGCCGATCCCGAGGGCGAGGTGGCAGCGATCCCGGACCCGCCCGTGGAGCGGGCACGGGTGCCGGGGGAGGCGGTGGTCCGCAAGGCGGCCAAGGTCCGCCCCGTGGACAGCTTCGACGACTACCAGCTGCCTTCGCTCGAGCTGCTGGCCGCCGGCCGGGTGGTCGGCCGCGACTCCCGGCGGGTGATCGAAGCGCAGTCGGCGGCGCTGCAGGAGACCTTCGACCAGTTCGGCATCGACGCCACCGTGGCGCGGTCCAGCCGGGGCCCCACGGTGACCCGGTTCGAGATCGAGCTGGGCCCCGGCGTCCAGGTGAAGAAGGTCGCCAACATGGGCGACGACATCGCCTACGCCCTGGCCGCTCCCGACGTGCGCATCGTGGCCCCGATCCCGGGCAAGTCCGCCATCGGGGTCGAGGTGCCCAACCGGCAGCGTGATCTCATCACGCTGGGTGACATCCTGCGCAGCGACCTCGCCCTCAGCGACCCCCACCCGCTGACCGTGGCGCTGGGCGTCGACATCGCCGGCGAGCCGGAGATGATCAACCTCGCCACCATGCCCCACCTGCTGGTGTCCGGGGCCACGGGCTCGGGGAAGTCCGTGACCCTCAACGGCATGATCTCCTCGATCGTGATGCGGGCCCGGCCCGACCAGGTCCGCATGATCCTGATCGACCCGAAGCGGGTGGAACTCAACGCCTACGAGGGTGCGCCGCACCTGCTGTCGCCGGTGGTCACCGATCCTCGGCGGGCGGCTGATGCCGTCCAGTGGTGCGTGAAGGAGATGGAGCAGCGTTACGAGTTGCTGGCCCAGCTCGGCTACCGCAACATCGACGGGTACAACGAGGCGGTGGCCGCCGGCGAGGTGGCGACCCGGCCGGGCCCGCCGGACGAGGATGGGTTGCCGACCGAGCTCGAGGCCCGGCCGCTGCCCTACATCCTGCTGGTCATCGACGAGCTCGCGGACCTCATGCTCGTGGCGCCCCGCGACGTCGAGGACGCGATCTGCCGGATCGCCCAGATGGCCCGCGCCGTCGGTATCCACATGATCATCGCCACGCAGCGGCCGTCGGTGGACGTGATCACCGGCCTGATCAAGGCGAACATCCCGTCCCGGCTGGCCCTGCAGGTGGCGTCCCAGACCGACTCCCGCACCATCATCGACATGAACGGTGCGGAGAAGCTGGTGGGCAAGGGCGACATGCTGTTCCTGCCCGCCAGCCAGGGCAAGCCGACTCGGCTCCAGGGCTGCTGGGTCACCGAGCGGGAGATCAACACGGCCGTGGCCTTCTGCAAGGGGCAGCGCCAGGCCGAGTACGACGACCGCGTCGTCAAGGAGGGTGAGGCCGCGGACCAGGCGGATGCCGAGCGCTCCGGTGACGACGGCTCCGACGCGGCGCTGTTGCGCCGGGCGGCGGAGCAGGTCGTGGTCAGTGGCCTCGGGTCCACCTCGATGCTGCAGCGCAAGCTGAGGATCGGGTTCGCGCGGGCGGGCCGGCTGATGGACGAGCTCGAGGAGCTCGGCGTGGTCGGGCCGAACGAGGGCTCCAAGGCTCGCGAGGTGCTGTGGTCACCGGAGGAGCTCGATGAGGCCCGGAGCCACAACGTCCTGTGACCTCGGGCGCGTCGGCGTTCCGGCGCTTGGGCGTCGTCGCGATCCAGCCTGACGGCGGGCGCGATCGTCGAGCCCGATCGTCGAACCCGATCGTCGAACCCGGTACGGCCAGGCGGCCGTCTCAGCGCCAGCGGAACTCGCCCGAGGCCTGGGGGTTCTCGCCCTTCAGCTGCCTGCGGCCGTTGACCAGGGCCACGCCGCCCCCGACGAACAACGCCGTGAGCAGGAGCAGGCCCAGCCGATCACGCGGGTTGTCGGCCAGCGGGCGGCGGCCGTTCTCGTCCTCGACCGGTTGCTCGGTCGTGACGTCGTCCATCACGTCCTCCTGGGCCGCGGCCGGTCCGGCGAGGAGGGTCAGCGCGAGCAGCGCGACGGTGACGAGCAGCAGGAGGCGTGTGTGAGCGTTCATGGGCGCGCATCCTAGCCATGCCGACCGTCGTCACCGAACACGGCGGCGCGTCGGCCGCTAGCGTCCCGCCGCGGCGAGCAGCGCCCGGGAGGGTGTCGAAGGCTGCGCGTGGTCGTACGCTGTCCCGGATCGACCGTGCGGAGCGGTCGCGGTCACGACCGGTGATCGCCCGACCCGACAGGCTGTCTGGAGGACCATGCCCGACCAGGAGGCGACCACGGGTATCGGCGCCACCCTGCGTGACGCCCGTGAAGCGACGGGCCGGTCCCTCGAGGACGTGGCCCTGAGCCTGCGTGCCCGGGTCAGCCAGTTGGAGGCCCTGGAGGACGAGTCCTTCGACACCTTCGGCGGGGACGTCTACGCCAAGGGGTTCCTGCGCAGCTACGCCCAGGAGTTGGGTCTCGATCCCACACCGCTGCTCGACACCTTCCGTCGCGAGGTCGGGCACGACAGCGTGCACGCCGCATCGCTGGTCGGTGACGTGAGTACCCCGAAGCAGCGGCGGGGAGCGCCACCGGCCTGGATCGCCTGGCTGCTGGTCATCGTGGTCGTGCTCGCTGGTATCGCCGTCCTGGGTTCGACCGACGGTCGCTCGCCCGACCAGGCGAGCCCCGACGGACCCATGGGGCCACCCCCGCCCACCGCGGAGGAGGACCCCGACGACGCCGAGGTCGACGAGGTCGACCCCGACGACGCCGAACCGGAACCCGAGCCGGAACCCGAGCCGGAGCCGGAACCGGAGCCGGAACCGGAGTTCGAGGGGGTGGAGCTGTTCCTCGCCTTCGAGTCCGACTCCTGGGTCCGGGTCATCGTCGACGACACGCCCGTGCTCGAGCAGACGATCACGGCCGGTGAGACCCTGCAGTTCGAGGCCGACCGGGAGGTCGAGGTCCGGTTCGGCAATCCCGGAGGGGTGCGTGCCACCCTCAACGGCGAGGATCTCGGACCGCAGGGCAGCCCCGGACAGCCGGTCACGGTCCGGTTCACGCCGGACGGGGCCGAGACCGTCTGATGCTCCCGCGCGCCGCCGCCCGGAGGGGCGCGGCACGCCCGTGCAGCCCCGGAGTTCCACGTGCCCCCTACCACCGTCCCCACCGACGCCGACCAGCCGAGCGGTGGTCCGTCCGCGCTCCCACCCCACCGCGTCTCGATCATCACCCTGGGTTGTGGCCGCAACGAGGTGGACACCGAGCAGTTGGCGGGGCTGTTCCACCGCGACGGCGCGACCATCGTCGACGACCCGGCCGGGGCGGACGTCCTGCTGGTCAACACCTGCACCTTCATCGCACCGGCGAAGCAGGAATCGATCGACACCGTGCTCGCGGCCTGCCAGCTCAAGGACGACGCAGCCGCTCGCGCCGTGGTCGTGGTCGGGTGCATGGCGCAGCGCTATCCCCAGGAGCTCGCCGACGCGATCCCCGAGGCCGACGCGATCGTCGGCTTCGACGGCTACCCCCGGCTGCCGGAGATCGTCGACCAGATCCTGGCCGGCCGCACCACAGAGCGGGTGGTCGGCGTCGGCGCCGCCCATCCGGGCCGCCGTCCCGCCGGACGTGAGCTGCCCCTGATGGTCGTGCCGGCCACCGCCGGGGCGGACGCACCCGGGCATCCGATCACTCCCGACGGACCGCCGCCCCACCGTGCCATCACCAGCCAGGACGACCTCGACCGGATGCCGGCCAGCGGCCCCCGGTTCCCCATCCGCCACCTCGGTGTCGACGGGAGCCTGCGTCCCTGGGCCTACCTGAAGATCGCGTCGGGGTGCGACCGGGTCTGCACCTTCTGCGCGATCCCCTCCTTCCGCGGCCGTTTCCGTTCCCGGCCTGCTGAGGAACTCCTCACCGAGGCGAGGTGGCTGGCCGAGCAGGGTGTGCGCGAGCTCGTGCTGGTCAGCGAGAACACCACCTCCTGGGGCAAGGACCTCCCCGGGGGGCGGGAGCTCCAGCCGGCGCTGCTCGAGGCGCTGGCGGCTGTGGACGGCGTGGAGCGGATCCGCCTGATGTACCTACAGCCGGCGGAGCTGACCGACCAGTTGCTGCGCACGATCGCGGAGCTGCCCGAGGTCGCCAGCTACTACGACCTCTCCCTGCAGCACGTCTCCGGGCCGGTGATCGCACGCATGGGTCGCTCCGGCGATGACGAGCGCTTCGCGAGGTTGATCGAGCGGGCGCGGCAGCTGGATCCGGACGCGGTGTTCCGCTCCAACTTCATCCTCGGCTTCCCCGGCGAGACCGGGGCGGACGTCGCACGCCTCGAGACCTTCCTCCTCGAGCAGCGCCTGGACTGGGCCGGGTTCTTCACCTTCAGCGCCGAGGACGGGACCCCATCGGCCTCCTACCCGGACCAGGTCCCGGAACCGGTGGCGTGGGAGCGTCTGCGCCGAGTGAGCGAACTGCAGGAACGTGTCGCCGACGCGGCGGCCGCCCGCTTCGTCGGTCGCGACCTCGAGGTCCTGGTCGACGAGGTGGAGGACGACCCGGCCGATGGTGTGCGAACGCTCGCGCGCTCCTACCGTGAGGCACCCGACACCGACGGTGAGATCGAGCTGGTCGCGGCCGACGGGAGCCCCGCTGCCGTCCCGGCCGGTCGCATCCTGACCGCCCGTGTGCTCGACTCGGTGGGCGTCGATCTGCTCGCCGAGGTGGACCCGTCCGTCGCAGGAGGCAGTCGTGGGTGACCGACCCGACCCCGAGCACCGGCCGGGTGACCTCGACGCCGCCGAGGCCGAGGCGGCGGCCGCCGCCCCGTCGCAGGGGCCGATCGTGAGCCGGGACGCCCTCAACCTGCCCAACGCCTTCACCTTCCTGCGTGCCGCGCTGGTCCCCGTGATCCTGTGGTTGCTGCTGCTCGACGGTGAGGGCGACACCTATCGGTGGTGGGCCTTCGGCCTGTTCACCTTCGCGGCGCTGACCGACACCGCCGACGGGTGGGTCGCGCGGAGGTACGGCACGGTCACGCCCTTCGGGCAGCTGGCCGACCCCCTGGCCGACAAGCTGCTGGTCGTGGGCGCGCTGGCGTCTTTGGCGATCGTCGGTGAGGTGCCGTGGTGGGCGGTGGCCGTGATCGTCGCCCGTGAGGCGGGCGTCACCGTGCTGCGGACCCGATTGGTCCAGCGCATGGGCCTGGTGATGCCGGCCAGTCCGTCGGGGAAGATCAAGGCGGTGTCCCAGATGATCGCCATCGGCGCCTACCTGCTGCCGGTGCTCGGTGGCCGCCTCCCGGAGCTGCTGCTCTACCTCGCCGTCCTCCTGACCGTCTGGTCGGGGGTCGACTACGGCTTCCGGGCGGGCCGGCTCGCCCGCGCTGCCCATGAGGTCGACCCCGGGCCGAACGCCACGAGCGGCCAGGCCGACGGCACGTGAGCTCGACGGGGGACCGGGTCCGCGCCGCCGTGGTGTCGGTGGGCAGTGAGCTGCTGCTGGGTGACCTCACCGACACCAACGCGACCTGGCTGAGTCGGCGTCTCACCGAGCACGGCGTCGAGGTGGTGCACCACCTCGCCGTCGGCGACGACGTCGACCGACTGGGCGCCTCGGTCCGGTGGCTCGCGGCGGAGGTGGAGCTGATCGTCGTCGGCGGCGGGCTCGGGCCCACGGCCGACGACGTGACCCGGGAGGCCCTGGCGGCGGCGGCGGGCCGGGAGCTGGTCCACGACCCGTACCTCGAGGAGGACCTGGTCCGTCGCTTCGCCGCCATGGACCGGCGGATGGCACCCCAGAACCTGCGCCAGGCCTGGATCCCCGCGGGGGCCCGGGCGATCCCGGCCGTCGGGACCGCCCCCGGCTTCCACCTCGAGCTGCCGGGGAACCCGACGACCCACGTCGTGGCGGTCCCCGGTGTGCCCTGGGAGCTGCGTGAGCAGTTCGAGGCCGCCGTCGTGCCGCTGCTCACCGAGCTCACCGGTGGTGGGGTGACCCTGACCCGCGTACTGCACGTGGCCGGACGGGGCGAGTCCGATGTCGCGGAGATCGTGGAACCGCTGGTCGACGGCAGCGACGGCACGGTGCTGTCGTTCCTCGCCCGGTCCCACGAGATCCAGGTGCGGCTGACCGTCACCGCCGCGGACCGCGCCGCGGTGCTCGCGCGCTCGGAGCCGCTGGTCCAGCGGGTCACGGCGGCGCTGGGCGGCTCGGTGGTGGGCGTGGACGACGAGGACCTCGAGACCGTCGTACTGCGCCTGCTCCGTGAGCGCGGGCGCACCCTGGCGACCGCCGAGTCGGCGACCGCCGGGGACATCGCTGCCCGCCTCGGGCGGGTTCCTGGCGCCTCGGCGGCGTTGCTCGGCGGTGCGGTGGTGTACACGGCGCGGGCCAAGCAGGAGGTCCTCGGTCTGCCCGCGTCCCTGCTCAGCGAGCACGGCACGGTGTCGGAGGCCACGACCCGGGCCCTGGCGCTGGCGGTCCGTCAGCGCTTCGGCAGCGACCACGCCCTGGCGGTGACCGGTGTGGCCGGGCCGACGGCCGTCGATGGGCTCCCGGTGGGCACGGCGTTCTGGGCGCTGGCCCACCCCGACGGCGAGGTGGAGGTCCACGGGCGCCGGATCCCCGGCGACCGCGGGCAGGTGATCGCCCGGCTCGGGAGCGCCGCGCTGGACCTGCTGCGGCTGCGGCTGGCCGGGGTGTGAGACCGGTGTGGCGGTGAGCGGCGAGGTGGCCCCGACCTGGCCGCCGGATCGGGCCGCCCGCCGGTTCCTCGCGCTGGCGGTGCCCGATGCGGTCCGTGACGAGCTGGCCCGGGCGACCTCCCACCTGCGCGCCCCCGGCGCCGAACTGCGAGCGACCCCACCCGCCGGCTGGCACGTGACGCTGGCCTTCCTCGGTGACCTCGACCCCGCCGGCGCGGTGCTGGCCACCGAGGTGCTGGCGGCGACGCTGGCCGTGGTCGCGCCGGCGCCGGCACCGGAGCTCGTCGTCCGACGTGCGGGACGGTTCGGTGACCGGGTCCTGGTGGTGCACCTCGAGGAGCAGCCCGGGCAGGCCCTGAGCACGCTCGTGGAGCGGCTGCACGCGGCGCTGCGGGTGGCCGGGCTCGAGGTCCCCGACCGCGCTTTCCGGCCCCATCTCACCCTGGCGCGGGCCCGGGGTGCCCGGCGGGTCACCCCCCGGGACGCTGCGGCGCTGCGGCTGCCCCGCTCGCCCTGGCGGCCCGAGGCGGTCGGACTGTGGGCGACCGCGCCGCCCGGGAGCCCGCGGCCCTACGTGGTCGAGTCGGTCCTGCCCTGGCCGGGCTCGGGCTGAGCCGGATGGCCGTTGCCGTTGCTGTTGCCGTTGCGGGGCACGGGGGGTGGCAGCGGTCCGCCACTGGCGCGGACGGCTGCCAGGAGCTCGTGGACGCGGTCGAACACGCGCATCGCCTGCTGGGCGTCGTAGAGGGCGCCGTGCGCCTGGTCCTTGTCGTGCGGGATGCCGAGGGCACGGCAGGTCTTCGCCAGGCTCCGTGGCGCCTCGGGAGCGTCCGAGATCAACGGCAGCGCGAAGGTCTCGACGTCCAGCAGGTGGTGGTCCCAGGTCGGGGCGCGCTGGATCCGGGCGGCGGCCATCTCGAGGTGGCGGGAGTCGAAGTCGGGGACGGCACCGACGAGCACCGCCCGCTGGGCGTCGTCGAGGAACTGGACCAGCCACTCGCTGGCCGGGGACCGGGGCTTGGGGGCGATGCGCTCGTGGTAGTGGGTGAGTTCCAAGGCGGTCTCGTCGGCACCGTCGAGGGTGTGCTCCGGGACGAAGCAGCGGGTCTCCTCCCGCCCGTCCTCGAAGCGGACGATCCAAGCCACTTCGGTGAGCTGGTGCCGGGCGAAGTCGAGTCCGGTGGTCTCGGTGTCGAGGAACACGAACCGGGTCCCCGCGCGGGTCGTCGGGTCGTCGGTGGCGGTGTCGACCATGTCGGGTCCCTTGCCGTCGGTGGTGCCGGGCGAGCCGGCACGCTAGTCGTCGGTGCGGGCGCTGGTGCACCGGCGCCGACGTGATCGAGCCCCCGGGTGGTGGATCCCGGGGGCTCGTGGACCGGTGTGACGGGACACCGATCCCGGGCCAGCGGCGAGGTGGAGCGCCGCGGCCCTGGGGAAGTGGACCGCGACGGTGGCGTAGGGAGGGACGACCACCGCGGCAGTTTCGGGGACGATAGGAGGCGTGGGCGACGAGAAGGTGACGGTCACGAGCACGTCAGGTGAACGACGTCGGTCGGGAGCTCGGACGGCGTGCGCGCGGGGCTCGGCCGACCGGGGCGCCTGCTCGACATCGAACATCCGTTCGTCTACCTTCTCGGCATCGTCGTCACAGGTTGTCCACAGCTTCCGGACGACCCGACGCCGCGATGTCACGCCCACCCCGTACGGTGCCACCGCACCTCCCGCCCGCCCCCTGGACCTGGCCCACCGGGCAGCCCACCGCACGGCCAGGACGTCTGGAGACCCCCGTGGACAAGGACAAGTCCCTCGAACTGGCCCTGGCCAACATCGAGAAGCAGTTCGGCAAGGGCTCGCTGATGAAGCTCGGCGACACCGTCGGGCAGTTGATCCCGGCGATCCCGACCGGTGCGCTGTCGCTGGACATCGCGCTGGGGGTCGGCGGGCTGCCCCGTGGCCGCGTCGTGGAGATCTACGGCCCGGAGAGCTCGGGGAAGACCACGGTGGCCCTCCACGTCATCGCCGAGGCCCAGCGCGCCGGCGGGATCGCCGCCTTCATCGACGCCGAGCACGCGCTGGATCCGACCTACGCCGAGGCCCTGGGCGTCGACATCAACGAACTCCTGGTCTCCCAACCGGACACCGGCGAGCAGGCTCTGGAGATCGCCGACATGCTGGTCCGCTCGGCGGCGGTGGACGTCATCGTGGTGGACTCCGTCGCGGCTCTGACCCCGCGAGCGGAGATCGAGGGGGAGATGGGCGACAGCCATGTCGGGCTGCAGGCACGGCTGATGTCCCAGGCCCTACGCAAGCTCTCCGGCTCGCTGAAGAAGTCCAACACCACGGCGGTGTTCATCAACCAGTTGCGTGAGAAGATCGGGGTGATGTTCGGTTCCCCCGAGACGACGCCGGGCGGGCGCGCGTTGAAGTTCTACTCCTCGGTGCGGCTCGACGTCCGCCGGATCGAGACGCTGAAGGACGGTACCGATGCGGTCGGGAACCGGGTTCGTGTCAAGGTCGTCAAGAACAAGGTCGCGCCACCCTTCCGGCAGGCCGAGTTCGACATCATCTACGGCGAGGGCATCTCGAAGGAAGGCTCGCTGATCGACGTCGGGGTGGAGGAGTCCATCGTCCGCAAGGCGGGCGCTTGGTACACCTACGACGGTGAGCAGCTCGGGCAGGGCAAGGAGAAGGCCCGCCTGTTCCTCAAGGAGAACCTCGACATCGCTCAGGAGATCGAGAAGAAGGTCAAGGAGAAGCTCGGTCTGGATCCCCTGGCCGCGGACAGCATCGACGTCCCGCTCGAGGAGGAGTGAGCGTGTCGGCTGAGGCCACACCCTTCCGCGACGCCGAGGCCTGGCTCGCTGCCCGCGGTATCGATCGGGAGCCGATCCACCTCCAGCCAGCTGCAGCTGCTGAGGACGCTGACGACCAGGGCAGTGCCTGGAAGCCGGCGGTCGGCGATCCCGGGGAGGTCCGACCGCGCGAAGCGGTGAAGCTCGCCCAGCAGTCGGCCGCGGACGCCGCCCTGGTCGCAGGGGAACGGGCGGCCGCCCCGACGGCTGAGTCGGGACTCGAGGACGAGGTCGCGCGGGCGGTCGCGTTCGTCCGACGCTCCGCCGCCGCTGCCCCGCAGGCCGAGGGCCGTCTGAGGGAGAAGCTGTCGGATCGCGGCCATCCTTCAGCGGTCGTCGACCTCGCCCTCATCCAGGCACGGCGGGAACGCCTGGTCGATGATGCCGCCATGGTGGCCGCGCTCGTGGAGGAGAAGCGCCGGGCAGGCCACGCCCCGGCCCGGATCCGTCGGGACCTCCGGGCTCGCGGCTTCGAGGATGCGGAGCTGGATCCCGCCCTGGCGGCAGCGGAGTCGGAGGACCAGGAGGCGGCGGCGTTCGCCGTGGCGGCAGAACGAGCGGCGCGGCTCAGCGCTGTACCGGTCGACACCGCCTTCCGCCGCGTCGCTGCCCACGTCGCGCGTCGTGGCTACCCGGACGGTCTGGCCCGCAAGGTCGCCCGGGCCGCCGTGTTCGCCTCCCGGGACCAGGCCGACTCCGCCGGGCGGTGACCTGTGGGCATCGATCGTCGGACGGTGACCGCCGACCGGCGAGAGCTGCCCGTGACCTCCGTCGCCGCCGGCTGCCGCAAGCCGGCCCCTGTCGGTCGTGCTGCTGTGGGCTGGGCGTCGGACTCCGGGTAGCCTGCGGGAAGCGAGTGCACGCGTGGAGTGCGGAGGCGTCATGAACCTGCTGCAGACGTGGTTGTTGATCGGAGTGCCGGGTCTGGTGCTCGCCGGCACGATGTTCGTCGGCCGTTCCCGGCTCCGGGCGCTGGTCGGGTTCCTGATCCTCGCGGCGCTCGTGGTGGTGTTCGTGCTGACCCCCGGTGGCGGTCCCTCGGCAGCGATCGTCGGTGCGGTCGGGCTGGCGGCGGTGGCGACCGGTCGTGGCAGCCACCTCGATGACGACCGTTCCGAGCACCACGAGCAGCGACGCCGGTACACGACCGCCGCCGACCACTGACCGGATGCCCTGGACGCCCGGCCACCGCCGCGGCCTCGGTCACTGGTCGCTGGAGGCGGTGATCGCCACGTCACCGCCGGCTGGGATCCGCCCGACGTGGGGAGCAGGACATCAGCGACGGCCGTGAGCAGTGGGGGACCCGGTTGGGGTTCCTGCTGGCCGCCGTCGGTTCCGCGATCGGGTTGGGCAACATCTGGCGGTTCCCCTACATCGCGTGGGAGAACGGCGGTGGTGCCTTCTTCGTGCCGTACCTGTTCGCGCTGTTCACCGCGGGTATCCCGCTGCTGGTGCTCGAGTACAGCCTGGGCCATCGGTTCCGGGGCAGCGCACCGCTGAGCCTGCGGCGGCTCCACCGGCGGGCGGAGTGGGTCGGTTGGTGGCAGGTCGTCGTGTGCTTCGTGATCGCGAGCTACTACGCGGTCGTGATCGCGTGGGCTGCTGGCTACGCGTGGTTCTCCCTTGGCACCCGCTGGGGGGAGGACCCCGAGGCGTTCTTCTTCGACGACTACCTCGGTGTCACCGCAGCAGGGACCTTCGGGGGTTTCCGCCTCGGGGTGCTGCTCCCGCTCGTGGTGGTGTGGGGGGTCACGCTCACCGTGCTCATCAGCGGGGTGCGCAAGGGCATCGAGCGCGCGAACCGGATCCTGATCCCGCTGCTGGTCGGGATGTTCCTCGTCATCGTGCTCAGGGCCGTCACGCTCGAGGGCGCAGCGCTGGGGCTGGACTCCCTGTTCCGTCCCGACTGGTCCTCGATCGGCGACGCGTCGGTGTGGGTGGCCGCCTACGGGCAGATCTTCTTCTCCCTGTCCATCGGCTTCGCCATCATGATCACCTACGCGAGCTACCTCCCGCGCAGCGGCGACCTGACGGGCAACGCCTTCATCGCCGGGTTCTCCAACGCCTCCTTCGAGCTGCTGGCGGGCATCGGGGTCTTCGCGGCCATCGGCTTCCTGGCCACCTCGGCGCAGGTCGGTATCGACGAGGTGGCACGGGACGGCATCGGACTGGCCTTCGTGGTCTTCCCGGAGATCATCTCGCAACTGCCGGGTCCGTCGGGTGTGTACGGGTTCCTGTTCTTCGGCTCGCTGGTGCTGGCCGGGACCTCGTCGCTGATCTCGGTGAGCCAGACCTACGTGGCCGCGATCGAGGACAAGTTCTCACTCTCCCGGCGGAGCGCGGCGGTGATCGCGGGCGGTGGCACGGCGCTCGTCTCGCTCACCTACGCCACCGGTGGCGGCATCAACACCCTGGATGTGGTGGACCGGTTCATCAACAGCTTCGGCGTGGCGGCGGTCGCCCTCGTGGAGGTGGTCGTGGTCGCCTGGCTGGTGCGTGAGCTGCCCGCTCTCAGGTCCCACGCGAACGCGGTGTCGGACCTGCGGCTGGGGTGGTGGTGGATGGCGGCGTTGGCCGTCATCACCCCGGCCGTGCTCGGCTGGATGACCCTGGACAACCTGCGGACCGAGCTGTCCGCGCCCTACGGGGGCTACGCCTGGACGTTCCTCCTGGTGTTCGGATGGGGGGTCGCGCTGCTCGCCTTGGTGGTCGGGATCGCTCTGTCCTTCCGGCGTTGGCCCGCGACCGTGCCGTTGGGGTCGGTCCCGGTCGCGTCAGGGGGTCCGGGCCGGGGGGCTGCGACGGCCGATGGCGATGACGGTGAGGAACGGAGCGCCCAGTGAGCACCGCAGCGATCGTCACGATGGTGGTGGGTATGGCGGCCATCTGGGGTGGCCTGGCCGTCAGCGTGGTCCTGACCCTCACCCGCTCCCGGCGGCGGGCACGGCGGGGGGAGCTGCCGCCGGGCTGAGGGTCGGCAAGCTCACCACGATGCGTGCGCCGCCGAGCGGGGAGTCGGTGATCCGCAGGCTGCCACCGTGCCGGGCAGCCACCCTGGCCGCGATCGGGAGGCCGAGACCGGACCCCCGCCGGGTCCCGGAAGCGGCACCGCGGAAGAACGGCTCCAGCGACGCGGCCCGCTCCTCCTCGGGTATCCCCGGACCGGCGTCGTCGATGCACAGCTCCACGTGGTCGCCGTGGCGCTGCGCGGTGACCTCGATGCGTGGTGGCTCGCCCGGCTGGTGGTAGCTCGCAGCGTTGGCGAGCAGGTTGGTCACGACGTGGTCGAGCAGCGCCCGGTCACCGGCGATCGTCGGCAGTGGTGTCCTGGTCATCACCCCCTCGAGACCGAGCTGCTCGCTCGCGGTGTCGACCAGGTCCTCGAGGTCGACCGGGCGCAGCTGGAGGGGGGTGCCGATCGCCCGGATCAGTACCAGCAGGTCATCGATGAGGTGCTCGAGGCGCTGGGCGGCGGCTCCGCCGCGCTCGACGAGCAGTTCCCGTTGGGCATCGTCGGCGATCCGGCCGCTCGCCATGAGGTCGAAGACCCCGCGGATACCCGTCAGCGGGCCGGCGAGGTCGTGCGCCATGGCGTGGGTGAGCAGCTCCAGGTCCGCGTAGCGCTGCTCGAGGTCGGCACGGTCACGCTCGAGCGCCGCCTGCCGCTCGCCGACGGAGGTCGCCATCGAGTTGAACGCGGCCGCCAGCTCGCCCAGCTCGCCGGGGGCCGTCGCGTCCGCCGGGACCTCCTGAGCCCCGAGCGCGAGTGATCGAACCGCCGCCTCCAACGATCGGACCGGACCGGTGACCCACCGCGCCGCGAGAGCTGCCAGCAGGACGGCGAGCACGCCGACGGCAAGGCTCGCCGCTACGAGGTTGCGGGTCAGCTCGCGCACGGGCGCGTACAGGACGGCCTCCGGAACGCTGACGGTGACCCCCCAGTCCGGTTCGGGGAGGTACCGGGTCGCTGCCACGACCGGTCCGGCCTCGTCGTCCGAGGCGCCGGTGAGCAACCGCTCCTCCCCGCGCAGAGCGACGGCTCCGGGCGCGTCCGCTGCGTCGGGCCGCTCGGTGCAGTCCGGGGCGGAGCCGTCCGGGGCTGCGACCAGCGGTTCGGGTGCACCGTCCGCTCCTCGGACGTACACGCAGGTCCGGATCTGTCGGTCGTTCTCGTTGCCGACCAGCGCCTCCACCGGCGCGAGGGCGAGCTCCAGCACCGCAGCACCGAGCGGGATGTCGTCCAGCACCAGGGGACTCGCGATCAGCCACTGCCGAGCTTCGGGGGGTCCGGTCGTTGAGAAGACCGTGCTCAGTGCGGCATCCAGGTCGAGCGAGGACACGATGTCCGCGATCGCCGGCGCTGTCGGATCCGTGGAGACCACGACGGCCCCGCTCGGGTCGGTCAGGCTGATCTCCTGCACCGCCGGGCTGGAGACCTGGGCATCGCGCAGGATGGTCTCCAGCCGGGTCAGGTCGGTCCGGTCGCCAGTGAGGACCTCGGCCAGGTCGATCCGCAGCTGGGTGCGGCTCGCCACGAGCCGAGCGGCGGTCATCGGCGCCGCACTGATCAGCTCCAGCCGGGCGGCCTGGGCGTCGGCGAGTGCGTCGAGGTCGGCGGAGAGGCGGTCGGTGAGTGCACGCTCCTGGGCGCCGAGCACGAGCACCGACAGCAGCGCGAGCGGCAGCAGACCTGCGGCCAGCAGCACGAGCGTGACCGGCCACACGAGCCCGCGACGGGTCCGTCTCGGCCGCTGCCGGTGCTGCCGGTCTTGCCCGTGTTGCCCGTGCTGCCCGTGTTGCCCGTGTTGCCCGCCTTGCCCGGCCACGTGGCCCCCGAACATGGTCGATGACCCGAGACCTCGTCTGCCGCGCCGGCGTCCATCCCGGTCGAGACGGCGAGGAACGGGGTCCGGCTCGACCGTAGGCGCCCGGGACCGCAGGTCGGTAGGTGCGACCGACCCGGCCTCGGTGGTGCCGGGGCGACGAGCGGACGGCCGTGGGTAGCCTGCCCTCGTCGGCACGATCTCCGTGCTGGACCGCCGGACCGCCGGACCGCCGGACCGCCGGACCGCCGGACCGCCGGACCGCCGGACCACCGCACCGCCGGACCGCCGGACCGCCGGACCGACCCCGCCAGCGAGGTAGCCATGACCGAGGCCAGGGCAGGCCGCCGTTATCTGGTGCGCACGTTCGGTTGCCAGATGAACGAGCACGACTCCGGTCGGGCCGCCGGGGTCCTCGAGAGCCTCGGCTACCGGCCGACCACCTCGCCCGAGGACGCCGACCTGATCCTGCTCAACACCTGCGCGGTCCGCGAGAACGCCGACAACAAGCTCTACGGCACCCTGGGGCACCTCAAAGCCACCAAGCAGCGGCGGCGCTCCGCCGGGCAGGACCTGACGATCGTCGTGGGGGGCTGCCTGGCCCAGAAGGACGGGGCGACGGTCGCCGAGCGCGCGCCCTGGGTCGACGTCGTGTACGGCACCCACAACCTGCCGGACCTGCCCAAGCTGCTGGCCCAGGCCGACTCCGCGGCCGTCCCGGTGGTCGAGCTGATCGAGCAGCTGGAGACCTTCCCTTCGGCGCTGCCGGCCAAGCGGGAGGTACGGCACCACGCGTGGGTCTCGGTCTCCGTCGGATGCAACAACAGCTGCACCTTCTGCATCGTGCCGGCGCTGCGCGGCCCGGAGCGTTCCCGTCCCCCTGAGGAGATCGTCGACGAGGTCGAGCGGTTGGTGGCCGACGGGGTCATCGAGGTCACCCTGCTGGGCCAGAACGTCAACTCCTACGGCCGGGACCTGTTCGGCGCCAGCCGCTTCGCCGAGCTGCTCCGTGCATTGGGGGGGATCGGCGGCCTCGAGCGGGGGCGCTTCACCTCCCCGCATCCGCGGGACTTCACCGAGGACGTGCTGCTGGCCATGGTGGAGACGCCGAACGTGATGCCGCACCTGCACCTGCCCCTGCAGTCGGGCTCTGATCGGCTGCTCAGGCTGATGCGGCGCTCCTACCGGCAGCGCCGGTACCTCTCGCTCGTGGAGCGCACGCGCGAGCTGCTCCCGGATGCCGCGTTGACCACCGACATCATCGTGGGGTTCCCCGGCGAGACCGAGGAGGACTTCCAGGCGACGCTCGAGGTGGTGGATCGCGTCCGCTTCGACCAGGCCTTCACGTTCCAGTACTCGCCGCGACCCGGTACACCGGCAGCGGAGCTCGTGACCTCCTTCGTCCCTCCCGAGGTGGTCACCGACCGCTACGCGCGGCTGGAACCGATGGTGCGCTCCCACTCGCGGCAGGCCCACGAGCGGTTGGTCGGCACCGAGCAGGAGTTGCTGATCGAGTCGCCCTCCAAGACCGACCCTTCACGCTGGTCGGGACGGACCCGGGGGAACCACCTCGTGCACCTACCGGCCGCTGAGGTCGGAGCCGACGGCGTGCCGTCCTACGCCCCCGGTGACCTGGTGACCGTCCCGGTCACCGAAGCCGCCACCAACTACGCCCTCGCCGGTCCGGTGCTGGGTGTGCGGCACACCGAGGCCGGGCGCGCGACGGCTGCCGCCATGGCTCGCGGCGAAGGGTGGCGGGCCCTGACGAGCGTCCCGGGGCCGACGGGTGTGAGCCTGCCGGTGGTGTCCTCCTCCCGCCACTGAGCCGGCTCCCGGCACTGCCGCCGATACACGATGGCGTGGGGCGCGAACTCCGGTCGTGATGCGGCGGGGCCGTAGGCCCTGAGCGACCTGCGGCGAGCCGTGGGTCGTGGCCCCGACGCGGAGTTGCCGGACCTATCACGTCCCCCAACCACCGTCCGAAGGAGCTTCACCCGTGCTCTGGAACCTCGAGAACATCGTCGAGTTCACCCCTGCCCAGTTCGATCTCATGTCGACCGTGCTGACCATCGGGTACGCCGCCCACTTCGCGGGCCTGGCGTACTTCATCCTCAGCCGCAAGAACGTCGCCCCGCGGTACCGCTCCATGACGACCATGTCCGTGGTGGTCATGCTCTCCGCAGCGCTGCTGCTCCTGCGCCTCGACATCTCGCTCGGTCAGGCCTTCGAGTTCGACGCCGATCAGGGTCTCTACGTCCTCAGTGACATGACCTACAACCACGGCTACCGCTACTTCAACTGGTTGATCGACGTACCCCTGCTGCTGACCCAGAGCCTGTTCGTCCTCAACATCGCCAAGAAGGACCTGTTCGGCTACCGCTTCAAGATGGGTGCCGCCGGGGTCCTGATGGTGCTCTTCGGCTATGTCGGGCAGTTCTACGAGGTCGCCAGCCCACTCGGTGGCCTGCTGTGGTGGGGCGCCGCCGCGATGATCCCCTACATCTACTTCTTCGGCATCTTCTGGCGGTTGACCGGTGACTCGCTGAGCTACCTGCCCGGCCAGGCCAAGACGACGATGCGCAACATCCGCTACCTCTTCGCCTTCTCCTGGAACCTCTACATCGTCGCCTACATCGTGCCGATGCTGGGGGACTTCGGGCAGAGTGCTGCAGGTGCCGTGACCCGCACCTACCTGTTCACCATCGCCGACGTGCTCTCCAAGATCATCTACGGGGTCCTGCTCGGCAAGGTGGCCACCGCTCGGTCCGTGGCCGAAGGCTTCGAGGTCGACGGCTACGAGCACCTCGCCGAGGAGCCAGCCGCGCAGGCGTGAGCCAGCCCGTCGCCACCGCGGCGACACTGCCCGGACGGCCGCCCGCACCCACGTGCGGGCGGCCGTCGCCGTCGTGGGCCAGTAGCGTCGCGCAGCGAGCGGAGCGAGGGCCCGAGGATGACGGTACTGGCGGTGGTCGGCCCGACCGCTTCAGGCAAGTCCCGCCTGGCGCTGGAGGTCGCGGTCGCCCGCCGCGCCCTCGACCGGCCGACGGAGATCGTCGCGGTTGACGCGTTCACCGTCTACCGCGGGATGGACATCGGCACCGCGAAGCCCACCGTCGAGGACCGCGCTGCCGTCCCGCACCACCTGATCGATGTCCTGGACCCCTCCGAGGCCCTCAGCGTCGCCGCGTTCCGGGACGTCGCCCGGACCACGATCGACGAGGTGCGGGCTCGCGGCGCCACGCCCCTGCTGGTCGGAGGATCGGGCCTGTACTTCCGGGCCGTCGTCGACCCACTCCGGTTCCCGCCGACCGACGCCGAGGTGCGGGCACGGCTCGAGCAGCGCTGGGCCAGCGACCCGCAGGGCGCGCATGCCGAGCTGGCCAGGAGGGATCCGGTCGCTGCCGAGCGGATCGCCCCCGGCAACCTGCGCCGCAGCATCCGGGCACTGGAGGTCGTCGAGCTCACAGGCGAGCCGTTCTCCGGCTTCGATGACAGCTACGACACCTACCGGTCGATCTACCCCGACCTCGAGGGGGTGGTGCTGCTCGATCCGCCGACCGACGTGCTGCGCCGGCGCATCGGGCGCCGTGCCGAGGAGATGGTCGCGGGTGGCCTGCTCGAGGAGACGGCAGCGTTGCGTGCCCGCGGGCGGCTGTCCCGGACCGCGGCACAGGCCATCGGGTACGCGGAGGCGGCCGCGACCCTGGACGGCGACCTCCCCGTCGCAGCCCTGGCCGAGGCGATCGCGCGGCGGACCTGGCGCTACGCCCGGCGGCAGCGCAGCTGGTTCCGGGCGGATCCACGCTGTCGGGCCCTGGAGCCCGCGGCGGCGCGAGAGGTGCTGCTGGCACGCTGACCGTCAGGAGGCAGAACCGCACCGCGGGTCGGACGGGCCCACCCGGCTGGTCGCCCCGTACCCTGCCAGGATGGAGTTCACCCTCGCCCACGGCACCGCGAACGACTTCGTGGTGCTCACCGACCTCGACGACCGTCTCGAGCTGCCGGCCGCCCTCGTGCGGGCGCTGGCCGACCGTCGTCGTGGCCTGGGCGCCGATGGGGTGATCCGGATCGGTGGCGGTGGCGAGGACGCCGATGTGTTCATGGACTACCGCAACGCCGACGGCTCCGTGGTCGAGATGTGCGGCAACGGGGTTCGCGTGGTCGCCAAGCACGTCGTGGACCACCAGCTCGTCGTCCCCACCGAGAACGGGGTGATCCGCGTCGGCACCCGTGCCGGTGTCAAGCCGGTCAGGATCGTGGACCGGCACGCCGACGGGCGGGTGGCGACCGTCGCCGTCGACATGGGGCCACCGGTGCTCCGTCCCGAGGCGGTGCCCTTCGCCGCCGCGGACCCCGACGCGCTCCGTCACCACCTCGAGGTGGACGGCGAGGTGGTCGGCTTCAGCGTGCTCTCCATGGGCAACCCCCACGCCGTGCTGGTCGTCGACGACGTCGACGCCGCACCCGTGCACCGGCTCGGCGCGCGGCTCGAGCGTGATCCGAGCTTCCCGCAGGGCGTCAACGTCGGCTTCGCCGAGGTGGTCGCTGACGACCAGCTCCGGCTGCGGGTGTGGGAGCGGGGGGTGGGCGAGACCGCCGCCTGCGGCACCGGCGCCTGCGCGGCGGTGGTCGCGTTGCAGCGCCTGTCCCTGCTGGGACAGCAGGTCGCAGTGGAACTGCCGGGCGGCCGCCTGGACGTCGACCACGCCGGTGACGGAACGGTCAGCATGACCGGACCCGCGGTCGAGGTGGCTCGTGGCACCCTGGACACGGCTTGGCTGGCCGCGGCCGGCTACGACAGCGAGGAGTGACCCCTGGACA
Organism: Nitriliruptoraceae bacterium; assembly: GCA_003561535.1. Taxonomy (GTDB): domain Bacteria; phylum Actinomycetota; class Nitriliruptoria; order Nitriliruptorales; family Nitriliruptoraceae; genus T1Sed10-7. The sequence continues at coordinate 46,677 of PWWI01000284.1, forward strand.
CCACTGCCGATCAGCACCTGCCCGACCCGGCCGATGGCGACGACCGTCGACCCACCGACCTCGATGACGCGGCCACGATCGGTCGCGCCGAGGCCCGGCGGCTGCGGCGCGATGTGCTCACCGACGAAGGTCCACGCGAGGGCGTGGACATCATCCGCCCGGTCGAGCGCGCGGTCATCGTCGGCGTGCAGTTGCCGGGGGTCACGACGGCTGATCTCGATGCGTCGCTCGACGAGCTGACCGCCCTGCTGGACACCGCCGGGGCCGAGGTCGTCGAGCGGGTGATCCAGCGGCGCGACAGCCCCGATCCCGGCACCTTCATCGGCCGGGGCAAGGTCACTGAGCTCCGGGACCTGGTGGCCGCGGTGGGCGCGGATGCGCTGGTCTTCGACGATGACCTGACGCCCGCCCAGCAACGCACCCTGGAGGAACTGGTAAAGCAGAAGGTCCTGGACCGCACCATCGTCATCCTGGACATCTTCGCCCAGCATGCCACCTCGAAGGAGGGCAAGGCCCAGGTGGAGTTGGCGCAGCTGCTGTACCTGCTGCCCCGGCTGCGCGGCTGGGGTGAGGCCCTGTCACGGCAGGCGGGTGGTCGGGTCGCGGGCGGTGCCGGGATCGGTGGCCGTGGACCAGGAGAGACCCAACTCGAGGTCGACCGGCGTCGCATCATGCGCAGGATGCGCAAGCTGCGTCGTGACCTCGAAGACTACGGCCGTATCCGGGCGACGAAGGCGGCCGAGCGCGAACGCAACCGTGTGCAGGAGGTCGCGCTGGTCGGCTACACGAACGCCGGGAAGTCATCGCTGCTGAACCGCATCACCGGCGCAGACGTCAAGGTGGAGGATCGGCTGTTCGCCACCCTCGATCCGACGATCCGGCGACTCCCACTGGATGACGGGCGTGAGATCGTGCTCACCGACACCGTCGGGTTCGTGCGCAAGCTGCCCCACGGTCTCGTCGAGGCCTTCACCTCGACCCTCGAGGGTTCGGCGAACGCCGACCTACTCCTGCACGTGGTCGATGCGTCGCACCCCGAAGCCGAGGCGCACATCGTGGCGGTGCAGGAGGTGCTCGCGGAGATCGGTGCCGACGCGCAGCCTCAGCAGCTCGTGCTCAACAAGATCGACGCGGCGGACGACGGCGTGGTGGCAGCTCTGGCCCGACGTGTTGAACTCGAGCTCGGTGACGAGCCGGTCCTGGTCTCGGCCGTGACCGGGGAGGGCATCGACCGGCTGATCGAACGCATCACTGCGCGCCTGCCCTCCCTGCGCTACCGCGTCCGCGGGCACGTGCCCTACGCCAGGCAGGACCTCGTGGCGCTGGCGCATCGTCAGGGCTCGGTACTCGGGGAGGAGCACACCGAGACCGGCACGACCCTCACCGCCGATGTCGATCGGGACGCTGCCCTCGAGCTGCGCCACTTCCTCGACGAGGACCCCTTCGCCGACGAGCCCGAGGGCTGGGAGCGGTGAGTCGGGCCTCGTCACTCACCGGATCTGGCGTAGCACCGTCACCACCTTGCCCATGATGCGCGCGACGTCCGATGCGGTGACCGGGATCGGCTCGTAGGAGCCGTTCGCCGGATCGAGGAACACCTCGCCGCTCTTGGTCCGGCGGAAGAACTTGACGGTGGCTTCGCCCTCGATCAAGGCGGCACACATCTCGCCCTGCTCGACCGCCGGCTGCTCGCGGACGACGACCAGGTCCCCGTCGAAGACCCCGGCTTCGACCATCGACTCGCCCCGCACCCGCAGCATGAAGAGCTGCCCGTCACCAACGAGCTCCTTCGGTAGCGGGTACACGGCGTCGACGCGCTCCTCGGCCAGGATCGGCCCCCCTGCGGCGATCTCACCGACCAGTGGGACGTGCCGTGCGGGGGAGCGGGGGAGGTCGAGCGCGGTGATCGGGTCCCGGCCGAGCTCGAGCGCCCGCGGCTTCGTCGGGTCGCGGCGCAGGTACCCCTTGCGCTCGAGGGACTCGAGCTGACCGTGCACCGAGGAGGGGGACCGAAGGCCCACCGCGTCACCGATCTCCCTGACCGACGGCGGGTACCCGTGCTCGTCGACGTGAGCGTGGATCATCTCCAGGATCGCTCGCTGCCGCTCGGTCAGCTCCCCCGGGGCGTCAGGAGCGGGCGTGGTCGCCGAGCGTTGCTGGCCGGTCGTCCCGGTGCTCTCGTCGTCGGCATCGCTGCGGGCAGCATCGCCGGCAGCCGGAGGGCTCTGGGCCGTCCCCGAGGTGTCGTCGTCGTGTGGCGTGTCGGATGGTGTGCGCCCCATGTCGGACCTCCGGTTGGGTCGAACGCGCGTTCGCTCATCGTAGCACCCTCTGGCCCGGAAGGGGAACGCCTGTTCGTTCTTGGGCTTGACGGCGGAACGCGTGTTCGGTTGACTGGGGACGAACGGGCGTTCGGGACGGTCTCCTTCCCCGGCGGTCCTATCCCCAGCCGACCTGACCCACCTGACCCACCTGACCGACCCAGCCGACCCAACCGACCTGACCGACCCAGCCGACCTGACCGACGGCACCTGCCGGATCCACCTGTCGGATCCGACCGAGCGGTCCGAGCGAGGAGCCCACCATGATCGCCAGGGACACCACCGCCCCATCCGAGACCACGGACGTCCTGCCGGGCGCGGCGCTCGATGGCCGGCCACAGGAGGCGGCCCAGGTCGCGTCGGCCCCGATGCGTGGGGCCCTGGCTCGGCAGCCGGCAACCGGACGGAGCGTGGATGCCACCGTCCTGCGGCGTCGGCTCGCAGCTCTGGCCGGTCTGGTGCTGCTCCTCACGCTGCTGACGGTGGCGGTGGGACGCGTCGGCGCCGAGGCCGAACTCGCCGACCGTGTCGCGGGTCACACGGTGCTGGCGCCCGGGGACACCCTCTGGGACGTCGCGGTCAGCAGCGCGCCCGAGGGCGTCGACCCCCGGGATCAGTTGGCCGCGATCCAGGTGCTCAACGGTTTCGAGGGCGGGGCCGTGGACGCCTGGACCGTGGTGCTGCTGCCGGCCCGCTGACCACCGGGCCGTGCGCGGTCGGTGCTTCGCCCGGCGTGGGCCGGGTGGACGGATCGCTCGACGGACCACTCGACGGACCACTCGATCGGCCCATCGAGCGCGCGATCAGGCTCCGGGATGCCCTGCAACGGTGACGTCAGGCGCTCTTCGGTGGCGCCTCCTTCCGGAGGCTCGAGAGCTCGAGTTCGAAGTCCTCTGGGCCCTGGAAGTCCTTGTAGACGCTCGCGAACCGGACGTAGGCGACCTCGTCGAGCTCCCGGAGCTGAGCCAGGACCTGCAGCCCCACCTGCTCCGAGGTCAGCTCGCGACGGCCGAGTGCGCGCAGCTCATGCTCCACCGCGGCGGCGGCTACCTCCAGGGCCGCGAGTTCGACGCGTCCCTTCGCTGCGCGCGCCATCCCATCCAGCACCCTCGCGCGGTCGAAGTCGATCAGCGCTCCCGACCGTTTGCGGACCAGCAGGCCGGGTAGCTCGACCCGCTCGAAGGTCGTGAAGCGACGCGCGCAGTCACGGCACTCCCGCCGCCGCCGGATGGCATCTCCGGACGGGGTGGGGCGGGAGTCGACGACCCGATCGTCGTCGGTCCCGCAATCGGGGCAACGCACCTGACGACGCTCCTCTGGGGCAGGCCGGGAACCTACGTCGACGCGGCGGCGAAGACGAGCATCTGCGACCATGCGAGCGGGGCTGCCCGGACGCCGCGCTCAACTGGTGACCGGCGCCAGCTTCGGCCGAAGGACGCCGAGCTGGGCGCCGATCTCGTCGAGCATCTCGAGCACGGCCAACGTGTCCGCGTGGGCCAGCGTCGAGCTCTCGAGCAACCCGGCCTCGAGGCACCGGTGCACCTCCCGAACCTCGTAGCGATAGCCGAGCTCGTGACCGTCGATGGGAAGGTGGCGGACGGGTTGGTCCCGCGGGTGGACGGTCAGGCTCGGAGCGTGGTGGAACGGCTCACCGATCCAGATGTGGCCATCAGCGCCGGCGACGGTGGCCCACACCCCCGACGCCTCGATGAACGAGCAGCGCCACGTTGCGCTGCCGCGTTCGTGCTCGGCGACCACCGCCACGTTGAGGTCGACCCCGGTGTCGGCGAGCTGACCGGTCGCCTGGACCCGGCTGGCGGGGCCCAGGAGGTCGTGCGCCAGCGTCGCCGGGTAGACCCCGAGGTCGAGCAGCGCGCCGCCACCCAACGCCGCTGAGCGCCACCGCCGCCAGGGATCGCTGTTCAGCACCACACCGAAGGACGCCTGGAAGGCCGTCGGTTCACCGATGACGCCGGAGGCGAGCTCGGCGTGGAGACGCTGGGTCGCAGGTTGGAGCCGCGTCCACATCGCCTCAGCCACGAACAGCCCGGCGGTGCTCGCCGCCTCGAGCACCGCCCGTGCCGCCGGTGCGTGCAGGGCGAAGGGCTTCTCCACCAGGGCCGGAACCCCCGCGGCGATGCACGCGTGCGCATCGAGGTGGTGCCGCTCGTTGGTGGTGGCGATGTAGACCACCTCGACGTCGCGGTGCCGGAGCAGGTCCCCGTGAGGGCTGGCGGCGACGGGGATGCCGTGAGCGGCTGCGAAGCGCTGCGCACGTGCCGGTGTCGCCGAGGACACCGCGACCACCGATCCGCCCTCGGCCCGGATCGCCTCGGCGAAGGCGTGAGCGATGATGCCGGTCCCCATGATGCCCCAGCGTCGCGTCATGGTCTGCTCCCGTTCGTCGAAGGTGGCTACGGTGGTGCAGATGAGCACAACCATCACCGCAGGGCCAGCAGCGCTCGGGCTCCGGCTCGGCGCCGACGTGAGCGTCGGCGACGGCTGGGCGGAGCGCGCCCTCTTGGTCCCGGAGGGCTTGGATGGCCCGCCGGGGATCCTGCAGGGGGGCTTGGCCGCGGGCGTGACCGCCCCGGTCGCCCGGGTGGCCGACACCTTCGGTGCCCCCTTGACCAGCGTCGAGGCCCGGCTCCACGCGCCGACCCCGCTGGCCAGCACGGTCCGGACCAGGGTCCACCGAGCGGAGGGGGTGGGTCGTTACCAGGTCGAACTCGTCCATGACGGTTGCCTGCTGGTCAGCGCCGAGGTCGAGTACGCCGGCCACGACCCGGCACCGCTGGGGCTCGACCTGCTCGAGCTCGCGACGGTGCCCTTCCCCGACGCCGTGCCGCAGCAGGAGTATCCGAGCTGTTTCGTGTGTGGACCGTCGCCCTCCCACCCCTGCGGGCTGCGGCTGCATCCTCGGCCCGGCCCGGCGCACACGATCGTGCAGCCCTGGGTGGCGGAGGAGGTGCTGGCTGGTAGCGCGGCGGGGGTGGTCGATCCGGTGATGGTCGCTGCGGTGCTCGACTGCCCGACGGTCTGGGCCGGCATGGAGCAACTGCGGGCCGCCGGCTACCTCGGTGCGTTGCTCGCCGGGTTCCGCCTGCAGTTCTACCGTGACGTCCCCACCGCTGAACCGCTCAGGATCGTCGCCCGTTGCGACGGCCTCGACGGTCGGAAGTTGCGCGCACGCGCGGCGGTCGTCGACGAGGACCACACCGTCTACGCGCTGGCATCCGCGCTCCACATCGCCGTGACCGACCTGCCCTAGCTGACGGCGAGGTGAGCCGCACGGGCGCTCGTGCGACACCGCGGCTGAACCCGGGTCGGTGTGGTCGGCTGATGTGGCCGGATGATGTGGCCGGATGATGTGGCCGGGTGAGCCAGTCGGACGATGCAGCCGGACGACTCAGACGGTGGTGACGCGCTGCACCAGCACCCGCTGGCCGTGGGATCCGCGCTCGTCGGACCACTTGTCGACGATCTCGAGCCGCCCGTCGTTGCGGCGCTGGAGGCGTGCCCGACCCCGACCGAGCACCTCCTCGGCCTGCTGGCCCTGCTCGGCCGTGTGCACGAAGCGGTAGCGCAGCAGGTCACCCGCGAGGATCCCGGCGGCCTCACCGTCGAGGAGATGATCCCCGTCGTACCGCCCGATCACGCGTCGGCCCTCCTGTAGGAAACGCAGCAGCAGCCCTGTGGCCACCGGCCCTTCGATCGTCTCCTCGAGCTCGAAGCTGAGACCGTGCAGGTCGTAGCCGGAGAGCCCGGTCCGGTGACGGCCGGCCTGCCAGTCGCTGCGGGTGAGCGCGTAGCCCCACTCCGACGCCCGGGCGCCGTTCGCCATCTCGTAGGAGTCCCGGTACCGGGCCTCCATCCGGAACCCGGCCGCGTTGAACACCCGCTGCATCGGCACGTTGTGCTCGTGCGCCCTGCCGGTGAGGCGGACGAGCTCGGGCTGGGCCGAGAAGTGGTGGTCGGCCAACTGCCGCAGCACCTCCCGCCCGGCTCCCTTGCCGCGAGCCTTCGGGCCGATCCGCAGCAGGAGCTCGGCATCGCGCTGATCGAGGTCGTCGACCAGTGCGAACCCGGACGCCGTCCCGTCGATGATGATCGCCCAGCCGAACCGCTGGTCACTGGCCCACTCGCCGGCTTCGAGCTCGGCTCGCAACCGGTCCTCGACGAACCCGATGGGCCGGGCGAGGTTCGTGGCGGAGGACCGGTCGGTGGTGACCACCCACGCAGCGTCGTCGGGGACGAGGACCCTGAGGTGGACCTCGGGTCGGTGGGTGGTCCTGGGCACGGCATGCTCCGACGGTGGGGCTCGTGCCCGCGAACGCGCGCACATCAAGCCGCCGGGTCAGGTACCCGGCGGCGCAGCGACCACATGGTGCCAGAAAGCGCGCAGACTGCACGGCAGCCCCCGTGGGCGTGCGGTCTCTGCGCCCTCGGCCGACGAGGACGAACACCCGTCAGCCCTGCCTCGTGGGCTCCCCGGTGGCAAGGCACGATCCGGTCGCGACGCCCCCGGGAGGTGGTGTGTGCGCGGCATCATGCCCGTTAGGGTGGCGGCCCGGTGGCAGCAGCCGCTGGGCCGGGGTGACGCGGAGGTCGTCGGTGGAGCACGTGGGGCGCACGGCCGTCGAGCTCGCCCGCAGGGGGTCGACAGGGGAGTGCTCGGCGCGCTCGGTGGTGCAGGAGCACCTCGATCACCTCGCGGAGGTCGAACATCGGTTGGGCGCCTTCGTCACCGTGAGGAGCCAGGCGGCCCTGGCCGAGGCGGACGAGGTCGACCAGCACCCCGACCGCTCGACCCTGCCCTTGGCCGGGGTCCCGGTCGCCGTCAAGGACGTGATCGACCTCGCGGGGGAACCAACCCGACACGGCTCGCTGGCGACCTCCCAGGAACCAGCATCAGTGGACGATCCGCTGGTCCGGCGGCTGAAGGCCGCGGGTGCGGTGATCCTCGGCAAGACCCGGGGACCGGAGCTGTCGCTGTGGGGTACCTCGGACGATCCGACGGCGACGGTGGTGAGCCCGTGGGACCCGACGCGCAGCGCTGGTGGGTCCTCGGGTGGTGCGGCGGCGGCGGTCTCGGCGGGTGTCGTCCCGCTGGCCGTGGGCACCGACGGTCTCGGCTCGGTCCGCATCCCCGCAGCCGCCTGCGGGGTGGTCGGTTTCCGGCCGGGAGCACCCCACCTCGGCGCGGAACTCGGGGGCCGCCCCCACTGGTTCGGGATGACCCGGTTCGGGCCCCTCGCCACCACGGTCGCCGACGCCGCGCTGCTGACCGAGGTGATGTCCGGCGCGCGGTTCGCTCTCGATGCCGCGTTGTCGGAACCACTGGACGTCGCCGTCTCCTGGCGGGCGCCCGCCCCGGGGGTCACCGTCAGCAACGCCCACCGTGAGGCGGCCCTGGAGGCCGGCCGGCTCCTGCGCCACGCAGGGCACGAGGTCACGCGTGCTGACCCCCCCTACGACCGTGCGACCGTCCAGGCGGTCGTGGCGCGGTGGACCCAGGGCGCCGCGGCGGACGTCGCCGCGCTCGAGCTCGCCCCCGAGCTCCTGCAGCCTCGCACCCGCGCCCACGTCGCTGCGGGGGAACGGCTCGCCAAGGTCGTCGAGGTGACCGACGACGACGTGCTCCGGTGGCGCGAGCGGGTGGCCCCCTTCTTCGCGGAGCACGACGTGCTGCTGACCCCGGCCTTCGCCCGCGCGCAGCCGTCAGCCACCGCCTGGCACACACGGCCATGGGCGGCCAACATCGCCGCCAACCTGTCCGCCTTCCCGTTCACGGCTGTGTGGAACCTCGCCGACATCCCGTCCGCCGTCGTGCCCCTATGGGAGGAGGGTGGCCGGCCACTGTCGGTGCAGATCGTCGCCGACGTCGGCCGCGAGGACCGGGTGCTCGCTGTCGCGGCGTTGCTCGGATCGATGGTGCCGCGGCCGCGGCACGCGCCTGGTTGGGGGGTCGGCGGGTGAGGGAGCCGCCACCGGGTCGGTGGTCCCCGGCGGTCCGTCGTCCGGTGGCTGGACGACGGGACCGAGCTCCGGCGCCGTGACGGTGGCTGATCGCGCTGGCCGATGGGCGCTGGCTTATGGCGCTGGCCGATGGGCGCTGGCTTATGGCGCTGGTCAGCAGGAGCGCAGCATGAAGGCGGCCGACGCCGCGGACCGCGCCCGTGGCGTGCTCTCCGACGGGGCCGTGGTTCAGCTGCCCTCGGTCCGCGTGCCGGCCGGGTCGGGATCGTCGGTCGAGCGGGCGCCGTCGTCGGGGGTGGCGCTGACCGTCCCGCTCGTGGTCCGTGCCACGGTCTCGCCTTCGTCATCGACCTTGACCCGCATGCGGCGACGTCCCCTGCGGCGGCGAGCTGGGCTTTCGGCGTCGGCAGCGTCACCTCGGCGCGCTGCGGCGCGCAGCTGGGTCTCCTCGGGGAACTGTGCCTTGAGCGTCTCCGGATCCACGCCCGGGCCGCCGGCGGGGGTCGGTCCGAGCCGATGGCCCTTGCTCCGGAGCTCGTGGCGGATGCGCAGCTCGTTCCCGACCGCCGCCAGCACGGCGGTCACCGGCACGGCCAGGAACGCTCCGACGATGCCGATCAGGACCGCACCCGCCGTCAGGACGCCCAGGATCACGACGGGGTGCAGGGAGACCGCCCGCTTCATGATCGTCGGCTGGAGCAGGTTCGACTCGATCTGCTGCACCGCGAGCACGATCAGCGCCATGATGATGGCCGTCTGCAGACCCTGATCGGCCAAGGCGACGAGCACCGCGAGCAGGCCGGTGACGAAGGCGCCGATCACCGGGACGAACCCGCCGAAGAACACCAGCACCGACAACGGCAGGACCAGAGGAACGTCCAGGATCAGCAACCCGATGCCGATCCCGACGGCGTCGATGAGGGCGACCAGTGAGGTCCCGCGGACGAAGCCCGAGAGCGCGACCCAGCCGCGCTGGCCCGCCGCCCGTATGTCATCCCGGTGAGCGGACGGGGTCAGCCTCAGGAACCAGGCGACCAGTTGCTCGCCGTCCTTGACGAAGAAGAACAGCAGCACCAGCGCGAGCACCAGTGCGGTGAAGCCCTCGACGATCGCGAACGCCAGTGTCCCGACCTGGGCCGCGATCGTGCCGGCGGCGCCGGAGACGGTGTCCATCACGGTCGCCAGGAGCTCGTCCAGCTGCTCTCGGTCGTAGCCGATCGGGCCCTCCTGCAGCCAGAGCACCAACTGGTTGAAGCCTTCCGCGACCGTGGGTCCCAGTTCCTGGATCTGGGAGACGAACGCCGGGGTCATCAGCGCGATGATCCCGAAGAAGGAACCCACGCCGCCGACGACCACGAGGCCGGCGGCGGCGATCCTCGGCCAGCCGGCCCGCTCGAGCCGGCGTGCCGGTGGGACGCACAGCGTGGACAGGATCAGCGCGATGATCACCGGCAGGGTGACGAGGTAGAGGCGGGTCATCGCGACGATCAGCACCGCCAGGCCCGCGAGCAGCACGATCCCGCGCCAGGTGTACTGCACCGCGGTGTCGAGCCAGGTCGGGACCCGTTGGTCGCCGCCCCGCTCGACGACCAGCGCGTCGGCGTCGGGATCGGCCGGTCCGTGCTCGCCGGCATCCGCGGAGCGGCTGGTGGCGGGACCGTCGACGGCCGCGTCGTCCACGTGGTCGCCGGTCGCCCCGAGGTCGTCCGCGCTCGAGCTCGGGTCGGAGGCGTGATCGCCCTCGGTCGCCATCGGTGCTCTCCGGTGTGGGGACGGACGGTGGCGGGATGCTACGGCAGTAGGGCGGTGCTCGACAGGAACGGCGACGTGGTGGGTCCGGTCGCTCCCGAGCCAGAGCGTGCGCAGGTGCACGTCACGGTGTGCACTCAGCGCGCTGCTTGCCGATGGGAAGCGGTGCACGGACCTGTGGACAACCTGCCCATCCGTTGGGGATGATGGGAGGGACGAGCAGGGGAGGGCCTGTGGGAACACAATATCTTGTGGTCGGTGACGCCGAACCACCACCACAGGTTGTGGGTCGGTGGGGCTGGGTCCCGGAACAGGTGCTTGCGTACCGTCTCCCCGAGCGGTTCAGTGCGCTCCCGACTTGCACGTTTGTAGTTCCCGAGGTGTGAGCCGAGAGACCGAGCCGAGCACCGCCCGTTGCTGGTCAACGATCGACCGCCGGGTGCCATGGACGAGGAGCCGAAGACCGATGGCCGACACCACCCGAGCAGACGACCCGACCGTGATCGACGTCGACACCGACCAGCCGACGCAACCACTCGAGGTCGCGGAGCGGCAGGGCCGTCGCGGCCTGCAGCTCCGACGCTTCTTCACCCGTGAGGGCACCCACCCCTACGACGAGTTGGAGTGGGAGCTCCGTGACGCCATCCTGACCAACTGGCGGGACGGCTCCACCTCCTTCGAGCAGCGCGGGGTCGAGTTCCCCAAGAGCTGGTCGATGATGGCCACCCAGATCGTCTCGCAGAAGTACTTCCGCGGGACGCTCGGCACGCCGGAGCGTGAGCACTCGGTCAAGCAGATGGTCGATCGGGTCGCCGACACCATCACCGGCTGGGGCATCGACGGCGGCTACTTCGTCGACGAGGACTCGGCGGAGGTGTTCAACGCCGAACTCAAGCACCTGCTCGTCAACCAGAAGGCGGCCTTCAACTCCCCCGTGTGGTTCAACGTCGGCGTCGAGGAGCAGCCGCAGTGCTCCGCCTGTTTCATCCTCGCCGTCGAGGACACGATGTCGTCGATCCTCAACTGGTACGTCGAGGAGGGCACGATCTTCAAGGGCGGCTCGGGCGCCGGCATCAACCTGTCATCGATCCGCTCCTCCAAGGAGATCCTCAAGGGCGGCGGTGAAGCCTCTGGCCCGGTCAGCTTCATGCGAGGTGCCGACGCCAGCGCGGGCACCATCAAGTCCGGCGGCAAGACCCGCCGCGCGGCCAAGATGGTGATCCTCAACGTCGACCACCCCGACATCGAGGACTTCATCTGGACCAAGGCGCGGGAGGAGCACAAGATCCGCGCGCTGCGTGAGGCCGGCTTCGACATGGACCTCGACGGTGAGGACTACGCCTCGGTCCAGTTCCAGAACGCCAACAACTCCGTCCGCGTCACCGATGAGTTCATGCAGGCCTACGAGGCCGGGACCACCTACCCGGTCCGCGCCGTCACCACCGGCGAAGTGCTCGAGGAGAAGGACGCTCGCGACGTCATGCGTCAGATCTCCCAGGCCTCGTGGGAGTGCGCCGACCCCGGGCTGCAGTACGACACCACCATCAACGACTGGCACACCTCGCCGGAGTCGGGGCGGATCAACGGCTCGAACCCGTGCAGCGAGTACATGCACCTCGACAA